>JASLID010000135.1 GCA_030153045.1 Flavobacterium sp.
CCTTAACGCGCTGACCGTGTAGGCCTTCCCAGTCCATTGGTAGCCTCACAAAAACAATTCCGCGACACTCGATTACTCCCTCAATCTCAATCGGCTCGACTGGCTTTAATCGCAGGGGGCGAATGGGGGCGATGCCGAACCGGGCGAGTTGGTTGAATCCGATGACAGCAAAACACACCTGCGGGTCGCGGAAGTACACCTGATTATTTCTAACGTGCGCGATAAATCGCCTTACTTTGCATCCTTCTTCACGCACGGGGACTGGCGTCCCTTCATCGAAAGGACAAAGGAACGCCGTCGCCTCCGATGCCTCACAGACCTCAAAACCTTCGGGCGGGATGGTCATTCCTCATCCTCCACCAACTCCGCGAACATATCGCCAAGGGTCAAGCTGTCGCCGGTCACGTCTTCGCATTGGTGACAGAGAGTGATTTGGTTTTCAGTGTCGTCAGATTCTTCAGCCATCGCAATTGCCGCGTCGGGCGAGTCGGCCTCAAACTCTCCGATGGGAACAGAAACCCCGTAGATGCCAGAAACTTTGTATTTCCTCATTGTGTGTTTTTGTCCTTTCTCACCACCGGGGCTGTCGCTAATCATCAAGAGTGCGAGCTACCGTCAGACCAAAACCGCGACACAGAAAACGCGGCGCGAGGCCCCGGGGGTGAGTTGTTAGGTGGTCGTCATTCGATAGCTCGCAAAGACCATTTTCCTAATCCTTGGCCCCAATGTCAATACCAGCGCCACAAATGGCCACGCTGCCGCTGGAGTAACCGGCGTGGGTCATGGGTGCGGTACCTCCTGGGGAGGAATCGCATGTTCCCATTCTCCGAAGATGCCGTCAGGGTCTGTACTCCAAGCCGAGGTGTATCCATACGTGAGGATCGGCTGCCCATTTTGGCGATCTATCCGAATGCCATGAATTACGTAGTGATCTTCGTCCGGGTGCTTGTCCAGGTAGTCCGCAACCTGGAGAACGGTTTGGCGAATGTAGCTCGGGCGGTCATCTTCGGCACACCGTGACTCGCTCAGCATCCCACAAGCCTCAAGGGGCGGGATGGCATGCGCGATGCCGAATTCTCCCATCTCGCTTATGAAGTAGGCGGTAAGTGATCGAACTAGCGTATTTGAGGCATCCGGGCCTCGCAGAGAAAAACTCGACTGATCGGGGTTTGAGTGGTTGGAATCCATTGTTTTGTGGTCGAATGTCCCCGTCCCGGGAACCCGAAGATTGAAGGCGTAGCCTGAAATAATAGCTTCCCCTTACTTACTTTCTTAGAGTTTAAAAGAGTAAGGAGAGCGTTTTCAATGTTCATGGAATATAGAGACGGAAAACGCGGTTTTAATTTTTGTCTGGGTAGGTTTCTTGCAAAAACCTACAAATTGATTTGATGAGCGAAGGAGAAAATCGGTTTTTATTTGTATATGTTCATGGCATGAACATAGGCGTATCGGTCAGTGTATATGTTCATGGCATGAACATATACGGATTAGGCGAACGGGTCGGGCATGAACCATACTGGTCTGTCTGCAAGGGTGTCGTCCTTGAGTGTTAAGGCGCGTTTGGCGATGTAGAGTTGTCCGATTGAAATGTCGTCTTCCTTGGCGTCGTCGCGAATCGCTTTAACGTGGGCGGTGTGGCCGTATCTGACCATCGTGCTTTGTAGCCAGTCGTTGACTTGCTTTTGTGTCCACTTGGGCGCGGTGTTTTCCGAGTTGTCGTCCCAAGCGTCACCACGGATGGAGTCAACGCGTTCGATGGAATTCTCAACTCGACGGAAGTAAAAGGGTTCCCCGCGTTCGTTGAGCAAGCATCCTTTTTCGTCGCAGATTCCGACGACCCCTCGGAAGTTCTTCCGGTCTGGGTGATAGCGGGCGACAAGCTGCCCACGGTGGCGGTTTCTAAATCCTACAGTGCCCATTCCAAGAGAGCTCGCGTCCTTCCCCAGAACGCCTTTGGAAGTATGGCGAAGATGAACGCCCGTCGTGTGAGTTTCCTCGTAAACCTGCATGAGCGGTTCTAGCGCGTCGGTCGCTGCCATCGGGTCTTTCATAAACCGATCCGAGCCCGGGATGCCAGAGAGAAAGTAGAACAGGCAGTCAAGAACGCATATGCCGATACCTTCGCCATCAATCACTCTGGCAAGCTCTTTGCACTTTTTCGGCGTGATGAGAAAGTTCTTTCCCCAGAACGCGAGCCCAGACTTTGACCCGCCGTTCGCAATGTAAACCGTGTTGAGTTCTTCGCTGGGATCCTCGTTCTTGTGGAGGTAGAGAGCCCTGACAGGCTTATCATCTGGCTTCGTGCCAAACAGTGAGTACCCATTCTCAAGCCATGCGCAAAGGGCCGTACTGAAGCATGTTTTCTGCGTTCCGCCGTCGGCGTCTAAGAGAATTCCCTTCCCCTTCGGTAGATATGGCTCGATGATGTATTCAAGCTCGACGGGTTCAAAGGTCTCGTCAAACCGCAGAACGGGTTCATAACCTAGATCGGGTTCGGATGGCCCCGGCGGTGCCCATTCATGTTTAATCTCAGCGACTGGCCCCGGCGGTGCTAAATAGAGTGGTGATGGCGCGCCATAGCCATTGTTGATGAGCCATCGCCGGGATTCTTGGAAGTCGCCTCCAAAGTTCAGGAATGTCAACGCTCCCCACTTGGTGTAACTCTTTCCGGCTTCCAGCGGATGGCACGAGGTAGAGAACACCCAGAGGACAGAATCGGCCCCTTCGCCTATGGTGGATGCGCCGATTCCTTGCCTAAGCGTCTTGCCTGGCCTGGCCCAGTGGAGGTATTCCCCGCGCTGCTGACCCCTGAGCCACCCGACGGGTTCTAAAATGTCTGCCCAACTGAACCGCTGGTTAAAATCACCTACCGGGCCATTCGTGTCCTTGGACTCGCGAGGGCTGACCCCTGAAACGCATTCTGTGACGAATTCAGTCAGGGAGTACGCGGCGGCTAGGAAAATGCCGTGTTGTTCGTCGGTCAGGATCGCGAGCCCACTTACTAGGTTCTTGTTTTGGGGCTTGTACGCTGCCGACGGGTAGCACTTGAAGTATCCACCTTCGCCACGGGTTTCGATCATGGCGTCACGCTTGGGATTGTTGCGCTGCGCGAGCTTGAGGTTTCCGCTAGGTTTGGACTCGCAACGGTAGACGACGTGCCAACCGCCGGACGGCGTTTTCTGGATGTAGCAATGGTTCAGGACGTCTTCTAGCCCGGAATCAACAACGATCTGTCGCCAACGTGGGTAAGAGTCGGGATCATCGAAGTCGAGGCACTCCAGGTTCTGGCTGATTGACCCACAGATTATTCCGAGCTCCATTTTCTGGAACATTCGGGCGACGTCGGCAACCGCCATGATCTCGGACTGGTAAATCTTCCAATCTTCCCCGGGCTTCTTGACACCAGGAACGACAGGCAAGACGCT
>JASLID010000113.1 GCA_030153045.1 Flavobacterium sp.
CTCCCGTTCCAACACCCGTTATTAAATAATCTAATCCTTCAGGAAAATCAGCGATAATTTCCTGAGCAGTTGTTCTTTCGTGAACTTCTACGTTGGCAGGATTATCAAACTGTTGAGGCGACCAAGCGTTTGGAATTTGGCTAACTAGTTCATTGGCTTTTTCGATAGCGCCTTTCATCCCTTTTTCTCTTGGTGTCAATTCGAATTGTGCCCCGTAGATTTCCATTAATTTTCTACGCTCGACACTCATCGATTCTGGCATTACCAAGATTACTTTGTATCCTTTGACAGCAGCTACCAAAGCCAATCCAATTCCGGTATTTCCGGATGTTGGCTCAATGATTACACTGTCTGGATTTAGCAATCCTTTGCGTTCGGCATCTTCAATCATCGCCAATGCAATTCGGTCTTTGATGCTGTTTCCAGGATTTGTTCTTTCTAATTTAATCCATACATTTTTTTTGGCTCCGAAGAGTTTATTAATCTTAACAATCGGTGTATTTCCGATGGTTTCTAAAATATTTGTTGCTTTCATTTTCGCTATGTGTTTATTAGTTATTTGTATTTATATGACAAAATTTAACGGTTCAGGAAATTCTGCCTTGTTTTTAATTATAATTTCACTTTTGTGATATACTAATGATTTTGCCGGAATAGATTGTGTAATCCAAACATTTCCTCCAATCACTGCAGAATCACCAATTATTGTATTTCCTCCCAATATAGTAGCGTTCGCATAAATGGTTACATTGTTTCCAATCGTGGGATGGCGCTTTACTTTGGCTTTGTCTTTACTAACGGTCAATGCTCCGAGTGTTACTCCTTGATAGATTTTTACATCATTTCCAATTGTGGAAGTTTCACCAATTACGATTCCAGTGCCATGATCGATAAAAAAACGCTCTCCTATTTGTGCTCCCGGATGAATGTCGATTCCCGTTTTGCTATGCACATATTCCGAAATCAAACGTGGCAAAATGGGGATATTGCTTTTCCAAAGCTGATGCGACAGTCGGTAAACAGCAATCGCAAAAAAACCAGGATAGGCCACCAAAACTTCACTTCGGGATTTGGCCGCTGGATCAAATTGAAAAACCGCTTCCAAATCGGATTCTAATTGCCCGTGAATACTTTCCAGCGCATTGAAAAAAAGACTTGCTTTTTCTTCTGCATTTTCATTTTCTGTAAGAACGTTTTCTAATAATTCTGCCAACTCATTTTTAAGCTGGGCTTCTTTTCTCAAGAAGTAATCATAATGGGCATACCGCTCGCCTATCGAGAAAAGCCAATAAAACACTTCTTCTACCCATGCTTCCGTTTTTGCTTTATCAGGTAGCTTTTTGACTTTTGAATTGTTCTTTATGTATATTGGATGTTCCATATTTCTTAGGATAAAAACAGTAGTGCTCCGACTGTATTATGAGTTGTTTCATCAATTAGAATGGCATTTCCGCTTTTGGAATTTTCAGAAAAAGCATCAAAAAATAACGGCTGATTTGATTTTAATGAAATTTGTCCGATGTCGTTTAGTTTGATTTCGTTGGTTTCACTAAACTGCCATTCGTTGCTGTCCCATTTCTTATCAATCGATTGGATTTTGACACGCACTTTTCTAAAACGGTGTTGCAAAATGTAGGTTTTACCAATTTGCAACGACGTGTTATCCAACCAGGAAACCCAAGTTTTTAAGTCATTGGAAGAAATAGGCAGTTCATCAATTTTCACAATGCTATCCCCACGACTGATGTCGATGTTTTCGGCCAAATGCAAAACAATATTTTCTCCAGCTATGGCTTTATCAATGGTTTCTTGATGTTTTTCAATTTTAAGAATTGTAGTTTCAATTCCAGAAGGCAAAATTTTCACCTTATCTCCTTCCTGATACGTTCCACTCAAAACTTGTCCGGCGTAGCCTCTGTAATCGTGATTTTCTTCATCTTTAGGACGAATAACCCATTGCACTTGAAAACGGGAAGCTAAATTTTCGGTGGACGGAATTTCGATGTATTCTAAAGTTTTCAATAATGTATCTCCTTCGAACCATGGCGTTTTAGTTGATTTGTCAACGATATTGTCTCCTTCCAAAGCGCTAATTGGGATGTAGACAATCTCATCGAAATTCAGATTGCTTTTTAAATCTTCGAAGTCATTCTTTATACCATTGAAAACAGCCTCAGAATATTCCACTAAATCAATTTTATTGATGGCAATAATGGCTTTTTTAATTCCAATTAGAGAACCAATACTGGCGTGTCTTTTGGTTTGAGTGGTGATTCCTTTTCGGGCGTCCACAAGAATGATAATCAAATCGGAATTGGAAGCTCCAGTTATCATATTTCGAGTGTATTGTTCATGTCCCGGTGCATCAGCAATGATGAATTTTCTCTTTTTGGTCGAAAAATATTTGTACGCTACATCAATAGTAATACCTTGTTCTCGTTCGGCACGTAGCCCGTCTGTGATTAATGACAAATCAATATCAACGCCTTCCTGTTTGGTTTGTTTTTGCAAAATCCCCAATTGATCGGTGTGAATACTATCAGAATCATAGAGTAAGCGTCCTATTAAAGTGCTTTTCCCGTCGTCTACATTTCCTGCTGTTATAAATTTTAATGTGTTCATTTTACTGTTAATTCGTTTATGTGTGTATTTGTTTATTCGAGAATCCTAAAAATATCCTTGCTTTTTACGGTCTTCCATGGCGGCTTCTGAGAGTTGGTCGTCTAATCTGGTTTGCCCTCTTTCACTAACTCTGGTTTGAATGATATCATCAATAATATCCTGAATGGTAGCTGCTTCAGAAGGAACTGCAGCGGTACATGTCATGTCGCCAACGGTTCGGTAACGTACTTTTTCAACAACTACTTCATCAGTTGATAAGGGCTGAATAAATTCGGAAGTTGCTACTAATTTGTCATGATGTACAATACATTCTCTGTCATGAGCAAAATACAGGTTGGGCAATTCGATGTTGTACTTTTGAATGTAATTCCAAACGTCTAATTCGGTCCAGTTGCTGATAGGAAAAACACGAACATTGTGTCCTTTTGCTACTTTTCCATTTAGAATGTCCCACAATTCAGGACGTTGTAGTTTTGGATCCCATTGACCAAAATCGTCACGAACTGAAAAAATACGTTCTTTGGCTCTAGCCTTTTCCTCATCACGACGGGCACCGCCTATACAAGCATCGAACTCATTTTCCTGAATAGCATCTAAAAGCGCATACGTTTGTAAGGCGTTTCTAGACGGAAATCTTCCTTGTGTTTCTTTCAAATTGTATTTTTTAATACTGTCTTCCACGGAAGCAACAATTAGTTTTTCTCCGATTTTGTTGGTCAAATAATCTCTGAAAGCAATGGCCTCCGGAAAATTATGCCCTGTATCAATATGCACTAACGGGAACGGAAATTTACCAGGGCGGAAGGCTTTCAAAGCCAAATGCACTAATACAATCGAGTCTTTTCCTCCAGAAAATAACAAGGCTGGTTTCTCGAATTGCGCTGCCGTTTCGCGAAGAATGTAAATGGCTTCGTCTTCTAATTGGTTTAAGTAATGTGTTGAATTGCTCATATTATTTGGTTTTATGCTTTTAAATTTATTAACTGTGTAATCCGCATTCTTTTTTGGAAGTGTCTTCCCACCACCATCGTCCTGCTCTAAAATCTTCGCCTTCCTTAACCGCTCTGGTACATGGGGCACATCCAATACTGATAAATCCTTTGCTGTGTAAAATGTTATATGGGATTCCTTTTTTGGATACATATTTCTTAACCTCTTCAGTTGTCCAATGCAGAAGCGGACTGTATTTATATAGTTGATATTGCTCGTCCCATTGAATAATTTCAAGTTCATTTCTATTGGGAGAATGTTCCGCTCTTAATCCAGTTATCCAAACTTTTACACCATCTAAAGCTCTTTGTAACGGCTCCACTTTTCGGATATGACAACAATCTCTTCTCAAGTCGGTGCTTTCGTAAAAAGGGTTAATTCCTTTTTCGCTGATAAATTCTTGTAGTTTTTGGGTGTCAGGATAAAAGGCATTTATTTTCTGTTGGTATAGAAGTTGGGTTTTGTCCCAAGTCGCATAGGTTTCCTGAAACAATCTACCAGTATCTAATGTAAACACATCAATAGCAGAGAGTTTTTGAGAAAAAATCGCATCGGTTATTATCTGGTCTTCAATACCAAAACTGGTAGAAAACACAATTTTACCATCAGCCTTTTCGGCTAAAAATTTTAAATTCTCCCGAATGTTCTGATTTTGTTTCAGTTCTTTTATGATACTTTCATTCATTTTTAAATACTTTTTGTGAGATTATTTTGAGTTTGGACATAAAAAAAGCCCCTTGAAATCAAGAGGCTTACGTTTGGTTATACTATTATTTTACATCAAATAATAAGATAGACGGCCTCTTGCGAAGTTTCGCATACAACACATCATCATCATACAAGCTGCAGATGTTATAATTGTCGATATTACCGTTATTGTATTCATTTGTGTATTTTTAGTATTATTTAAATTTTGTGTAAAAAAAAACTCCTCAATTTCTTGAGGAGTTTTGCAAATATGTATAATGGTTTAAAACATTAACGAATAGCAAATAACCCCTCATTATCTGAGCAGCACATACACATCATCATATTTAAAACTTGGTTTGTCATAATTTTGTTCTTTTTGAACGGTACAAACGTAGAAAGTTTTTTTTGTTCTACAAAATTTATTTTTACTTAATTGTCATTTTTTTTGATCTTTCATTAAATTCTACTTGATTTTAGATGTTTTTAATGCTTTTTATTCAATGAATATCTTTCATAAATCTTTTGCATTTTAGTTTTTAACAAACTTATGTACAGACTGGTTATCAAAAATAATAAAATACAATCCGTTGGAGAAGTCTGAAACATTAATCTTCCAATCCGTTTTCTTTTCAGAGTTAACATAGATTTCCTGACCGATTGAATTTACAATTTTAATACCTGATCCGTCAGCATTGGAAATACTTACAGTTGAATTGGCTGGGTTTGGATAGATGGAAAAGTTATTCTTTTGAAAGTCTGAAATTCCTAAAACGCCTAAATCAATCTGTTTTATTATAATTTCTTCGCAATCATTGCGAATGGCTTTCAATGTAATGGTTTTGATTCCGCCTGAACTAAAAATATGCGTTGGATTAGCTTCTGTTGAAGTTGTTCCATCACCAAAATCCCATTCAAACGAAGTAAAATTAGCAGAAGTATTGGTAAAATTAACCGAATTGGCATTTACAACATAATTGAAATTGGAATATAGATCAAAGGTATTGATACGCCATTGCGGTTTATTAGGTAAAACAATCTGATCTACAATTCCGTGAAAATATTCAGCCGTAGCTTGTGGCACTCCTCCATAAGAAGTTGTTCCGGTAACCGGTTCTTGAAATATCGTGGCAAACATAGCGGAAGCAACTAAGTAAGAACCATTTAAATTAGGATGAACATCGTTGTAGCTACCATGCAACAATAAATCTTGTTGCGCTGTATAATGCATTCGGGTACATTCACCTGCTGGGACAAAAGAAATATGAAGATTATCGGCCATTTTAGTTATCGAATCCCTCATTTGTGTCTGTATTCTAAAATACGTGTTGTATGTTTCAGGTGAAGGTACACCGTAAGGAATTTCATATAATAAAACCTTAGCACAAGGACTGTATTTTTTAATCGAGTCAATCAAAATTTGACCTCTTTCAATGGTTGTATTAACTGGCCATGAAGCACCAGCAGATTCTCCGGTTCCAGGTTGAAGAACTACGGCATCCCATGCTGTATTTCGGAATAAACTATAAACATTATCATCCACTACATGATTCACAAAACCGGTTCCGCCGGGAGCATACATTTGGGTAACCACATTTTTACCTTTACTGTTGGCAATGTCTTGGAATAAAATGGGCATATCATTAAAATAGGTAATACTATTTCCAACAAACAAAATATTTTTTTGAGGATTTTGTGCGTAAGCGGTTAGATTAAACACAACAATTAACAGTATAAAACGGTGTAATTTTGTTTTCATTATTTCATGGTTTTTGGGAATACAATGATACAAAATATTACATATCAACATATTATATTTTTCGCAAATATATTTTTTATGCCTTCTAATGGTTAAGACATTTGTCAAAATATAGAAAATATATCTTGACAAATGTCAAATAACTTTCTATTTCTTTTTAATTGATGTCTTTTTCATTATCTTCTAAAAAAGTATCCATTTTTTTGATATTTGGATCAACACTGATTACGTTTGGCTTTCCGGAAACAATCATTTTACCTTTCACCTTATTGTTTTTAATTTGAAATTCCTGAATTGATAATTTATCGTTTTCATCGTAAATACCGATGTCGATTGTAGCATCGTTAGGAATCAATCTGCGTTTTCCTTTACTGTCTTCACTGAATTTAGAACTGCTGACATCGAAAGTAACTTCATATCTTTGATTTGAAATCTTTTTACTGCTTACCGATTCCACTTTGGAAGAATATGTAATAATCTGCTTGAACATTTCATCAATTCTTGAATGCAGTTCCATTGGAGTAACCTTATAAATTTCATCAATTAAATCCTGAGAATCAGCGGGTTCATTTGGAAAAGCATATTTTTCGTTCAATGCTTTCAAAGCTTTGTTCACATTTGATTCACCAATTAGCAAACGCAACTGATGCATAATCACCATTCCCTTATTGTACTGCAAATGAGGTGTGTCGTATGTTGTTTTGTACAAAGGCGTTTCCAGATCAAAACTTCTGTTGCTTAAGTACAAATCCAAATGCACTTTAACCGTTTCCAAAGCGCGTTCACGGCCATGTCGCCTTTCATAAAGCATCAATTCAGTATATTGGGCTAATGTTTCAGTTAAAATAGCGCCACCTTCTTTCTCTTCAGGGCTTATTTTTGAATTTCCCCACCATTGATGAGATAATTCATGCCCCGCCAGCTGATTGATCACATCTTCTTTATCGCCTCTGCTAATGTCGCTGTAAAAGCCAAAGTTCTCCTTCATATAAATCGTTCCCGGATAAGCTGTCGCTGCAAATCCATTGACAAAAGAAGAAATCTCGGCATATCGGATGACTTTATGTGGGTATTTGCCGAAATGCTGTTGGCAATAATCCAAGGTTTTTTTTGTAGCATGAATGATTTCATCAACATTCCTGTGATGGCGTTTGTCGTAATAAATCTCAATTGGAATGCCTTTGTAAATTTCTTTTTTTACTTCATATCTTGCTGATGAAAAGGCAAATCGGAATGGAATTTTACTATCCATTTTATAATGAAAATAATTTCTGTTATTCGATTTCCATTGTTTTATCAAATCTCCGGAGCCAATAGCAATTTGGTCTCCGGAAGTGGAAACAACCACTTCAAAGTCAATAAAATCATACGGAACAACAATAGGATCTTCCAGTTTTTTAAGTGGTGCCAGTGGTTGCATTTTTCTTTTTGTTCTTTCATTTTCATCGTCAAGCTGATTGCCGGTCTGATAACCCAATCTTGGATAATAGCGGCTGATTCTCATAAATGAACCGTTGTCAATTATAGAATTGAAAGCCGTGTGTCCTTTAAAAGGCGACCAGGAAGAAGTAAACGAAAAATCGATTGTTAGTTCTTCTTTTGGCTGCAGCTTTTTATCTAATTTGTACCAATAATGTCCGAAATGAGCATCGCTTTGCATCAATTTTGAATTAGGAATGGCAATGGAAACCAATTTTATATTTTCATCAATGTACAACAGTAAACTATCGATAGGATCTTCAGAGTTGTTTACCAATTTATAGCTTCCTTTTACCTTATAACTATTGCTTTCCGGAAATAAATCGATATTGGTTTTTAGCGAAACAATTGAAGGCTGATTCAATGTTTCAAATTTTCTATATTTTGTTTCGTATTGCTGACTCCAATCTTGTTGGTCTTCTTTGGTTACATATGGGCTTTTAATATTGGTTTCGTAAAAAATATAGCTTCCAAAACTCATCAAAAACAATCCACCTAAAGCTAAAATGCCTTTTTGCATAAAATTCACTTTCGGCAGTTTTAAGGTGTTTTTAATTGAAAAACTATTCGTTTTAGATGAAATTCCGCTAAAAAATAGCATAATCAATCCAATTCCAATACAATACAACATTTTAATATGGAATGAAAAAGCGTATTTTCCAAAGCCATTCAAATCGAAATATTCTACTTTCAAAATTTCAGCAAAACGAAATAACGGGTAATTTATACCCACCATTCCGCCAACACTTGTACAGAACAAAAGCGTGATTATTGTAGCTAAAATTAATCCGATGTATCGATTTTGAACCATCGTTTGAATGGTTAAAATTAACGACGCAATGAGTACCATTGGCAATCCAATAAAATAGAATAATGACAGATACAATCCGGTTTCTATTGGCGCATTTCCTTTGATCATCTGAAAAGAAACACCAATCAGAATACCCATTGCTATTAATAAGAAAGGAACAATCGAAAGCGAAATCAATTTCGAAACAAAAAGTATGCTTTGGTTGTAAGGTGTCACGTTTTCAAGCATTTCAAATCGAACAGAATCACTTCTCCATACCAACTCATTACTATAAAAAAGCATAATCAAAATCATGACAAAAGGCAGCCTGTCCATGATGGTAGTAATCATTAATCCTGTCGTGGTAATGCTTTCAGCCATTCTCATGCCTCCATTAATTTCGTCTTTAATTTCGATGATGAGCAATCCGCCCAATAATATTACAATCAATAGAAAAGGAATTCCTTTAATGATAAGCGATACGTCAATTTTAACAAAACTTTTTAAAACTTCGATGTTGTGTTTTAGCGTTTGAAATTCGATGTTCTGAAGTTTTGTGAATTTTGAAACTACCAATTCCGAAGCAATAATTTTTTCTTTTTTCAGCTTTCTGGCTTTCATTTTTCGGAAAGAAAACAATCGATACGAAAAAAATAATACCACAAACGATATCGTTAACAGCAAAATACGGTTGAACAGGAAATTATCAATCAGCATAATATTGTTGGTGTTTCGATCGAAAGCAGTCCAATACCTGCTTTGTTCAAAAAATGCAGCCAACCCGAACGGATCTAATTTTGCGACTAACGACATCGATTCAGAAGAAGCTGGCGATGCGCCTGCAAATACAGGCGAATTAGAAAATAAAGAACCAACAACATATAGTATAAAAATGAACAAACCACCAACATAGATCATCAGTTTATTTCTTGTCATCCAGGCCAAACCTGCTAAAATGGAAACACAAAAGAAAATATTAGGCAACGCAATAGTCAAAAACGGCCAAACATAATTAAATAGTGAAAAAGCACCATAATCATCTTTGGGCAACCACGGCATTACATGTCCAATCATCAATCCTAAAGCAAACATGGCAAAGGAAAA
>JASLID010000041.1 GCA_030153045.1 Flavobacterium sp.
TTCGGATTCATACACCATTATTCCTCAGTTTAAAGGCAATTATCCAATACAACCATTAACATTTTCATATTTCGATTTAGGTAGCAAAACGTATAAAACGATTTCTTCGGATGAAATCAATATCGAAGTGCTTGATGGTCCAGTTGCTGCTAATAATGACGGTGTGGCTGCTAATAATTCAAATAAAACCAAAGTCGCTTCCAATGCTATTTTCGGGTTTATTAAGCTAAAAACGACTTTGGCTGATATTAAAACGACCGACTTTTTAGGCTCAGGGTTATTCTACGGGTTGTTGTTTTTGCCCTTTTTATTGATTCCAATAATCATGGTCATTCGCAAGAAAAAAGAAGCTATCGATAGCGACATTGTTGGAAACAGAATTAAATTATCCAATAAATTAGCGAAAAAATATTTATCGGAAGCTAATAAACAAATCGATAACAAAGAGCCGTTTTATATTGCATTGGAAAAAGCAATGCATAATTTCTTGAAAGCCAAATTGCATATTGAAACTTCGGAAATGAGTAAAGACAAGATCTCAGAAATTCTATTGTCTCGAAATGCCAATCCAGAATCAGTAAACAGTTTTATTGCTTTGACAGAAAACTGCGAATTGGCCAGATATGCGCCATCCACGAGTGTTTCCATTCAGCAAGATTACGACAAAGCTGTTGCGATAATTTCGGAATTAGAAAAACAGATTTAATTTATAGCCACAAAGTTACTAAGCCACAAAGAGAATAACCCCTTAGCGTCTTAGAGCCTTAGTGGCAAAAATAAAAAAAATGAAAAACGTACTATATCTATTCTTATTATTCACTCAAATTTTTTGGGCACAATCCGCCTTTGAAAAAGGAAATGCTTTGTACCAAAAAGGGAAATACGAAGAAGCTATTTCTTCTTATGAAAGTGTTGTAAAATCAGGACAACAATCGGCAGAGTTGTATTTTAATTTAGGGAATTCTTATTACAAACTAAATAAGGTGGCACCGGCTATTTTCAATTTTGAAAAAGCGTTGTTATTGAATCCAAATGATACCGAAATTCAAAACAATTTGTCATTTGCTCAGAAAATGACCATTGATGATATTACCGAAGTGCCTAAAGTAGGCTTTGCCAAAATTATTCAGGATTTCACTTCTAATTTTCATTACGACACTTGGGCTTATATTGCTATCGTTTTAGCGCTATTGTTTTTGTTGAGTTTTATAGGGTATTACTTTTCAAATACAACGGGTTTAAAGCGTATTTTCTTTTTAGGAATGATATTGTTGCTCTTTCTTGTTTTGATAAGTGTAATGGCCGGCTTTTTTGAGCAAAACCGAATTCATAATGAAAAACCAGCTGTCGTTTTTGCTGAAGTGACTTCCGTAAAAAGCGAACCGAATGCTTCTTCACAAGACGCTTTTGTATTACATGCTGGAACAAAGGTATATGTTTTGGAAAGCTTGAACCACTACAAAAAAATTCAATTGTTAGATTTGAAAGAAGGCTGGATTGAAAAAAGTGCCATCAAGGAACTTAAATAATAAGTTCAATTAAAAATAAAAAACCGCGATCATTAATATGATCGCGGTTTTTATATTGTATCAAACGTAATTAAAAAATTGTTATTGTTTAGCTTCGTATTTAACTTTAGCTACATCAACTCGTATTTCTTCTAATCGTTTGGCTACATTTTCAGGCATTTCTTTTTGGTATCTTCCACCTAAAACTCCGGCTAAGAATTTTTCGGTTTCTGCATACATGGCCATGTTGTTTACAGGCTTACGGAAGCCGTGTCCTTCGTCATTGGCTAATAAGTATCCAACTTGTTTCCCTTTGTCTCTCAAAGCCACTACAATTTGATCTGCTTCTGCCTGTTTTACTCTTGGGTCATTAGCTCCTTGAATAATTAATAATGGTTTCACAATATTATTTGCACTAAATAATGGGCTGGCTTCCTGAATTCTTTTTTTACCGTCTTCTGTACTTGGATCTCCAGTCATTTTGTATAAAGATGCTCTGAATGCTTCCCAATACGCTGGTACACTTTCCAAGAGAGTAAAAATATTCGATGGTCCTACGATATCCACTCCACAAGCATAAACATCAGGTGTAAAGGCAAGACCAGCAAGAGTGGCATAGCCACCATAACTACCACCCATAATAGCTACTTTGTTTTTATCAGCTATTCCTTTTTTGATAAGGTGTTTTACTCCCCAAGTAATATCATCTTGCATTAATTTACCCCATTGTAAATCTCCAGCATTTAAGAATTTCTTTCCATAACCACCACTAGCTCTAAAGTTAGGTTGCATTACAGCATAACCTCTATTCGCTAAAAATTGTGCTATAGAGTTGTATCCCCAATTGTCTCTAGGTCCTTTAGGTCCGCCGTGGACCAGTATAATTACAGGAAGATTTTTTCCTTTACTACCTACAGGAACTGTTAAGTATGCAGGGATTTCTAAACCATCACTACTTTTATAAGTAATAGGAGTCATTGGTGCCAAATACTGTTCTACTTCTTTTAATTTTGGTCTTGGGGTGTATTGAAATACTAATTCTTTAGTTTCGGTATTAAAATAATACACATCTGATGCATATTTATCACCATAGGTTGTAATTAGCATTTTCTTTTCGTCTTTAGATACACTTGAAAAACCAATTTCTCTATTTGGAAATTTAGCAGTTAAGAAGTTATAATTCCCTTCCCAAGTTTTGTTTTTCCAATATCTTCTGATTTTATTTTCAGTATAAGAAGTCGAAATCACTTCTTTAGTTAAATCACTTACTGATAAACCACCGAAATCAACTTTGTTTAATGGATCACTTTCAACCAAAGTCATTTTTTTAGTAGCAAGATCTAATAGATAAAGTGTTGATAGGTTTAAATCGCCTTTGTTTGTCACTAGATAGGCTTGTTTGTTGTCTTTACTCCAAGAAGTAATATGAGCTGACTCATTTACTGAAAAATCATATATTGGCTCTAACTTATTTCCCGGGTCAATTCGATACATGATGCTGTTTCCTTTCTCGTCAGTTTTGCTTAAAACCCTTAGTTTTTCATCCCAATCAAAATCATAACCAGTAATTCTTTCCGTGTTTTCGTAAATTTTTTTCAACTCCCCAGTTGATATTTTTAACGAATATAAGTCGTGCCAAGCTTTGTCTCTGTCGTTTAGGCTAACATAAAGTAAATCAGAATCCTTTTTACTAACTAAGTCTATTCTTGCAGTTATATCTTTTAATGGCGTAATGTTTCTAGATTCAGGAACTCCTGTAGCAACAACATCTGTTGGGTTTACAACAAAAATATTCATGTTTTCTTCTCCACTTTTGTCTTTTATATACAAGATATATTTTCCGTCTTCTGACCAAAAATAACCATTCATAGGTCTTTTACTGTCAGTTAATGGTCTTGCCTTTTCAAAAGGCTCATTGAATTTTTTTACCCAAATGTTCATGATACCTTCGTATTCTTTCAGGAATGAAATCCATTGTCCATCAGGGCTTAGCTGTCCTGCCGTAATTTCTGGATTACCAAAAAATAGTTCACGATCTAAAATCGGATTGGTTTGCGCATTCGAATTCCAAATGGTGGAAAACAGCAATGCTAAAAAAAGTAGTTTTTTCATTTAATTGTTTGTTTAGAATATAATGTTAGACCTATTTGTAAAAAAAATGTTACACGATTTAGAGATTAAATCATGTAACATTTTAGTATAATTAAAGTTTAAAAGTGAAAATCAGAATGTTATCTATCCAATATTTTCAGATGACTCTTCTTCTTTTTTCTCAAAATTATCGGCTTTTGATTTTAAGTCTCTAAACCAATCAACAAAGACAGGAAGCATCGCTTCAGAAGTTTTTACACACGGATTAATAAGTATCGAATTTTCCTGTGTTTCTTTAGAAATAAATATGCCGTTGATGTTTACTTTCAGAAAAAGGCTTAATAGAATTCCAGCAATTAAAATGGTTTTTATTGTTGCAAATACTCCTCCAGCAACAGTATTAGCCCATCCTAAAAAAGCAAAATCGGCCACACCAGTAAAAAATTTAGCCAATAAATGTACTACAACAACGACTATGAGTAAAGTTATAATAAAAGCAGAAACTTGAATGGTTTTTGGCGACCAAGATACAGTTTTAGCTAAAAAGTCACTAACGACATAGGAGAATTTTATAGCAATATAAATACCTAAAATAAATGAAATTAAAGAAGCCAATTCGACAAAAAGACCATTTTTAAACCCTTTGTAAAACCCAAAGACTAATACGGCAGCTAAAACAATATCTATAAATCCCATAATTTTAATTTTATCAAATATATCAAAATAATTTATTACCGCACAACTCACTATCTTTGCAACTAAAATCTGATTTCATTTTAGAATAAATCTAAAATCTAAAATCTAAAATCTAAAATCTAAAATTTAATGTCAAGAGACACACAACTTAAAGAACGCTGGGAACAGCTTGTCAATATACTTTCAGATCAATTTTCACAAGGGGAAGACTTAGATTTAGACGCCATAATTTATTTAATTGGCGTACAAGAATTAGGGAAATTTCATCAAACATACAAAAAAGACGAAAAATTGAACTTGATGCATATTGCCATTTGTAGATTACTTGAGCCTTATGGTTATTACGAATTCGAATTTTTCGATAATGACGGTTGGCCACATTACAAAGTAAAAGAAGAATTACCGCCACTAAAAGCCGGAGAGCAATCGGTGTTAATGAAAGAAGCTATTGTAAATTATTTTTTAGAGAAAAAACTCATTGATTAAAGCCTTTTTAAACAATAACTATAAACTAAAAAATTGTAAATTTGCACCTTTATAGAAAGAACGATGACTGACAAGATTAAAGAATATATTGAAGAAGCCAAAGCCTTTTCAACGCAAAACAAAGAAAAATTAGAAGAATTCAGAATCAAATTCCTTGGAAGCAAAGGTTTGGTGAAGGATATTTTTGCCGAATTTAAAAACGTACCCAACGATCAGAAAAAAGAATTTGGTCAAGTCATCAATTTGCTTAAAACCATTGCCGAAGACAAAGTAAAAGCGATTCAGGACGAACTAGAAAGCAAAGAAGAGATTAAAGGACTTTATGGGGATTTAACTCGTCCGGCAGAACCATTCAAAATTGGTTCACGCCATCCTATTTCATTGGTCAAAAATCAAGTAATTGATATTTTCTCAAATATTGGCTTCAATGTGTCTGAAGGTCCTGAAATTGAGGACGATTGGCATAACTTTACTGCATTAAACTTACCTGAATACCATCCAGCAAGAGACATGCAGGATACCTTTTTTATTCAAACCAATCCTGATATCTTGTTGCGTACTCACACGTCATCGGTACAAGTGCGTTACATGGAAAATAACAAACCGCCAATTCGTACCATTTCTCCGGGAAGAGTATTCCGTAATGAAGCTGTTTCATCACGTTCACACTGTATATTCCACCAAGTAGAAGGATTGTACATTGATAAAGATGTTTCGTTTGCCGATTTGAAGCAAACGCTATTATATTTCACCAAAGAAATGTTCGGAAAGTCAAAAATCCGTCTTCGCCCATCGTATTTCCCGTTTACCGAGCCAAGTGCTGAGGTAGATATTTACTGGGGTCTGAAAACCGAAACCGATTACCGAATTACAAAAGGAACCGGTTGGTTGGAAATTATGGGTTGCGGAATGGTCGATCCTAATGTTTTAAAGAACTGCGATATCAATCCAGATGAATACAACGGATTCGCTTTTGGAATGGGTATCGAACGCATGGCCATGTTGTTGTATCAAATCAGTGACATCCGTATGTTTTACGAAAACGACGTTCGTTTCTTAGAGCAATTTAAGTCATCGATATAATTAGCTTTCAATTGTTAATTACTGATTTTTACAAATGAAATCCGACATCACAATACCCGAAGTAGAAAATGTTTTCCTAGCCGCCGTTCAAGAATGGAACGACGACTTCATGGATAAAGTTTGGTATGTATACCTGATAAACGATTCTGATTTCAATTTAGACAGCGTTATGGTGGTTTCTAAAGCTTTTGGGACCATTGATGGCGAAATGAAAAAAACGTCGCTCTTACGCCACGCATTTGCCCAAATACCATCGGTGAGTGTTGTTAAAGTAGAAATGATTGAAGCAAGTGTCTTGGAACTCAATAATGAGTTTATGGTAACGTACTTCATTGGAAATACATTATACGATAAGAAATTTACTTTCGTAAAAGGGTCTATTAATGAAAAAGACACTGAAGAAGTGCCGATTTTGTTTGTAGATGGGATTATAGTAAAATAAAAAAAGGCTTGAATTTCAAGCCTTTTTTTATTTTAGTCTAACTTCTCAGTTAATTTTTTAAACACGCTTTTAGCATCTTTGCCTTCATATAAAACGGCGTAAACAGCATCGATAATTGGTGTTTTAGCGCCATACTCTTTGTTTAGTTTGTAAGCACTTTTAGTAGCATAATACCCTTCAGCTACCATGCTCATTTCCATTTGAGCTGACTTTACGGTGTAGCCTTTTCCGATCATGTTTCCAAACATTCTGTTTCTTGAAAAAACCGAATATCCCGTAACCAATAAATCGCCCAAATAAGCCGAATTATTAATATTACGTTTCATTTTATGCACTTTTCGAATGAATTTCTTCATTTCACGAATGGCATTACTCATTAAAACCGATTGAAAATTATCTCCATAACCTATTCCGTGCGCGATTCCGGCAGCAATGGCATAAATATTTTTCAGCATGGCGGCATATTCGGTGCCAATAATATCGTCGGTGATTTTGGTTTTAATAAAATCGCTCGACAAACATTTGGCCACAATTTTCGCTTTGTCTGAATCGCCACAAGCAATGGTCAAGTAAGACAAACGCTCTAAAGCGACTTCTTCAGCGTGACACGGTCCCGTGATTACTCCAATATTATCATAAGAAATGTCATATTTATCGTGAAAATGTTCACCCACAATTAGGCTGCTTTCTGGAACAATCCCTTTAATGGCTGAAAAGATGACTTTGTCTTGCAGGCTTTCCGTCATTTTTTCTAATTCAGTGCTTAAAAAAGCAGATGGGATGGCGAAAACAATATAATCGGCATAAGCAATCGCTTCATTGATGTTTGATGTTAAACGAAGTTTGTTTAAATCAAATTCTACTGCACTTAAATAATTTGGGTTGTGTTTGTATGTTTTGATGTGTTGGATGGCTTCTTCGTTACGCATGTACCAAGCCACTTCAGTAAGGTTGGTGCATAACATTTTGGTGATGGCCGTTGCCCAGCTACCGCCGCCTATTACAGCAAATTTTGGTTTTGTATTCATAAAGTTCTTTTTAGCCCCGATAGAAGCCGATATCCTCGCGGAGTGAAACGGAGCGAGATAAAGGCGAAAGCGGGATTAGCTCCTAAAAAATATTAGGATTTCAAAGGTAATAAATTTTTGGCACGCAAATTGGATAGGTAGTTATGAAACTATTAAAAACAAGAATTATGAAATCGCCACTAACAAGAAGTTTGTTGCAAACAAACACCAATAAATAAAAGGTGACCCGAGCTTGCGAATTGGTGAAGCATAACATAATGACCTATAACAAATAAATTTTACAGATATGAAAACGATACAATTACTCCTGCTAGCGATAATTTCTCCCTTTTTGTTCACATCGTGTCAAACAGATGTAATTATCGAAAATGAATATGTAGATAATGGTATTCCTTTGCCTGAATTGATGGAAGGATACGATTTGTGGTATGTGGATTATGATGCCACTACCGGGAATGGCGACGTTCCGTTTTTGTCGAGAGCTTTTACGATTTCGTTTGTAAACGGAAGTGTGTATGCTAACAACAATTTAGCTGGAATAGGCACAACCGGAGGTGGTTTAGGAATTAGAGTGGGTTATTTTGATTATTTTCCAACGGCAATTAGAGTGTATCATGATATTTATGGAACTTATGATTTAGAGGTATACCAAATATCTTCTAACAGAATTAAATTATATGACAGCCGTCAGAACACGACTTATTATTTAACAGGTTATCAAAGAAGTAATTTCGATTACGACCGAGTATTTTATGACAACATTCATTATTTCTTGCAAGAATACAAAGCTTGGGAAAAAGTGTATACGAGTCAAGTAGGCGCGTTAAATGAATTTGACAACGAACATTTCGTACAGTTTATGGCTGGAGGAAACAGTGATACTTTCAGATCTTCGCAAGATGCTAACGGAACAAGTGTAAATAATATTTATTGGGATTTCACCGGATTGTATGGTGTGATGAACACTTCAAACGCCTATTCTAAAATTTTAACATTAGATTATGATTTTTGGGGCAATGAATCGTTTACTCTTAGCGTTATTAATGACCATAGGATAAGATTATATCATAATGCAAGTGGAACAACCTATGAATTTGAAGGTAGAGGATTTATTCAGTATATGAAACAATCTGCTAGAGAAGTCAGAGCAGTTGCCAAAAGTAAAGAGTTAGTAAAAGAAGAGTTAGTTAAATAAATATAAATAAAGTTAAGTTAAGTTAGATTACGTTTTGTTTTTGGTGTTTAGTAAAAAGGCGTTCAGGAGATTTTTTCTTGAACGCCTTTTGAATTTTATTAATAACTCATTTCTACAATTTCTCGTACTTTGGCAGTAGTAATGTTTTGTCTTTCGCCCAACGCTTTCCAACCTCTTTCTTCGAATCGGTTGACAATAAAATCGGCGGTTTTAGCAAAGTCTTCAGTATATTCTGAAAGAGTAGTTTGCATGCCCATGGTATGGAAGAATTCAACTGTTTTCTCAATGGCGTTGTAGGCTTTTTCTTCTACAGAATCTCCAGTAACTTGGAAAATGCGTTCGCCGTATTGTGCCAATTTTTCTTTTTTGGTTTCGAATAAGACTTTATAGAGGTTTGGACCAATAATAGCCAATGTTCTCGCGTGGTCAATTTCGTACAAAGCGGTCAGTTCATGCCCAATCATGTGTGTGGCCCAATCGGAAGGCACGCCTTTTTGAATCAATCCGTTCAGCGCCATGGTACACGACCACATATAATTGGAGGCCAATTTATAATCGGTTGGGTTTTCCACGACATGAGGGCCAATTTCGATTAAAGTGTGTAAAATCCCTTCAGCAATTCTATCTTGTAATATAGCATCGTGCGGATACGTCAGATATTGCTCCATCACATGCGTATAAGCATCGACAATCCCATTTTGAATTTGTCTTTTGGGTAACGAAGCAATTACAGTAGGATCACAAATGGAAAACTGAGGAAAGAGCGCGCTTCCGCCAAAGGCTAACTTTTCATGTGTTTCGTTAATGGTAATTACGGCGCCAGAATTCATTTCGCTTCCCGTAGCCGGTAATGTTAATACGGTTCCGAAAGGAATGACTTGTGACAAATCTTTGATTAATAGTCGTTTGTGAAGAATATCCATTGGATTGCCGTCAAATTTGGTCGCAGCTGATATGAATTTTACACCGTCAATCACGCTTCCGCCACCTACCGCTAAAATGAAAGTAATATTTTGTTCACGGATAATTTCGACCGCTTTCATCAACGTTTCGTAACGCGGATTGGGTTCGATACCGCCAAATTCCACCACTTCAAAACCAGAAAGGGCTAATTTTACCTGTTCATAAACGCCATTTTTAAAAATACTTCCGCCACCGTAAGCCAATAAGACTTTGCTGTTTTGAGGAATAAGTTCTGAGATTTTTGCAGTTTGTCCTTTACCAAAGATGTAATTGGTTGGATTGTATAATTCGAAGTTTAACATAGCTTAAAAATTTGAAAGCTAAAGTTAAGGAAGTTTATTTGTAAGAGTTTTAAAACTATGTTAATGAATTTGAAATATTATTATATACATTAGCGTAAAATATACGCTTTTATATAATGACTACATTTCAAAACATTAAAATTGCTGTTGATGCTATTGTTTTTGGTTATCAGAACAACAAATTATTTATACTTTTAATTCAACAAAAATTCGGTTCTGACGAACCTTATTGGGCATTGCCTGGCGGTTTAGTTAAAGAAGATGAATCGTTATCTGATGCTGTAAAGCGAGAATTGAAAGAAGAAACTAATGTAGCTGTTAACTACCTTGAACAGTTATATACTTTTGGAGATGATTTGAATAGGGATTCCAGAAATAGGGTAATATCTGTTGCTTATTTTGCTTTGGTTGATTCTTCAAAGTTCTTTATCAAAGCGGATACTGATGCCGAAAAGGTACAATGGTTTGAAATTGATGCTATTCCAAAGCTGGCATTCGATCATAACCTGATTGTAATTAAAGCCATTGAAAGGTTGAAAGCCAAACTGACTTACCAACCTGTTGGTTTCGATTTATTACCAAATGAATTTCTTTTTTCGGAATTAGAGAATCTGTATTGTACTATCTTGGAAAAAGAAATTGACAGAAGAAATTTCAGAAAAAAGATTCTGAGTTTTGAAATTATCGAGGAAACCGACAAATATTCTACTGCAAAAACAGGCCGTCCGGCCAAACTGTTCCAATTCAATAAGCAGAAATACGATAGCCTAATAAAGCAGGGTTTTCACTTCGAAATTAAATTTGCGTAAATTTTACACAAATTATTTTGTCAATCAATCTTTTTAATTTAACTTTGCGTAATAATTACACAAAACAATAATTTTATGATACTTAATTTAGATAAAAATTTCAGCCCTTTTCCTAGAGAAAAAGAAATCGATTTTCAAAGTTTTACTTTTTCCGGAGGCGAACCTCATATTAAAATCAACACCGATTTTGATGTAAATGAAACGGTAACAATTACGCACAGATTAAATTCTTTCAACGATTTAGGCTTGTTATGTGTTGCGGTCGATGCTTTACGAAGAATGGAGGTCAAAATAATTAACCTTTTCATTCCCTATTTTCCAGCTGCAAGACAAGACAGGGTGATGATTCCGGGAGAACCGTTATCGGTAAAAGTATATGCAGACATTCTAAACGCAATGCATTTGAATAAGGTGACTGTTTTTGATGCGCATTCTGAAGTAACACCGGCGTTGGTCAACAATTGTACTGTAATTCCAAACCATACTTTTATAAAAGAAGTTTTAAAAACTATCGGAAATAATGTAAAACTAATTTCACCAGATGGTGGAGCATTAAAGAAAATTTACAAAGTTTCTGAATTCCTTGGCGGTATTGATGTCGTGGAATGCAGCAAAAGCCGCGACGTAAAAACAGGAAAATTATCTGGATTTAAAGTATACGATGATGATTTACAAGGTTTAGACTGTCTGATTGTAGATGATATTTGTGATGGTGGCGGGACTTTTATAGGACTGGCTGAAGAATTAAAAAAGAAAAACGCAGGGAAATTATATCTCGCCGTGAGCCACGGAATTTTCAATAAAGGTTTTGATGGGTTGATTTGTTTTGATAAGATATTTACGACGGATTCATTTAAATGTTTTGATGATAAAAGTGTTACTCAAATAAAATTAAAGGAGTTGATATGAAATATAATATTCAAAATATAAATGAAAGTGCAAAGTTTCTCTTCTTTTGGGGGCATCAGCCAACAAAGGACGGAACAATCACAAAGACCTGTTTTAGCCAGTGGTTGGAAAGCCCGTTTGAAGCGGAAGGAATTTCATATCCAACTGCAGAACATTGGATGATGGCCAAAAAAGCAGTTTTATTTGAAGACGATGCCGTTTTTAATAAAATTCTGAAAGCAAAATCAGCTGCAGAAGCTAAAAAATTGGGCCGTGAAGTAAGGAATTACAACGATGAAGTTTGGCTGGCAAATAGATATGAAATTGTCAAGCAAGGTAATTTTCACAAATTCAGCCAAAACTCCGATTTAAAAGAATTTTTAATCAATACCGGAGAAAGAATTCTTGTAGAAGCGAGCCCAGTAGATGCAATTTGGGGAGTAGGCATGGCAAGTGATCATAAAGATATTGCTGATCCGAAAAAATGGAGAGGATTGAATTTGTTAGGTTTTGCTTTAATGGAAGTGCGTGACGAATTAAAAGAATAAAATGGAAATAAAACTAATTCAAGACGATATAACTAAAATTGAAGCAGATGCCATTGTAAATGCAGCAAATACTTCCTTGCTTGGAGGAGGCGGTGTTGATGGCGCAATTCATAGAGCAGGAGGCAAAGCTATTTTAGAGGAATGTATTGCGATTCGAAACAGGCAAGGCGGTTGTAATACGGGTCAAGCCGTAATAACAACTGCTGGTAAATTACCAGCACAATATGTAATTCACACTGTTGGACCGGTTTGGAATGGAGATAAAGAGGAAAAGAAAAAACTGCTGGCTGACTGTTACAGAAATTCATTAATTCTAGCGGAAGAGAAAAAGCTTAGATCTGTTGCCTTTCCAAATATCAGTACAGGAATCTATCACTTTCCAAAAGATAAGGCCGCTGAAATAGCAGTTGAAACTGTAAAATCATTTGAATTTAGAAGTGTCAAAGAAGTGATTTTTGTCTGCTTTGATGATGAAAATTATAGGTTTTATGAAAAACTTATAGAATAAATTAAGATTATGAACGAAAAAACAACAAAGGATATAAGTAAATTTCTGAGTTTAGTGCTCAGACATTCACCTCAGACAATTGAACTTCAATTGGATCAAAATGGATGGGCAGATATAAACGAGCTGATTCGCCTATGCAACGCATTCAACAAAAATATTGATGATGAATTACTAAATCAGGTAGTGGAAAGCAATGATAAAAAGAGATTTGCATTCAATGAGGATAAAACAAAAATCAGAGCCAGCCAGGGACATTCCATTTCAGTAGAATTAAATATTGATGAAATAATTCCAATGGATATGCTTTTTCACGGTACTGTAGAAAAATGTTTAGAAGCTATTAAAAAAGAAGGCCTGCAAAAAATGAGCAGACAGCATGTGCATTTAAGTAGTGATGAGGAAACAGCAGTCAAAGTGGGAAGCAGAAGAGGAAAACCAATTATTCTGACCGTTAATGCAAAAGAAATGTACGATGACGGATTTAAATTTTATCTGTCCGAAAATAAAGTCTGGCTTACAGATCATGTGCCTGCAAAATATATCGAATTTTAAATGAAAAGAACTTTAGTTATCGGAGATATTCATGGTGGATTAAAGGCATTAATCCAAGTGATGGAAAGAGCTCAAATTACCACAAACGACACCCTTATTTTTCTGGGAGATTATGTTGACGGCTGGAGCGAATCTGCTCAGACAATACAATATCTTATGGAGTTATCAGAGAAGCAGGAATGCATTTTTATAAAAGGCAACCATGATTTATGGTGTGGTCGTTGGTTGGAATTAGGTGCTTCAAATCCGGTGTGGGAAGAAAACGGCGGAAGAGCAACGAAAGACAGTTATGTTACCACAGGTTTCCTGTCAAATAACCAACACACAGCGTTTTTTAATAAATTAAGAGATTATTATATCGATGAGAAGAGCAGGCTGTTTATTCATGCCGGATATACTTCTATACACGGTGTAAGTAAAGAAGAATACAGTTCTAATTTTTATTTTGACCGCACACTATGGGAAATGGCCATTGTTATGGATCAACGAGTGGAAAGACATTCTTCACTTTTTCCAAAACGATTAAAGCATTATGAGGAAATCTATGTTGGCCATACACCTACCACCAATTTCGGAAAAGAAATCCCAATGCACGCTATTAATATATGGAATATTGATACTGGAGCTGCCTTCACCGGTAAATTATCATGTTTAGATATTGAAACAAAAGAATATTGGCAAAGCGATACGCTACAGTCACTTTATAAAAACGAAAAAGGCAGAAATTAAAATAAACAACAAAATATGAACCCACTTTTATTAACAGACGGTTACAAAGTTGACCATCGCAGACAATATCCAGACAATACAACACTAGTATATTCCAATTGGACACCAAGAAAATCAAGAATTCAAGGCGTAAACGAGGTTGTTTTCTTCGGATTACAATACTTTATTAAAAAATATATTATCGAGGATTTTGACCAGTATTTTTTCAAGCAGCCTAAAGAAGTAGTTGTTCAGAAATATGCCCGAAGAATCAACAATTATTTAGGCGAAAACCAAGTAGGTGCCGCTCATATAGAAGAATTACATGATTTGGGTTATATTCCAATGACCTTTAAAGCGCTTCCCGAAGGTGTGAGTGTGCCAATTCGCGTACCAATGTTTACCATGTACAATACAAAACCGGAGTTTTTCTGGTTGACAAACTATTTCGAAACCTTATTGTCAGCGGTGATTTGGTTGCCATGTAATTCAGCTACAATTGCTAAACAATACCGAATCGTTTTAGATACATATGCCGATGAAACATCATCCGTTCCGGAATTTGTCGATTGGCAGGGCCACGATTTCTCCATGCGTGGAATGGGCGGCATTGAAGCGGCTGTAACTTCAGCAGCCGGACACTTATTAAGTTTTACCGGAACCGATACTATTCCGGCTATTGAATTCTTTGAAGAATATTATAACGCCAATTCAGATACAGAGTTAATTGGAGGTTCTGTTGCGGCAACGGAACATTCTGTAATGTGTATGGGAACTACCGAAGGCGAATATGAAACGTTCAAACGATTAATCTGTGAGATTTATCCAAAAGGAATCGTTTCTATCGTTTCTGACACATGGGATTTGTGGAAAGTACTGACAGATTATCTTCCAAGATTAAAATCCGAAATTATTTCCCGCGAAGGAAAAGTAGTAGTTCGCCCGGACAGTGGTGATCCGGTTGATATCATCTGCGGAAATCCAAATGGAAAAACAGAACAGGAAAAGAAAGGGGTTATCGAATTATTGTGGGATGTTTTCGGCGGAACTACTAATGCGAAAGGATATAAAGAATTAATCCCTCAAATTGGGGCTATTTACGGCGATAGTATTACGGTTGAAAGAGCCACTAACATTTGCGAACGATTGAAACAAAAAGGATTTGCTTCTACAAATGTTGTTTTGGGAATTGGCTCATTTACTTATCAATACAACACTCGGGATACTTTCGGCTTTGCCATGAAAGCAACTTACGGAGAAGTAAACGGAGATGGCAGAGAAATCTATAAAGACCCAATTACAGACGACGGAACTAAAAAGTCAGCCAAAGGCCTAATGAAAATCGAAATGGAAAACGGCAAGTATAAGTTAGTCGATCAGGTATCTTGGGAACAGGAAAAACAAGGAGAATTGAAAGAGGTTTTCAGAGACGGTAAGTTATTAATAAACCTTTCTTTGTCTGAAATTAGAAGCAGATTGAAATAATTTAAATTCCATAAATAAACTCTTATTCCTTTTTTGGAGTAAGAGTTTTTACTTTTTATAAAACAAATTATGCTCTACATATTCCCAAACTTTCTCCGGAAGCATTGGAATGACATTCTTTTTGTTTTTAATGCTTTCGCGGATAAAAGTCGATGAAAGCTCAATTACCGGAGCATCGATACGATGTATTTTCGGGTGATTGGTGAATTGCGGATCAATTTCGCCCGAAGCCAATCTCGGATACACGTAAATATTGTGGTTTTGCAGAATCACTTCGTAGTTTTTCCATTTGTGAAGCGAATTCAGATTGTCTTCCCCCATAATCAATGAAAACTCATGTTGCGGATATTTTTCTTGCAAATGGGCTAAGGTATTGATTGTATAATTGGGTTGTGGTAATTTAAACTCCACATCGGAGGGTTTTATTTTTGGATAATCTTCTGTAGCCAGATACACCATTTCCAAGCGGTGATGGTCGTCCAGTAAAGTGCTTTTTTGTTTGTGAGGATTGTGTGGCGTAACCACCATCCAAATTTGGTCCAAATCAGAATGCTCTGCCATATGATTGGCGATAATCAAATGCCCAATGTGTATGGGATTAAACGTTCCGAAATAAAGACCTATTTTCATATTATTTCAAAAATTCTTTGACTAATTCATACGCTTCTGCTTTGGCAATATCCAAATCATAATTTTTGATAATGACGTCAAACTGAGGAGCCGTGGCTAATTCAACGTGTGCCTTGGCAATACGCATGTTGATTTTGTCATCGGTTTCGGTTGAACGTTCTTTCAAACGTCTTTTCAATTCATCCACACTTGGTGGTTTTACAAAAACAGCCAGTGTTTCTTGTTTGAATTTCGATTTGATACGCAATCCTCCAGCAACGTCAATATCAAAAATAACATTTTTACCTTTGGCCCAAATGCGTTCTACTTCGCTTTTTAGCGTGCCGTAGAAATTATCGCGATAGACTTCTTCCCATTCTACAAAATCTTCGGCTTTAATGTGTGTTTTAAATTCTGAAAGAGAAATAAAATAATAGTCTTTTCCGTGTACTTCTTCGCCTCTTGGCTCACGCGTGGTGGCTGAGATTGAGAATTCCAAATTCAATTCTTCCTGCGCTAATAAATGCCTAACTATAGTAGTTTTTCCCGAACCAGATGGTGCTGAGAATACGAGTAACTTTCCTTGTTTCATTGTGTTGTGTTATTTTATGAGTGTTACAGCTGCTATATCAATGGTAACAGTTTTAACAACTTCTTTTCCATCCCTTGAATCTGTAATTTTATATTTGAGTATTTTTTTGTCACTTGTTTTAATCTCTTCAGATGAAATTAAACCTCTGCAATTGTCAATTTCTAATTCATTAAGATAAGTTAATTCATTTTTAGCGTTAAAAACTAAAAAGACATAACCAAAATCTTCCGCTGCTCCACACATTCCTTGAATATTTGGATTTCCTGATTCCTCATATTTTAATAAAACTCTCGTTTCATTAGGTGTTATCTTTTTAGATACAATTTCAAAGTCTTTGTGATAAAGAGAATATTTAGATAAATTAATAACTGTTTTGTCAATTTTTAATAAATTCAAATCTTCAATCAAGAAACTATCTTCCAAATTATTTATGTTCAGCTTAAGTTTTTTGGAATTAGTAAGCCAAACATTTTCTTCTTTTGTGTCTGAAATGATAAACTTTTCATTGAAATTTTTGATTTTTTCAATGGCTTCAAGTTTTTCCCATACTGGACCGCCTGGAAAATCTAAATCAAGTATTTTTCTCTCAAGTTCTTTGTCGGTTAAATTAAATAAAAGAAGTCCGTTTTGAGGGCTATATACTCCAACAAGAGGAATCGTTTTTTTTACATTATCATAATAATACCAACCCTTTACCGAAAAAACATACATATGGTCTTCAGAAAAATTTTCGGCTTTCAAATAAATAGTGACATTATATTTGTCATCTATTGAACCTTTTAAAACCTTGTCATAAGTCCGGGTATATTGTAACGATATGTTTTTTTGCTGTGAGAAAGAAAGGGTTGAAACCAGCAAAAAAGCAATCAGAAAAACATTTTTCATAGTGTTTTTAGTAAAAATTGAAATAGAAAAACTACAATACGTTCAAAACCTGTTCCTTAATCTTCTCCAATTCGTCTTTCATCATTACCACCAGTTTTTGCATTCCGGCATGATTTGATTTAGATCCCATAGTATTGATTTCACGTCCCATTTCCTGCGTAATGAAACCTAATTTTCTACCGTTGGCTTCATTCCCTTTGATGGTTTCCAAGAAATAATCCAAGTGATTGGTCAAGCGCACTTTTTCTTCTGTGATATCTAGTTTTTCAAGGTAATAAATCAATTCCTGTTCGAAACGATTTTCATCAACATTGACTTTTAATTCGTCAATAGCTGTTTGCAATTTGGTTTTGATGTTTTGAACGCGCTCCGGATCTAAATCCAAAGCTTGATTCATGTACGAACGGATGTTTTCAATGCGTAATTTGAATTCTTTTTCCAATGAAAGTCCTTCCGAAGCTCTGAAATTATTGATGTTAGCCAAAGCTTCATCAATTACTTTTTGAATTTCTTTCCATTCGTTTTCATCGATTTCGTCACGTTCCGTTTTTAAAGCATCGGGCATGCGAACGGCCATTTTCATCAATTCTGTATTGTCTGCATCAGGCAAAATAGCACGCATTTGAGCAATATAGGCTTTTACGATTGGCGCATTTACTTTGGTAGAAGTTTCTTCACCAGTTACTTCAATATATAAAGAGAAATCGATTTTTCCGCGTTCTAAACTTTGTGCAATTTGGTTGCGCAAACCCAGTTCCATTTCGCGGTATACAGAAGGCATACGGGTGTTTAAATCCAGTCCTTTACTGTTTAACGATTTTAATTCTACGGTTATTTTTTTAGTTGGTAATTGCGAAGACGCTTTACCGAAACCTGTCATGGATTGTATCATAAGAAAATTGTAATAGCTACAAATGTAAGAAAAAGTATTTAGTTCGCAGTTTTGAGTGTTAAACCTCTGACTCTGAGTTCTTTTTTTGTGTTACCAAATAAACGCCAATAAAAATCAAGAAGGCCGAACCTATCTTAGTAAAATTCAACTCGTCTTTTCCTAATCCAATAGCGAATATTGAAGCAAATAAAGGTTGTAAATAAATGAAAACCGCTACAGTAGTGGGCTTGAGTTCTTTCATCGAAAGTAAATTTAATAAATAGGTCAGGAACGTTGAAAACACCACTACAAATCCTATTTTCCAGAAGATGTCAACGGGAACCATTGCCCAATCGACCACTTGAAATTCGTTCCAGCCAAAAGGCAATACCATTAAAAATCCAAACAGGTAAATCCACTTCACAAAAGTAAAAGCGTTGTATTTGTCCATCAGTTTTTTGACAATGATGAGGTAAAATCCGTAAGAAACCGCATTGATAAAAACCAATAAGTTGCCTAAGCCGGCTTTTGGTGCATTGGTCATCGATTTTCCGTAAAGTATCAGGAACATGGTGCCGGCCAATCCCAAAACGATGCCTATAATCTTTTTGTTTTCCATCCGCTCTTTGATTAAAATAGCAGACAAAACCAACACAATCATAGGGGTAGTTACCATAATCACGGCTCCCATAATAGGAGATGTATAACTCAATCCTTTAAAAAAAGTCAGCATATTCAATGCCACTCCAAAAAAAGCGGCAGCAACTATTCTTGGAAAATCGGCTTTTTCAATTTTTTCAACCCTGTCCGGACGAAGCATTCCAATGCCAATAGAAATCAACCAAAAAAGTAGTGTAGTCCCACCAACACGTAACAAAATAAAACCAAAAGCATCAATGTGTTTCGGCATCACGTCTTTGGCAATGGTAAAAGTCACCCCATAAATAATGGAAACCAATGTAGCGGCAATGAGTGCTAAATTTCTTTTAGACACTTTGCATGGCTTTGGTTACTTTGAGGATATTAGGTTGCGAGTTTCCAATGTAAATCTCGTTGGCAATGATAAAAACCGGGCGACTCAAAAAAGTATAATGTTCCAAAAGGTATTTTTTATAATCGGCTTCGGTCAGATTTTGATTTTTTAACCCTTTCTCTTTGTATAGTTGTGCTTTTTTACTGAAAAGCGCTTCATAACTGCCAGCCAACTGATGCATTTCTTCCAAAACACTTTCTGTTAAAGGATTCTGACGAATGTCGATATACTGCAATTTGTCTGCATTAGGCAATGCTTTGATGATTTTTCGACAAGTGTCGCACGAAGGAAGAAAATATATTTTGTCCATTATTAGTGTTTTTAGCAATTCAATTTGCAAAAATACGGTTTTCGTTAAAATAGATTCAATTTAAATGCAAACGAAGCACAGATAAAGATTTTTCTCAGTATTTTTGAGTAAAAATTTTACAAATAATGAGTGTCTTTATAAAAGAAATTTCCATCCGTTGGGCCGATTTAGACCCAAATTTCCACATGCGTCACAGCGCGTATTATGATTTTGGTGCCCAGCATCGTATTGAGATTCTGGAGCAACAAGGACTAACCATGAAAATCATGCAGCAACAGCATTTTGGTCCTATAATCTTTCGAGAAGAATGTGTGTTTCGAAAAGAAATTCGTTTGGACAGTAAGATTTCAATCAGTACCAAAGTGGGAAAGATGAAAGAAGATGCTTCCCGATGGACTATCATTCATGAGTTAATAGATGATCAAGGAACGGTTTGTGCCGTTTTAACCATTGACGGCGCCTGGATGGATACACAATTGAGAAAATTGGCTAAGCCTACACCGGTAATTGTTCAGCAGGTCATGAATTCATTCCCAAAAACAGAGGATTTTATAATTTTATAGACAAAATAATGCACACCACTTTCGAAATCAACCACACCAGCAGAAATGTAATTTCAAAATTTTTAGAGAACTATACCTTGGAACAATTAAATAAAGTTCCTGACGGCTTTGCCAATAATCTGATTTGGAATATTGGCCATATTGTGGTCGTTCAACAAATGTTAGTCTACAAATTATCAGGATTGAACATGATGATTTCTGACGAAATGGTCGAGAAATATAAAAGAGGCAGCAAACCCGAAGCACCCGTTTCTCAATCAGAAGTTGATGAAATTAAAAAATTGCTTTTTGCCACTTTAGAACAAGCCAAAGAAGATTTTGCCAACGATATTTTCGACGAATACATGGAATTTACAACCATGACGGGTTTCACTATTAAAAACGCCAAAGCCGCAATGGAATTTAACAACTACCACGAAGCGACGCACACTGGAATCATGATGCAGATTAAAAAATTTATTTAGGAGCTGTTTCCTGCTTTCGCCTTTATCTTTGTTCGTACCTCACAAAGGATATCGGCTCTATCAGGGCTAAAAAATCGTTAAACTTAACTTTCAACAAAGAATAAAATCTAAATTTGTACTTTAAAATTATTTATAATGAAATTCAATACTAAAGTAATACACGGTGGGCAACACCATGATCCAAGTACAGGAGCCGTTATGCCACCAGTTTATCAAACTTCCACCTTTGTACAAACAAGTCCAGGAAAGCCTTTAAATCCAGATTACGAATATTCTCGTGCAGCAAATCCAACACGAACTGCCTTGGAAAGTGCTTTGGCTAGTATCGAAAACGGAGCTAGAGGACTAGCTTTTTCTTCTGGTTTAGCGGCAACCGACTGTTTGCTTCGTTTGTTTAAGGCGGGTGATGAAATCATTGCGATGGATGATTTATATGGTGGAACATACCGTTTGTTTACCCGTTTGTATAAAGATAGTGGAATCAAATTCCATTTTGTAGATATGAACGATTTGGAAGGTTTTCAGGCGCTAATCAACGAAAACACCAAATTGGTTTGGGTAGAAACACCAACAAACCCATTGATGAAATTGGCAGATATTAACGCTATTGCTCAAATAACCAAAAAACATAATGTTTTATTTGCGGTAGATAATACGTTTGCTACTCCTTATCTTCAAAAACCTTTAGATTTAGGAGCAGATATCGTAATGCATTCGGCTACTAAATATTTAGGAGGACACAGTGATGTAATTGCTGGAGCATTAATAATTAAAGATAAAGCTCTGGGTGATGAATTACACTTTAAGCAATTTGCTACGGGAGCGACTCTTGGACCTCAAGATTCATTCTTAGTGTTAAGAGGAATTAAAACATTGCATTTACGTGTGCAACGTCATTGTGAAAACGGCGCCAAAATAGCCGAGTTTTTAGTAAACCATCCAAAAGTGGAAAGAGTGTATTATCCAGGATTGGCTTCACACCCGTTTCATGAGATTGCCAAAAAACAAATGATTGGTGGTTTTGGAGGAATGGTAACCTTTACATTCAAATCAGGTAAAAAAGAAGATGCGATTTCATTCTTGGAAAAAGTAAAAGTATTCACATTAGCTGAATCATTGGGAGGTGTTGAATCGTTAGCGAATCACCCAGCTTTGATGACACATGCTTCGATTCCTGAAGACAAACGTAAAGAAATTGGAATCACAGACGACTTGGTTAGATTGAGTGTAGGTGTAGAAGATGCCGAAGATTTAATAGAAGATTTAAAACAAGCATTAGCATAATTTAAGTGTATAATAATAAAAAACCCGAGCATTGCTCGGGTTTTTTATTTATGTTTTGTTTGTAGATTAATCTAAGTAATAAATGTATCCAAAGTTCAACCAAACATTCCAGTCGTTCGCTTTGTTTTCTGGATATTTTACGGGATCAGGATTTAAACCATCCACCCAGTTTGAAAAGTAATATTGAAATCTCAAATCAAGGATTAAATCTGATAAAGGAGTTAATTTATATCTACTTCCCACACTTGATACCACAGACCATACACTTCCTGGGTCTCTAGAAAAACCATGAGGTTTTCCTTCAGATGGGGCCCAGTATTTTGGATGAATATTATCAATATCATTAATAGTTCCGTCTCCAAAACTTGTCATTACGTCTGGTTTATAAAAACTAAATTGACCTCCAAAACTAATAAAAGGAGCAAAGCTGCCTGTTGATGCGGTGAAGTCTCTGATGCTTAAAGGATAAAACTCGATCTGCATACCAATATTAGTAACGGCAGTACTTCCAGTCATTGCTTTAAGTTGTGCTGCTGCTTCAGAATTAGCTACTTTTTCTGGGGTAACCCATTTTCCAAAGTGTTCTAACTTAGTTTTATTGTAGGATAACTCACTTCTCAATTTAAAGTGATCATTAAAATAAGTCTCAGGAGTATAACAGTTACAGTCTGCTCTATAAGAAAAATTCAAATAATGAATTAATCCTACACCAATTCCAGTATTACCAGCGTTGGTTTTAAAATCATGACGAACCCCATAGTCAGATTGGAATGCCACAGGTCCCGTAATTACACCTACTTCATGTGAAAAACCAAATTGCGCTTGAAGTGCGCTTGTAGAGGCTATAAAGAAAAAAACGATTAAGCTTAATATTTTGGGCATGGGAAAATATTTAATTCATTATACGACAAATATATAAAAACATCAATCACTTCAAAAAAAAAAGTTAAAAAAAACGAAAGAAACCTAATTTTAAATTAATTATAAAAGTTTTATGGCTAAAATTTTGTTCCATAATTTTTATAAAATGTATATTTGTGCCTCAAAACGAAAACGTTTTCATTAAGCGTTCATAATCTATAAATCATGTCACAAAGTATTGATGCTTTTATTGAAGCAGTAGGTAAAAGAAACCCAAATGAGCCTGAATTTATGCAGGCAGTTAAAGAAGTTGCTGAAACAGTAATTCCTTTTATTGAAAAAAATAAAAAATACCAAGGCAAAATGCTTTTGGAAAGAATGGTCGAGGCTGAACGTGTTATCATGTTTAGAGTAGTTTGGATTGACGATGCTGGAAACACTCAAGTAAACAGAGGTTACCGTATTCAGATGAACTCTGCAATTGGACCTTACAAAGGAGGAATTCGTTTTCATCCGTCTGTAAATTTAAGTATCCTTAAATTCTTAGCTTTTGAGCAAACGTTCAAAAACAGTTTGACTACTTTACCAATGGGTGGAGGAAAAGGTGGAGCTGATTTTGATCCAAAAGGAAAATCGGATAACGAAATTATGAAATTCTGTCAAGCGTTTATGACTGAGTTGTCTAAACACATTGGTGCTAATACTGACGTTCCTGCTGGAGATATCGGTGTAGGTGGAAGAGAAGTAGGTTATATGTTTGGTCAATACAAACGTTTAAGAAATGAATTTACTGGAGTTTTAACTGGTAAAGGAATTACTTTCGGAGGATCATTAATTCGTCCAGAAGCTACTGGTTACGGTGATGTGTATTTCGCAGAAAGCATGTTGAAAACTAAAGGACAAAGCTTTGCTGGTAAAACAGTTGTGGTTTCAGGTTCTGGAAATGTAGCACAATATGCTACTGAAAAAGCAACTCAATTAGGCGGAAAAGTAGTTACTCTGTCTGATTCTGCTGGTTATATTTATGATGCAGACGGTATCGATGCTGAGAAATTAGCTTACGTAATGGAAATCAAAAACGTAAACTATGGTCGTATCAGTGATTATTTGACTAAATATCCTAACGCTAAATATGTGGCTGGAAAACGCCCATGGGAAGTAAAATGTGATATCGCTTTACCTTGTGCAACTCAAAACGAGTTAAACGAAGA
>JASLID010000095.1 GCA_030153045.1 Flavobacterium sp.
TTGGAGTTGTTCCAGTTCCAAACGCTCCAAATAATTCATTATCAAAATTAGCACTTGTAGGAATTGGAGACCTCCAAGTGTTTAAAGCACTTATTGTGAAAGCTTTCCAATCTATTCTGTATGTTAAAGTGTCATCAGCTACACTTGCTAATTCCAATTTGTCAACTTTTTTCCATACACCGCCTTGATTAACTAATAATTCATCTGTTCCTGATAATGGCAACGTAGCGTCTGAATAAGTAGATATGTCGTTTTGTAACCAACTACTAGTCCCGTCTGCTTTAATATGCCATGTTTCTGTATTTGTATTATCAAAACCTCTTTGAATTTTAGAAGCATTTGAAGCCATATCACTCTTCCAATCAAAAGAACCCTTGCTGTCTGTTAAGTTTAGATGTGGAGATACTATTGAATTGTAAATACTGTTAAAAGTTACAAAAGTTGCACTTGACGCATTTCCTGATTGTGGTGCAGGAAAAAATCTATATCTAGTTGTTTGCGACCAAGCTGTACAGTTTTTCTGTATAGCCAAATACGTTACGGTTAAACCATTCTCTGCTATATTAGATTCTGTTGTATAAGCATCTGTTTTAGCTACCGTTCTTGCGATTGCTTCATCAATACTTGAATATACAGTTTGCCCTAATTGAACTCTTGTTAGATTTGAATTGAAAAAAGTAACTCTATAAACTGTTACATCATTTGGATTAGATAATGTTAATACGTTCCCTAATGATAATGGATTTTCATATATTGTTGGGTCGATAACAGTTTGTCCAGTTAAATAATCCCCAGTTGATATTCTTATATTAAAAGTATCTGCCGAACTAATAGCAGACATATTCTTTTCATTTGGATTATCGGGGTCTAAATTACCCCAACCCACACCTTCTACAATTCCACCAATAGGTTTGTAAATATTTAATATTGTTGTTCCAAAATTAGTATATTGATTATTTCCTAAATTACGAACCCCAGTATTCTTCATGAAATTATGAAGCTGTTGACCTAGTTGTTCAGAAGTATTTGGGTAATCATTAAAAGTTATAACAACAAATGTTGAAGGGTTGTAAATTATTGCCCATTCGCATAAATGATTATATCTTTGTTCGGTTGTAAATCTTGTAGATTGCTGAGTTAAAGTCATGTTTTCTTTAACTCCAAAATAAGTTACGCCATTTGCATTATGTGTAACAGTTTGTGCTGTAAATACTTGATTTATTAAAGTTGTTACTAATCCTGATGTTGGGTTTCTAATTACTCCTGAAACTGTGAAATCAAACTTTGTATTATCTCCTCCATTTATATTGTGTGAAAAACTACTAACCGTTGTGCTTAATAAATCATCAATTTGTCCCTGAGTTTTTCCTAAAGCACTTAATATTGAATCCGATGATGTTATTCTTGTGTAAGCTAATGAAAAACTATTTAATAAAGTTCCTCTTACTGCATTGAGAAAAGATGTTAATGTTAATCCTTTTGTCCAGCCTAACCAAAACTTTTTAGCTGTAACTATGTCAATGTCGTTAGTTGTGGCTTCGTTTTCAATTATAGCTTGTGTTGCTAGTTTTGCAGTTCCTCTAAAACTTTCCGTAGCTTGTTGAGTATTTGTTTCAAATCTTGCCCAATTTGAGGGTGTTTGTGCGGGACTATTTACTAAAGCATAAAAATTATCCCCTACATCTAAAGTTTCAAATCCTACGGGCGTTCCTGAAACTGTTGTGTTGAAAGTGTCTCCTTGTCTTATTGCTCCTGCAATACCTGTTCCGGTTGTTGGAAAAGTATTTCCTGATGCGTCCCATCCTCCTGCGGGTCTATAAATAGAAACTACTAAAGAATCTGCGTAAGAATTTGCAGAAGCTAAGGTGTCTGCGTCTCCTGAATCAACATACGTTTCATCTGTGTAGTTTGCGTCATTTTCAAACTCAGATATATTAATATCATCTTTTAAATGAGTTGCGTCAATAGAATTTTCTTTTACATCTGCTTTTATTTCAGGAGTTCCGTCGGTATAATTAAGTGCTATTGTTGAAGTATCTGCTAAAATGTTTCCAATAGCGTCTTGTGCTTTTTCGTCTGTGTAGTTTGTGGCGTTTTCCTCAATTCCGTCAAACTTATCTTTTTCTAACTGAGTTAAATGGATATAATCATCGTCATTTAATCCTTGTAGGTTATTATGGATTGTAATTCCGATTGATTTTAAAGGGAATATATTATTACTCGCCATAAATTCCAAAGTTTTTCCTTGTGGAAAGAAAACCTCAGAAACTATTAGTTTGTAATATCCATTAATAAATTCTACATCCGTAATATTAAAAAAGAAAATAGTGTTTAAATCTGTGCTTTGAGAAATAATTAAATCAAATGGATTTATCGCTGTAATACTATTAAAAAAACTAGATACATCTTTATTGTTACTAGTTTTTTTGGAAATGAAAAAATGAGTTATATTATTTGGATCTTGCTCATTCCCATTTGCATAAAAAGCTCCATCTACTGGAGCTTGACTTATAGATAAATGGTTATAGAAAAGATATTCAAAATTCCTAGAACCATTTATCAAATTAAAATGTGTGCCTAAATCTTCTACCTTGAAATTTTTAGTTTTCTGAGCATTATTAAAGTCAGTCCCTATTAACTTGTCTTTGCCGTTAATTTCTGTATCAGGAACAAATGTAGATATTTTAGTCATATTTTAGTTTTACACAGAATAAGCGTAAGCTGTTGATATTAATGCGGATATAGCAGTTTTTGCCGTAGCTAAAGTTGTGTATGTAACACCTCCGATAGTTCCTAATTCGTGAAGTTTAAACTCCTGAACTGGCACTCCATATTCTTTCAAATAGATTCTATCGTTTGCTAAATAAGCACTTCCTGCTGTGTAATCTTTTATATCAACGGGAAATTTACCCGCTTCTACATCCGCAGTAACAACTAGCGCGTTACCTGTTTGTGTGAAAATATATTTCATTTCGTTTTGTTTTTATGATAATTATATTACTCTTCGATAACTACTTTCAAAACTCCTGCTGTATGATAGAAAGCTCCAACGTCCAATAACCCAGTAATAGCAGACGCATTGTCGGCATACTCAGGAATAGCATTTAATTTATTGAAATCTGTTTCTGACATTAATCCTCTTACTTCATCATCTGTAAGCGGAATAGTAAATCCTGTACCAGTAGAAGAAGTTACAGCTCCAGTAGCCGGAGTATACCCGACATTAGTTGGGCTTCCGTCTCCTTCAATAAATAAACTTCTAATTAATGCGTCTAAATCTGTAAACGCATCTGTAAGGTTTTCAGGAGTTACTTCGTTAATATCTCCAATTACATCAAATACAAAATCCTCTAATCGAACTCCGCCTTCCATTAAGATTATCCTATCTTGTGTCAATTGAACACTTGGTTGAAAACATTCTAAAATACGCTCTTCGTATTTACCGCTTTCCGTATCTAACGTAGCAACCAACGAGTTACTAGTTATTGTAAAATTATATCCCATAGCTTTTTAAGTTTAATTAAGATACAAATATAAAAATATTATCCGACAACAAACGGCTTTTTTTTGAGTTTTTTTCTATCTTTGCCTTTATACATTTAATTTTAATCTAATTTATATGAGTCACACAATTATTAGAGAGATTACGTCAGATAACGACGTTCAGCAATTAACTCTAAGCGCACTTTCAAAAATTGAGAAAGTAGTAGGCGATACACTTGGTTATCGTGGAGGTTTTAATATTATAGAAAACTCACAAGGTCTTCCTGAGCTTTCGAAGGACGGCTGGACATCATTAAAAGAACTTTGCTTTGAAAATCCAATTGAGAATTTGGTTTTAGAGATTGTTAAAGAAGCGACAATGAAAACTTTTGATGAAATTGCTGATAATACTTCTACTACTACGATTTTAGTTTGTAATTTATTCAAAAACTCTTTAGCTGAATTACAAAAAGGAAAATCTTCAATTGATATTCAAAAGGAAACTGAGCAGTCTGCTCAAATAATAATGGATTACATTGATAAAATAAAAATCCCTTTAACAGATAAGTTAATGTATGATGTCGCTAAAACTTCTGCTAATTCAGATGATTTTATTGCACAAATTGTTACAGACGCTTTTATTAAAGCAGGAGAATACGGATCGGTTTCTCACAAAAGAACAATGAGTGATAAAACTGAAATCGAATTTATTGAAGGAAACCCTATAGATAGTGGTTTTGCTCACGAAGGATATATTACGGTTCAGGAAACTCAATCAGTTGTTTACGACAACCCATTAGTTTTAGTTGCAGAAACTTATTTCCAAACTATTAATGAGATTATCCCGTTCTTAAATATTGCTTTCCCACAAAACGTAGAAGGAGTTCCTTATATTGAGCCACGTCCTTTAGTTATTGTTGGACACATGGACGACAATATATCAACAGCATTGCTTCAAAACAAACTACAATATAATTTACCTATTGTAGTAATAAAACCTCCTTATACACATAGAAAAGGACGTGAAGTAATGAGTGATTTAGCTTTGATTTTAGGTTGTGAAGTTTTAGACGGAATCTCTCGTTCAGATTACGGAGGAAAAGAACAATCTCATTTAGGTACTTGTCAAAGAATCGAAATCACTTCTAAGGATTCAGTTATCACTATTGATAAAACTCTTAATGTTGACAAAATTCAAGGTAGAATTAATGAATTGAAAGAGCAAATCAAAAACTCTAAACACGAAGGGGAGAAAAACTACCTAAAAGAAAGAATCGCTCGTGTAAATGGAGGAATTGCCACTATTAAAGTTGGAGGAATTACTTCAAGTGAAATTGAAGAAAGATTAGCTAGAGTAGATGATTGTTTAGGAGCTGTTCGTTCAGCCAAAGAAGAAGGTGTAGTTGCAGGAGGAGGTATTACTTTAGAATACGCAAGTATGGAATTAGATATTGACGACGTTACAAAAGAATCAATTAAAGCTCCTCAGAAGAAAATACTTTTAAATGCAGGGAAATCTAATACAGATATTAATTTTAGTTCATACAAATTAAAAAATGGAGAAAAGGATTATAATATTGGATATGACGTAAAAAGCTATGAAGTAAAGAATATGTTTGATGAAGGTATTTTAGATACTGCAAAAGGAATTAAAAGCGCATTGAAAAACGCTGTTTCCGCATCAAATAATTTATTAAGAACTCAAAACGTATTGTCTTATCAAAGAGCTAAGAATGGAAACTAAAAAATTTACTGCTTTAAACCATAATGTTGTTGTGGAGGAGCGAGTTTTGGAGAATAAAACTACCGGAGGATTTGATTTAACTGGATATGCAGATGTTAATGAAAGTCAAAAAGCAGGAGTTGTAGTTGCTATTGGAGAACTTTGCCCGAAAGATAAAGAAGGAAATCACTTTATTAAAGAAGGACAAACAATAGTTTTTATGAAGCATAAAAACACACAGTTTACACTTGAAGGGAAACCATATCAAATTGTTCCTTATCCGGATTTAGTTTTAGCACTATAAATTAAAAACTCCCTAGCAATTAAGTTAGGGAGTTTTTTTATTAATATTGATCTGATTTATTCAGCAGTATCGTCTTTCCATAAAAACTTTTCAATTTCATCAAGCATCGCTTCTTTTTCAGTAGCGGTTAATGGAATATTATTAAGTTTGCAAAACTCAACGATTTCTTCTTCATTCATTTTGTCTAAATCAAAAGAATCTCCTTTTATAAGATTAGAAACAACCACTTGTTTAGCAACGACTTCAATTCCTAAAATTGGTCTTTCAATCTCTTTTTTAGCACCTTCCAAATACTGAATTGTAACTAAAATATTTTCAGGCGGATTCTCTACTGATTTATAATGATTAAGTAGTTTTTCTAGCTGCTCAGATGGATTGAACACCTCCTCTCCTTTAGAAGATTTTTTTTCTTCTTTTTTAACAGTTTTTGCCATAATATTCAAGTTTGGTTTTTATTATTAGGCTAACCAAGCCTGTTAGTTTTTAAATTGTAGCGTGTTTTACAGCCCACATACAGCCGTCCTCAATTGCTGTCATGGCTAATGCTTTTAATCGTCTAAACTCCCCAACTTGTTCTTCTGTGAAATTTGGATTACAAGCAGAGCTATCTATTAAATCGATAAAATTTGCTCCTGCCATTTTTAATTCTTGAACGTAATCAGTTTTTGACGGATTAAATTCTACTCTAACTCTTCTTTGTCCTAACGTTGGTTTTTTTTCGTCTTGCATAATTATTGTTTAATTTGATTAATATTCAATTGTTTTTTGTCTCCGATTAGATAATCGTTGATTTCTGCGTTCATTTTTACAAACTCTTGCTCTAATTCTTTCGGGAACATTCCTCTGTATTGTGTTTCTTTTAGCGTATTCAGTTTTGAAATTATTCTGTACATATTGGTAATTAACTCTTGCATATTTCTATGTAGGGTAAAAAGTCCTATTTTATGGTTTTTTACAACTTCTAATTCCGAGTTTCTAACATGATTTACTATTTCACAAATATAATTATTTTTTTTGAATCTTTTTAGGTAGTTTAGAGAAGTACCTGCATTCAATATACAAATGTTTGAGAAACTATTTACATCAATAATCTTATTATTATAAAAAGCCATACATATTTCTATGTCTGATTTTCTTATCCCGTATTTAATTGAAAAATAGTTTAGAACAATTCCATAATAGGATAAAAAGTCAAATTGTTTTTCGTGGAAAGAAACTGTGATTGTATTATTGTAATTGTTTCTAGTTTTTTTAAGCGTTTCTCTTGAAATAACACGAACTTTAATAACTTGTTTTTTTTGTCCCAAAATTCGCTGAATCTGCTTCTCCGTCATTAAATTATACTTCCTGACTCTGTTCTCCCAAGCTTTCATTGTTTCGTTAGGACGAACTTTCTTCATTTCCTTGTGGCGTTGTATTTTTTTTTCAGTCAGGATTGCTTCGTAATTAATTTGCTTAATTTCGTCAGGAGTTTTTTTCATCCCCGTAAATTTCTTTCTGTAATCTGAAACTGGCATATTATTTAGATAAATATTTACAACTAAACTGTTTTACGGTATTATTCTCAGGAGAAAACATTCTTTGATTCCCTACTGGAGTTCCATCATGATTTGCTCTTGTAAATCGGACACATTCAAGTTTCTTTACGCAGTTTTGGTTATAGCAGTCGATTTTCATATTGATTTGATTATATTTTAAAAATCTGCGTCTCCTAATAAAAGTTTTTCGCTATTCCTTGCTTTACCATCTAATTCAGAAATAACAACCGGCATTTCTACAGTTATATTTCCTTCATTATCTTTTTCAAACAACAATGAAGTAACACAATTTATTTCTAATTCAAATTTTCCGTTTTTATCAAATTCTATTTTCATATTATAAATTTTTAATTAGTCGTGAATATAATTGTTCGAATGTTTCCGTTTCGTTTCCTTCTTTAGTTGGTTTCCCGAACTCTAAAGTGAATAAATAATGTTCTAATTCTGAGAATCCATCTTCATCAGGAGGAAAATATTCGTGAAGCAGTTTTACGCATGATTTAATTACTCTATTGTTATTATAGGAGCAAGTTCCGTCAAGAGTTTTTCCGCTATTGATTAGGAAAAATGAGCCAATCTCTTTATCCTGATTTAATTGCAGTAATAGAGATTCCATGACCTCACAAAAAAGAGATTTATTTATCATCTAAATTAGAATTTAATCTTTCGATAATCATGGCTTTTTCAATAAGGAAATATACTAAAATATCATTATATTTTTCTTCTACTTTTTCTAAAGTTGGTAAAACCCCTAACCTTATATCATTTCTAATATCTGAAACTGAAATTAAATGCTTTAAAAGAAATCCCTGTAAAACTTCTTCTGGAGTATTTCCTGTTAGTTTTGCTCCTTCATCAAAATTATGATAGCAATTATCATTTCTTCTATATTCTTTACCTTTTAAAATAAGTAAATTTTGAATATTTTCTAAAGTATCCGTTACTGTAATCTCAAATCTGTCGTTTTTAGTCATACTTAAATTTTAAGTTAAAAAATATTTGGTTTACTTTGAACTCCAAAAAAGTCAGATTATGCACACAATTGAAGGCAATATGAAATTTAACTTTACCCATCCTTCTTTGAACTCTATCTTGTGTGCCGTTGCGAATTAAAATCAGTAATTCGTTATTTATAGGATAAAGCCTACTTAAATTTTTCCTTCAATATATTTCTTAGAACCTTGTTTGCCATTTCTTTATTTGTCCCTCTAGTTTCGTAGAATTTGATAATTCTGTTTATCCTCCAAATCGTACTTTGCTTACTTTTTGCCATAATCTCCTAACAATTAAATAAACAAGTTATTGCGACACAAGCAAAGATAATAAAAATTGTAATTAAATTAAAATTACCCTCTCTTTTTATTCTTTTCAGTTCTTCTTTTGGTAGTTTTGACATGGTTATTTATTTTCGTGATGATTAAATTCTTTACAGCCTAGTTTTGCGTTATTGATTTTTGAATCTCTTTTTTTACAAGTTTTTTCTTTGTCGCAATATCCACAACCAATTTGTCTTTTTTTAATTTCAGGATCTATCTCCATAATTTATAAACTTTGTTCTATTAATTTTTTAACGTTTTCGTAGCTATCCGTACAGACAAAATCTGTTCCGCTAGAATAAATAGATGTCCAATTCTTTCCTTCGTCTTCTAGATATGGAGCAATACTGTTAATGAAGTAAAAAGTCATTTTTTCAATTACGAATTTTTCTTCTGTATCTAATCCAAGCTCTTTAAGTTTTGAATCGTTTTCGTCGTTGTCATAAAATAAAACATTTAATTCTAGCGGTCTCATATAATTAATTTTTGGTTAGTGTTTTAATTTCAAATTTAACGTATTCTTTTCCTTTTGGAACTTTTTCAGTTGTAACGATTCCTTTTTTTATCAGTTTATCGTTGAATTTGTATTTTTTTGCTAAAATATCCTGAAAATTTTTTATCGGATTATCCCAATCCGAAGCATCGGAAGAAAAACCAAATTCTAAATGCAGTTCGTAAGGACTTTCAGGAATTTCATAGTTTTTAGGTAATAGCGCAAAAACTACTCTTTCATATATTTTATACGCATCTGTCTTGTACCTTTTTCCTTTCCAAGCCTGATTTACGCTTAAAGGCTTCACGTTTATTTGTATCATTCTTTTGCTCCTCCGTGTATTTTAGATAGTTGATATTTTTTTGATAATTCTGGATTATTCTCCATTTCTAAATTATGTTTTAAGCAACAAGGCTTCCAAAATCTTTTATCCAAATATAAGGAAATATTATTTTCTCTTGCATATTCATCGGCAAAACCTTTTCTCCCCATTATATGTTCAATAGTATCGGCTTCCGAATTACATTCTTCAATAAAACATTTTTTATTTTCTGGAAGTTGCAAAAACTTTATTCTTTCAGATTTGTAGATAATATTTTCCAAAGCTCTTTTATCTGAAACTTTTTTAATTGGTTTCATTTTAGATAATTGAAGATTTGGCTTTTTCTGTCTTTCTTTCAGTTTTTCTTCTTTGTATTTATTTTCAGCTTCTTTACATCCTGAATCTCCACAAAATTTATCAAGGAAATATCTTGGCTCAAACTTTTCTCTACAATTAAGACATCTCATAATAATTTACTCATTTTGTTTTATTGGTTGCTTTAGAATATCATCTCCTGCAATTTTAACTAACTCTTCATATAGGGGTTTTATTAAAATTTCTGATTCTTTTTCTCTTATAGTTCCTCTTTCCAATAAAACTGATAATACGTATTCTGCACCTTCTATTTTATGTAATATTTTTTCCGCTGTCATTATTATTTTATATTAAGTTGAATCATTAGTTTTTTAAACTCAGATTTGTTTTTGATTATTCCGTAGAATGAAAAATTTGATTTGTCACACATTATTTCAACTGTATTTTCTATTTCTCTGAAAACAAGTCTAATTTCTCCATTGTTAAAATTAGAGTTTTTGTGAATGAAAAACCCTTCTTTTTTAACTACTGAATCTAATTCCCATCCATATTCTTGAATATCATCACGGTCTAAATACTTTACACGAATTTCATTTGTTAAAAAGAAATTTCTAAATATATCATTTGTTGGGTCGAATTGAATTGTGTGTGGAATCCATTTATTGGATTTAACGTTATTGTATTCGCATTCAAATCCAACATGAAATTCCTCAATTTGAGGAACGTAATATTTATTTTCCATAGTTTTAAATTTTTTCAGCTTTAATCAAACACCAAATGTTGAATAAAACTCCTAATGTTAGTAAAATTATTGTTGTTTTCATAGATTATAGTTTTTCAAGTTCTTGTTTGACTTCTTCCCAATAATTATAAATTGAAGTATTTACTCCACCTAATAATTTATAATGTGAATTTATTATTTCTTCAACTGCAATTAAAGCACATTTTTTTGAATGACTATTTTTTACTCGGAATCCTTTCATTTTTTGAAATAATTCTTCTGCTTTTTCTTTTGGACTCATGATTTTATAAATTATATTTTTTTAGTTACCGCACCAATAGTTAAATTAGTGCGGATTTATTGGTTATTTTTGTTTTTCCTGAGTTTTGTATAGATAGTCAATTGTTTTCTTAACCCCTTCTTTAAAACCGTTTTTATTAGATTGAATTTGAAATAAACTCAATGATACTAATAAAAAGAAAATAGCAAAAGGAATATATGGAGTTTCGAAACTTATTGAAAAAGGTTTGAAATTAATAATTGGTTTTGCAGAATATATCAAAACTGCTAAAAGTAATACGATTGTAAATGATGTTTTCATGTTTTTTTGTTTTATTTTGTGTGAATAATAAACTATGTGCCATACTTAGACAAATCTAATAGTTTTATAATATCTTCTATTTCAAGCCCTTCCATAATTTGGTTATAGTATAATTCATATTTTTTACCTGTTGTTATTGACTTAACCCATATTGTTAAATCATATTTTTCTGTTACGACTGCCTTAAATGGAACATCCTCACTATAATTTGCTTTATAGTTAGATGTGTCAATAACAATCACTAAATTATCTTTAATCATAACTGAGTATTATTTGATTATTTCTTTTCGTATAAACTCCTTAACTTCTTTTTCGCTGTGTAAAACTGCTACATTGTTTCCTTTTTTATTTGGGTTTCTAATATAGAATATTTCTTCTGCATAATGCTTGTGGAGTTTTTTTCCAATTATCTCAATGAAATTCATTCCCAAAGGAACAACGTCCACGTATTCGTAATCTGTTTTAATCTCAGCCTGAACAACAGTAGAAGGGATTTCAGTTTTAGGCTTCATAACCACAGATTTTGCTTCAAACTCTCTCGGCAAATCCGCAACAAATTCTTTTGCCGGAGAAGTTAATTCAGCTCCTAAAGATTTGTCAGAATCTATCCAATCCTGAACAACAGAAAACAACCTATTAACCGAAGCTTCATGCGCGCCAAATCCTCTATCCAAACGCAACTTAAATCTATCCCCAGTAAGTAAAGTAGAAACCTCACTTATCTTGATTAAATCCTGTGCCAATATTTTGTCGTTATCCTTCATTAGTGTAATAATTATTTGTCAAAGATATTCTTTTAATTTGAATTGACAAAACTTTGGGACAATTATTTGTCAAGTTATTTAAAGTGATATAGAAATCAATAGTGCTTAATCCACAAAACTAATCCACGCAATTACAGCCAATCTCCGGCATCAAAAACCTGCGAAACTACCCAACATGCCAAACCGATAAAACTGCTGAGCCTTAGCAATCTATGAGGGTGACGCATATTAGCGAGTAAGGTAGATGTATTGGGCTACACCCTTGTTTACGGCTACACGTTGCGAAAAGGAAACGTAAATATATTGATGGGTGGGTCATGCTTTTGGTTTTCATTCTCAAATGGTTTTGACTTTCAAGCCTTGATATTGCTGGGCTTCACAAGGAAACTAATGTTATTATTGCTCGTAAACTGCTCCAGTCATTTATCAATATTAATCTTAGTAGGATTAACATTAATTGGTCTTATCCCGCAGTATCATTGCGTTTACGTTGTAATGCTTGTTAATTTCTCCGATATTTTACTAATCCGTATAAACTGGATTACTAAACTACATTCATAATTTGTAAACGTTGCGAGTACCAATGTTTATTGGGCTTGCAGTCTCATATCATACCTTAAATAGTGTTTCTATTTTACATAATAATATTATCGATTATTGTGTTTTATGTTCTTCTATAAGTGTATTTGTATATCGTTGGGAGTTTTAGCCTTAATTGTGGGGAAATGCGGAACTATTTATATTGTTGTGTGTATTATATGTACTAGTATTGTTTTGGTTGTTTATATGGGTTTATTTTAGGTTAGTAGTTTAAGGCAAATTATGTATTTGTTGTTCGGGTTGAATTATTACTATTGTATTAGTGTGATTTGTTTACTTCGGGATCTTTTTAACTGGCTTAATATCGTAGTTAGTTTGTGCGGAATAGTTCGGTAGTTGTTACTTATATAATAGTGTTATTTGGTTATATAGTTTATTCGGGCGGAATTGGTTCAATTGTTACGCTTATTGTTGTCTTGTTATACGTGGTTATCTTCTTAATATTGGCGAGTTTTTACGCTATTTTGTAATTTTATGTAAAAAAATGATAATATTTTACACTTTGTGAACGCCTTATTTTGCTAGTTTTTTAAACTTAGTCGACAACAAACGGCAATTATTTTTACATAACGTTTGGATATGTAAAATATTGTTGTAGATTTGTAAAAGAAATAAGGCAGTAATTTAATACTTACTTATATCAAATGAAGTAAAATAGTTAATTGGCGAACGTGTTTAAAAACATTAGTTTGCGGTGTTAAGGTCGAAAGGCTTTCGCTAGGTTAAAAGTTTATGCTTTTAATAATTATATAAAGCACGTCGTTTGTTAGTTCGGATTAAAAAACTGACACGCATACAAATTAAACGTTCTTATTATACAATATAATACATTTTAGATTTTTTTGAAGTTTGTGATATTAAAACTTTTAATAGCGGTAGAGAGGCACAAAACAAAAATAATAAACCCGATAAAATCATCTTGTAACTAAGTGATGCTTATTGTTATTTATAGCACTAAGTCAATGTTTTTATTTTATATCTAAATTAAATTACGAATACAATATATAACGGAAGCGTTAAACAGATTATAATTTTATAACTTGAAATATTAGTTTTTTATAATTGGGTTTTATCGGGTTCGAATCCCGAAACGCTACAAATTAAATTTAAAATAGATTAATTATGAAAAAATTTATTGTAAATACTGGAGTATTTGAAAACTTTGTTTTTAATGGTAAAATTCAAGGCGATAGAGTTTTAAATATTGATTCAATTGGGCAAAGTTTCCCGCTTGAAAATTGTTCTTTAAATCGTGTTTATTACGGTACAGAAATAAAAAATTACTTAGTTGTTAATGTTGTGGAACTGGATAACGAAGTTTTTTTATATGGTTTGCGCCTAATGAATAAAAAAGGCAACCTTATAAAAGGCTGGAAAGGTGCAGGAGGAACAAAAACAATACAAGAATTAACAGAAATTTTAAAAAACTAACAAACATTTAAAAATTAAAATTATGAACTCATATAAAATAACTTTAGGAAGCGGACACAGAACCGCAAAAGGTAAAGACATTAACGAAGCGTTCAAATCTCTTGGTTACAATAATGATTTTAAAGTTTTTCCTAACGGATTTAATAAATTCAGAATTGAGTTAAGCGGAAGCAAAGGACACGAAACCACTTATTTCGCTGAAAAACTTAATTACGACAACACAATAAACTAAAAATAACAATTTAATATTTAGCAATATGAAAAATCTTATCAAAAAAATCGAGTTAGCGAAAAAGTCAGAATTAAAACAATCTTTATCAAAATTAAGCGAATACACTTCAATTGAGGACTATTTAAGATTTGCTTATTATCGTGATAGATTTACAAAGCCACAATTAAAAAAGGTTGAGCAAATGACAATCGGACAATTTAGAACTGAATTAAAAACTAAATTGACTGCACACATTACAAAGCGTTTTGATGCTAAAATTGAAGAGGTTTTGAGCCTACAAGATAAAGCCTTCAAAATTGTTTCGGTTCGTGTTGATGTTGATTGGGTTAAGTCTTCAATGTGGGGAAAAAATCCAACTGCAACTGCTTGGATAACTTACAAAAACGCTTCGGGGAATACTGAAACGGAATATTTAAAAAGCCGTTCAATTTCTGGTTGTGGTTATGATAAAGAAAGCACCGCAGTTGCGGAAGCATTAAACCAAAGCGAAGTATTAAAAGCTAATTTGTACGCTTATGCAAACCGCCCAATGAACAAAGGAAAAGAATTGAGAGAGATTTTTGGTTATGGTTCGGGATATAGAGAATTACCGAGTTTTGAGGTTGGTGTAGGAACTTCTTGTTATACTTCAATTTTCGCCAAACTGAAACTTGATTTTAAAAATACTGCATCTTCAAAAATGTTCGACCAATACAGAGCCGAAGCAAAATAGTTGTGCCTTGTAATGTATAACAAAAATTAACCTTGTATAACTTAATAAACCTAAGCACGTTTTTAAAAGGCTTTAATATATGAGTACAAATATAGATTTATTCGAGCATTACGAAACTTTACCGCAAGAGGTACAAAATTTAATTTCAACTATTACAGATGAATTTGACTATAAAGATTGTGAAAACATGGTTTTATCATTAAATAAATTAGGTTATACATGCGAATATGGTTTGTCCGCAGAACTTTACAACTTGCAGAAAATTGAAACCACTAACGAAACACCCGAAGAAATGAATACAACAGAAAATGTAGTTTTTGAAAAAGAAAACAAACAAATAATTAAAAAAGGCAATCACTTTTTTACAAGAACTTTCACAGAAAATGGCGAATGTTTTGAAAGTGCAGATTTTAATACGTTGGAAAGAGCAAAAGAAAGTTTAAGCATTGTGCCAACAATCGAAGAAACAAACATACTTATTGCGGAGTTTTTGCAAATAGATAAAAACGAAAACGGAACTTTTGAACTGCCACAATATGGCAAAGTAACATTAAGCGGAGAGTTTAAAACTGAATTTAATGCAAGTGAATTAAAATTCAATTCAGATTGGAATTGGCTTATAGAAGTAGTAGAAAAGATAGAAAACCTATTATACAAAGATAATAATGATGTTTTTAAAGTTGTTATTGATTATGGAATGTGTATTATTTACAATATGATTAATGATTTAGAAGTAATTGTAAATGTAAGTAAAAGCACTAAAATAGAAGCCGTTTATCAAGCAGTAATACAATTTATAGAGTGGTACAACTCTCAACCAAAATAACATATTAATACTAACAAACTAAAATATATCAAAATGGCAAAATTAACAATTGAAGAAATAGCAAGATTTTTTTCTAATAATAAAGAAACTGAAACAATAAAATTTATAAATGAAAATGCAAATAAATTATATTGTGCTTCATACAAAAGCGGTTCATACGGAAAAATATTTTTGAATTTTATTAAAAATAACTATCCGACACCTTTAAATTTTAACGGAATGTTAACTTCTTTAGCGTTGGAAATAACAACCCAATTAGAGCAAAAAGGATTTGGTTTTAAAAATGAAAATCAAAACATATCTTTTATAAAAATCGAACAAAAAAACTAATAGATGCTAAAATACGATTTTGTTTTTACCCTTTTCGGGAAAAGGAGAAACACCAAAGCAATAGCGACCAACTTCAATAATACATTAATCTTTTTAAATTAAAGTTATGAGAGCAGAATATTTAGATTTTTTAAACAATCATATCGAGTTTGAAAATATCGAGTTAGATAGTTTTGAGAAGTTCGGAACAACAATTTTAGAAAAACTATCTAATCCGAATTTAAAAGAATTAGCAGAATTGTACAATTTTTAAATTTAATAATTATGAAAAGCACAAACAATCTTACAGCAATTTACCCCGAACAAAAAGGGAGTTTAGACAGATTTTTAGAATTAGCTAAAAAGAAAATTAATAAGTTTTGGACAAATACTATTACATTATCATTTGAAGCAAAGGATATGCCAATAGATACTTCCATTAATAACATTGCAGATTTTGTCCTAAACCGAGAAACACACGAAGCAATTGAATTAATTCAAAAGATTAATGCGGAGGTAGAAAGCAGATTTCTAGCCAATAGCGAAAGTCATTTGAAGCAGAGCGAAAGCCTAAAAAACTATTTAAAAACTAAAAAATAAAGCTATGCAGTTTTTACAGAACGACGAAAATATCCGAATAGGCGAAGACGGTTTTATTTGGAAAATTATAAACTCAGAATTGGCAAAGAAATTATTTCTTAGTGATTTAGTAGATTTATATAGTTTATATCCAGATGATTCAGATAGTTTAATTACGAGTTTTTCAGAACTTGTGAAAGCTATTGATGATGATTTACGCATAGGCTTGGAAGTTGGAAAACTGAACATTCAACAAATACCTGATTTAACAGATTTATTCGTAAAGAAAGATGAAGTTTAAAAATCATTACACTATCGGAGAAATACTTTATTTCATTGGAATATCAGTTTTTCTCGCATTACTAATTTTCGGGTTAATCTCCGAGTTTATAAAAACATTATAGTCATGGAATCAATAAAAAAAGTACAACAAGAATTAGATAATATAAAAAATGATGTTATAGGGTTGTTTAAAATGAGAAATTCAAATGTTTTTGAATTAGTAATAAAAGTAAAAGAATTTGCAACAATAGATGTTATTAGAATCACACAATTTGGAGCAGTACAACAAGAATTTAATTTACCTACTCATTATGGGCAATTGGTTATGTTTCCACAAGGTAAAAATATGAATCAAATGTTAGATAATCCTTTTGAGTTTGATTCTTTTGTTAAACAATTTAAAAATTAAATCATGGCACACGCAATAAATAACTCAGAAACTCTATTCGTATATAGAAGCCAAGAAAGTTGGTATAATCTAGTAACGTATTTAAAAGATCAAAACGGAAAAGTAAAAAAGATTATTACTGGTAACATCGGGCAACCCACAAAGAAACAAAAGACGTACAAACTGAAAGATAAAATCTTCTCCCTTAATTGGGATAATGTGCCTAACCTTAAAAACTAATTGTTATGAACATTCAGATTAAAGCCGTTGGACTGAAAGAAATTCAGAAGATATACATTCGAGTTTACGCAAATAGGTTAGATTTGAGTGTTTGTACTGAATTATCAGTTTTAAAGTCAGATTGGGATTCCGAAACCGAATCGAGTAAAACAGATTTACAATTAAACGAAAATCTGTTAAAGCTAAAATTAGAAGTTTTAAAGCAATTTAACTACAATCTAACAAAAGGATTAATAATCAATACAATTTGGCTTAAGAACGTGGTTAAAACTACATTTGACCGCCCAATTCAAGAAGTCGGGTTAGTAAATTCAGATTTTAATATTTACGTTAGTGATTTTGCTTATCATTGGTTAGATAATTTCTCAAATTCGTGGAAAGTTTCTCAGAAAAAGTACATGAGTAAAGTTCTTAAAAGCCAATATCGTAAATTTGCTGATATTCTAACAGAATTTGAGGAATCCGAAAAAACTAAATTCAACCTAAAAGATTTATCAATTGATGATATTTATAGTTTTGTAAATTGGTTGCAAGAGCAGGAATACAATACCTCAACCGTAAACAGAATGATTGCAAGATTAAAATTCTTTTTAAATCGAGCATCAGAGCGAAAAATAAATGTTTCCGCAGTAAGAAACCAAAGAGTTTATATCGATAAGGAAGAAGAATTTGATGGAGTATTTTTATCCGAAGAAGAAATAAACAGAATTATCAATTATGATTTTAGTTTTAGCGAGGAACTTTCCGTTACAAAAGACAATTTCATTATCGGGATTTATAGCGGATTAAGAAGTAGTGATTTTCTAACAAACTTAGATGTTTCAAACTTCAAAGATGGCTACCTAAAAATTAAAACTCAGAAAACAAAAACTAAAGTCGTACTTCCAGTACACAAGCGAGTTCAAGATGTTTTAAATAAATACTTCGGAATGTTACCGCCAAAACAAACAAACTCAGATTTTAACAAACACATAAAAACTCTTTGTATGGTTTGCGACATTGATAAAAAAATGGAAGGCAAACTATTTGATAAAGATAAAAAGAGAAAGGTTTTTGGTGTTTATGAGAAATTTAAATTAGTTTCGGCACACACAATACGTCGTAGCTTCTGTTCTAATATGAGAGGAAAAATATCTGACGAGAATTTGAGAAATATTTTAGGCTGGTCAACAACCAAGCTAATTTCTTTATACGACAAAACTTCGAATACTGAACACGCTGATAAATTAAAAGCCCTTTGGGATAAACAATAACTTAAAAAATACATATTATGACAGAATCACAATTTTTAGAATCTATGATATTCTTTATCGTTTGGATTGCATTAACTTTTATAGTTTGCATTCCTATATGCATGCGTATAATTAACAGAACAAATCATGAATATTTAGCCTTTCTAGTTTATCCTATTTGGATTATTATATCCGCTCTTGCTTTAGACATTTATTTAATTTAAAATATTAAGATTATGGAATTTAAAGGAACAAAAGGAAAGTGGGAATACAAAGTAAAGCACACTAAAAAACGTGGTCTTATTGGTGTTTATATTACAGAAGAACATTTTATTGAAATATCATATATATCGGAAGATGAATGTCCATCACCAGTATGTTGTAATTATGAACAACACGCCAACGCTTTGCTAATATCAAAAGCACCTGAATTATTAGAAGCATTAAAAGAAGCTAATAATGTTTTGAAAATGGCTTCGCTTATTGATAAATCAAATGTTTGTGAAGACACTCAATTAATGTGCGAAAAACTGATTAAAGAAACAACTAACGTCAAATGAAACAGAAACTATTAACCCTACTAGAGAACAACGTGGAGATTATGATTTATGGAATTATAGTTTTGTTGTGTTGGATTTATAACTAAAAAATTGTAGAATTATGATTTTAACAGATAAATGCTTAGAAGATTTTAGAAAATACATAAGCTTCCATTACGGACTTGATTTGAATGATTGGGAAGTAAACAAAAAAGTATTTCAAAATGCTTTGATTGTTGAGTTTTTTGACAAAAATAACATTTTCATTACTAGTAAGCCGTCAGAACCTTGCGCTAATATTGTTACTTGGCAGTATTCAATAAGAAACTACCAAAACACACCTTATCGTTTTCCTGATAGATTTGGAGCTTATACAGAAGCTATTATAAAAGCAAATATAATTTACAACGAAAAATTCAAGTAATGAAACAATTTATCCGAAACTCCTTTATCCTATTACTAACTCAGTTTATAGTAATTGGTATTCCTACTATTTTGATAGTAGTTTTTAGGAAATAATTAATTTTAAAATCAAATCTATGAACGCAGATGTAAAAGGTTGTTTAAACCAAATAAACCAAAGTTGGAAATGTTTTGAACACAATGGACTTCCAATGACAAAAGCACAAGTTATAGCAGTTTTAACTTATGCAGATTCAAAAGGAATAGAAACTGTTAACGAGATACCTGATGAAGATATTGAGCTAGTCTTAAATCAGTTAAAAACTAAATAATCAAAACAAACTTTACTTCGTTATTAAACACGGAGAAATAATAACTTAAACAGATTTACTCATGGAAGATAAATTAGAATTAAAACATTGGGCATCTTATTTACCTCATAAAGTACAACTTAAATATTGTGTAAATAAAGGAACTGCTTGGACTTTAGACGAAACTAATATTAATTCCATCACAATACATGATAGATTAATACTTCGTCCTATTTCGGATCTAAGAAAAGACGAATATTTTGATTTGTATATGGATTTATGTGAAAATTTAGAAATGGTTAATTGCGAGAATTTATTATTAGCATTAGAAAAAAACAACTATTACGCTATTGATATTCAGAAATATCATATTCTCGAAGAATTTATGTATAAAAATCATTTCGACTGGAAACACAAACTAATTGAAAAAGGATTGGCGATTGACATTAACTCACTTCAAAAATAATACTCATGGAAAGATTCGGTAGCGAACTAATTTTTATCTCCCAAATTTTAGGAGATGGAAAAAAACTTGAACTTGTAGATGATGTTTTAATATCAGATTACTGCAAAAAAGAAATTTACAAACTAAATAGTTTATCTATTTCGAACCAAACATACATAGCTTCCGGAATGAGCAGTTATGTTGTAAAACTAAAAAACCCACCAAGATAAAATCTAACTTAAATATATAGTTATGGAAAACACTAAGCAAACACCACCAATTGAGGAAAAAAACAGATTTTTAGCTCAGTATTACGGACAAAATATTCTAAATATAAATACTGGAATGGGAATAAGAAAATGTATTCCTTATTGGTGGGAAAAAAGTTCCGCTAGTAGTTTAGAACTAAAACCGCTTTCAAAAATTACTGATGAAGATGCAAAAGCACTAAATCATAGTTCAGAATACATTAGTTGGCTAAAAAACAAAACTTCAAAAGAAGCTATGAGTGCTAGAGTAGCAGATTATCTACGTTCAAAAGGTTACGCAGTTCCTTTCATGGGATATTCAGTAGAGGAACTAAGCAGTTTTGGTTGGGTTCAATTTTAAATCTCGGAGAACTTTCGAAATAATTTTCACAACAAACTGAAAAACAATCATTTACAAAATCTATAGTTAATCGTAAGTAGATTAACTTAATACTAATAATTAAAAAATAACATTATGAAAGAAACTGAAATCAAAAAACAAGAGCCAATAGAAAATGTGAAGCAAACTCAACATGAGATTAAAACAGTTTTCACAGGAGTATTATATCCGAAACAAGGACACACTCTATTTGAAGTAAACGTGGACGAGCAGACTATTGAGGTTGCGAGTTTTGACGCTCCTCCAATTCTGAAATACGAAGATGCAATGCAAAGAAATATTTCCTCAGCTAAAAAACTGACACGCAAAGCAGGATGTCTTTATATCTCCGCACTAAATAAGAAGAACGTTATCAAAATATTGAAACGAGATTTTAACATTCAATTTTAAAAAAATGGAAAACAATAATCAACTACCTGCTGTAAAAAAAGATTTACCAAGTATAAGCGATTTATACGATGTAAACAATATTGAAATGGCTTTTAAAACAGACCAATTCAATTTATTAATGAACCAAGCTCCTGATCCGAAATGGATTCTAGAAAACAAATTTGCAGGAAACTCTAAATATATTCCTATTGGAGTAATAGAAACTTTATTACAAAGAGTTTTTAAGGAATTTAGAGTTGAGGTTTTAAGGGAAGGAACAATGTTTAATGCGGTTTATGTAGCAGTAAGGCTTCACTACTTACATCCAGTTACAGGAGAATGGGGTTACCATGATGGACTTGGTTCATGTCAAATACAAACTAAATCTGGAGCTAGTCCTGCCGACTTACAAAACATTAACAACAATGCAGTTATGATGGCATTACCAATGGCTAAAAGTTATGCGATTAAAGATTGCACGGATCACTTCGGAAAACTTTGGGGAAGGGACTTAAACAGAAAAGACACAATGGGATTCGGAGTAGATAAATCTTTAGATTCAGAAAATGTTTTCGACCAATTAAAAGAATTGTTTGAAGCCAAAAAAGAATCAATTCCTTCAATTGACTTTGAAGCTATTAAAGATGCCGTTGAAACCGATTTTGACGCAAAAAAAATTAAAGCATACAAAAGATTCATTGATTATTTACAAAAACTTTAGAAACTATGGAAATAGAAAACGTATTATTTAACGCAAGTTCAGCAGGAGCTTTACTTACTGAGAAACAAGGAAATTCTTTTACTGATGTAATGGCTAAGAAACTGGCAGAATTAGAAAAAGAAAGAGATACTGGTTTTAATGTTAATGGAAACAAGGTAAAATTTGAAGGAACGAAAAAGCCCGAAGAATTAGCAGATTTAATCAAAAGACGTGATGCTCCTCCGGAATTATCTGATACCGCAAAAACTCTTGTGAGAAAAACTTGGCTTAAATATGAAAAAGGAATTTATTCTCAAATTAAGTCAAAATATCTTGATAAGGGAATTTTAAAAGAAGAAGATTCTATTTCATTAAGAACAGAATTGGATGGAGTTTTATACGTTAAGAACGAAGAAAGAAAAAATAACGAGTTCTTTACTGGAGAATGTGATATAATAAAGGATTTTGAAGGAAGAAGATTGATTATTGACACAAAAACTTCATGGGACGCTGAAACTTTTATTGCTTCTAAGCCAACTTTAGATTATGAAGTTCAAGGACAGATTTATATGGAACTTTGGGACGCTGATGAATTTGAATTATCATTCTGCTTGATCGACACTCCTGAGCATTTAGTACAAAGAGAAAAAGATAATGCTAAGTGGAAATATTACTCAGGAGATATGACCGACAAAGAATTAGATGATTTAGAAGAAATGATGAAACCTATCTATGAACAAATAGAAAGAAACATGATTTTCTCTAACAATCCAAACATCAGCAAAGAAGAATGTGTAAAAACTTTCAAATTCACTAGAGACCGTGAAATGTATGCGAAATTAGAAGAGAGAGCAAAACTAGGTAGAGATTACTACAAAACCATCAAGTTAAACATGATAACTTAATATTTTTTTTATTATCTTTGTAGGGCTATCTAGTTAATATGAAATCACAAATAAATCTTGCCTTCTTACATCGCCTTCGCTAAATAATTTAGCTGACTGGATAGCCTTTGTATTAAGGCAAGTATTTGTTGTTATGAAAAAAGAAATTGAATTTTGGGAAGAAGTTTCAAGATACCCTAAATCTTATGTAGTTTCCAATAAAGGAAATGTAGGCTCTTTAAACTATAAAGGGAAGAAAGGTGTTTTTGGACTTATGTCAATGTATTTTAGAAAAGATAAGTACGTTACAGTAACTTTAAGTAATAACGGAACTGCTAAAACAGTAGGTGTTCACATCTTAGTAGCAGAAGCATTTATTCCAAATCCTGAAAATAAACCGCAAGTCAATCATAAAGACGGAAACAAACATAATAACAATGTTTCTAATTTAGAATGGGCTACAAAATCAGAGGACATAACTCACGCATATTCTAATAATTTAAGAAAAGTAGGCGAGAAAAGCCATTTATCTAAACTAACTAAAAAACAAGTTTTAGAAATTAGAGATTTAATGCTTAATAAAAACGCTGATAGAACAGAAGTAGCTAAACTTTACGGAATAAACGTAAAAACAGTTTGGAGAATAAAAAACAATAAAACTTGGAAACACTCTTAATTAAGAGTTTTATCCGCAGTCAATTTAATTAACCAATAAATTTAAACATTATGAAAAGAATATTTTTAACATTCGCATTATTTATTTTGACAATCAGTTTTGGGCAAAATAACAAGAAGTATTTCGTGTCTACAATGATAAACGTTACGGACGCAAAAGACTTCAAAGCAAACACTATTCCATCTATCGAAATTGGAATGAAGGGGAAACAAGCAGGTTTATCCGCAGTACTTAGTCGAGATAATCTGATAGGAAAAGAAGGAATGGCTCAGTATCAACTTGGAGGAAGATTGTTAATCCATCATTACTTACCTTTGTCCGATTTAAGAGCTAATGGATTTATCGGAGTAGGAAATATGATTGGAGAAATGCAGTTTTTCGGAGAGTTTGGTCTGAACATCGAAAAACCTATTTATAAAAATTATAGTGTATTTTTGCAGATTTGCCACAAAAACTTCAACACTTATTTATCAACTGGAGTAACATTAAAACTAAATTAATCCATGCCAAAAAATCCCAAAGAAGATAGAGAATTAATCAGACTTAAAATAGTTTCCATCAAAACTCATTTCGGTTTTACCACAAAAAAAACGTGTGAACTATTAGGAGGTATGAACGCAAATGTATTTAAGCTAAACTGCAATATAAATGCGGAAAGAAATCATTTCAAAGAATCTGATTTATCTCTATTAAAATCAAACATTAAAAAATTAAATCAAGAGTATAAACTTTTAAAACACTAAAACAAATGGAAATCTCAGGAAAACTAATTAATGTAAAAGATATTCAGGAAGTTACTGAAACTTTTAAAAAACGAGAGTTCGTAATTCAGACGGACGAGCAATATCCACAGGAGATACAATTGGAACTGCATCAAACCTACGTTGATATAATTGATCCTTATCAGATTGGAGATAATATTAAAATTTTATTCAACATGAGAGGTAAGAAGTACGAAAAAGACGGAGAGGACACAAAATGGTTTAATACGCTTCAAGCGTGGAAAATTGAAAGAGCTTAATTATGATCAATTTATTTAACACACAAATTACCAATCTTAGTCTTCATAAGATTGGTAATAAATTCCGTGAAGAACCAATTTTCTTATCGGACAAGCCTTATAAACTATCTGATGAAATCGCTCCACTTTTGAAAGAGTTCTTTTTGAAACCATTCAGAGAAAAAGAGGAAAACTTCTATCAATTTGCACATGATGTAGATTTAGAGTATAATGAAATGTATAATTTAGTTTCTGAGATTTTCGCTAATCCCGATAAATCTCACGATGTTTCTAAAAAAATTACAGAACATTTGTACAATCAAAGTCTTCATCCACATATAAAATCTGGCGAAGTTTACGTTACTTATCTTCAAAATGTTTCAATTGATAATGTAGTTGTAGATTGCGTTGGAATTTTTAAGTCTGAGATTAAATCAGATTTCATAGAATTAGACGAAAACGGCAATCACTTAGAAATGATTTTAAATCAGGGAATCTCCTTAGAAAAACTAGATAAAGGAGTTCTGATTTTTAATTATAAAAAGGAAGAAGGTTACAAGATTTTAACCCACGATTCTAATCGTTATGACGCTAGGTACTTCCTAGAACATTTCCTTCAAGTAGATGCTTTCGAGGACGAAGCTTATTTCACTAAGAAATATCTGAAATTCTGTCAAGGATTTGCAAAGGATATAGTTTTACCCGCAGAGGACAAAAAAGAAGAAGTTTTATTCCTAAACAAAGCAGTAAACCACTTTGCTAAAAACGATAATTTCGAGGAAACTGCTTTCCTAAATGAAGTAATCGAAAATCCAGACCTAATAGCCGAGTTCAAAAACTACAAAGTAGATACTGGAGCTAAATACTCTATTGAAGACGTAAGTAGTTTTGGAATATCTAATACCGCTGTTAAAGAAGTCCGTAGAAAGTTCAAAAACCTTATCCAACTCGATACTGGAATTACTATAAAAATGGACTTCACTAACTCAGAAAGTGCGGATAAATTCGTGGAACGTGGCTACGATGAAGATAAACAGATGTATTATTATCTTTGTTACTACAATAAAGAAAATAAATAATATTTTGTAAATCAGTTTTTATTATTTAACTTTGCACTTGTATTATCTGTGGTGGATTTGATACATTGGAAAATATTTTTATCTAAACCCATAAAGGGACGAGCCACCACCTCCGAACTTTATGGGTTTCTTAATTCAAAAAAACTATGATTTGGAATCCTCAAAGATTAACATTATTAGAAATAACTGACAACTTAGATCCAAAAGAAAGTTTTAAATATTTTAGAAATTCATCAAGTGCTTTTATTAAAAATAAAAAAGTTAGAAATTTTATTTTAAAGAGAGATAAAAATAAATGTGTAATATGTAATTCAACTGATTTTTTAGAAATAGACCATATAAAATCTGTTTTCAGTTGCTTTAATTCAGGAGAAATATTTTTTTGTAATTCTATTGATAATTTACAATGTTTATGCAAAAAATGTAATACATCAAAAAAACCTTAAAATGTCAAAAGAGCTTCCATATTTTAAATTTGAACCTAATCAATGGGAAAACGGAAACATACAAATGTTATCTCGTGAAGATAAAGGTTTATTTATAGATCTTTGCAGTATGTATTGGTCTAGGCTTGGCGATATGCCTTTAAAACTCGCTACACAAAAACTATGCGCTGGCAATGCGATCGCACTAAATTCGCTATGCGATGAAGAAATTATTGAGATTTCAGAAGGAAATATTTTTATTAAGTTTTTATCCGAACAGTTAAATGAGTTTGAAGACACAAGAAAGCAAAACTCTAAAAATGCAAAAGAAGGGTGGGAAAAACGCCGTAAACAAAAGGAAGAAAGCGACCGCAATGCGACCGCATCAATACCGCAAAGCGAAACCCATGCCATAAAAGAAGATAAGATAATAAGAAATGATACTAAAGTAAATAAGATAAAATTTGATTTTAAAAAAGCTCTTTTAGATTTAGTTCAAAATGAAATTTTAGTTAATGATTATCTTCTTCTTAGAAAAGATAAAAAAGCAAATTTATCTCAAACATTTTTTAACTTATTAAAATCAGAATGTGAAAACAATAATTATCCTATTTCAGAAGCATTAAAAATTTGTATTGAAAGAAACTGGGCGGGATTTAAGTATTCTTGGGTAGAAAACATCGAAAAACAAAATAAAACTATATCAAATGGAAAAACAAACACATCAACAGCAAAACCTCTCTACAGAAACTCATTGCAAACAGCTTTCAACAACAACCAACAAGCCGAAGCTAGCAGTTCTGAACGAGAATTATCCGAAGATACAGAATTTGAAGTCATTGACTGAGGTAGATGAACTAATAAATTTTATATTGGATATTTTAGGAGTTAAATCTTTAGATGATGATTTGGACATTCATAATAAAAAAGTAAAGTTTATTTATGATTTCATTATTGCTAAGTTTGGATTTTTAACTGTTCCTGAAATAAAAGAAGCGTTTCAGATGTATGTAGCTAAAGATTTTGGGCATAAAGAGATTTTCAGGATTTTAGATACAATTGTAGTTTCAGAAGTTTTAAATTTTTTCTTAGATTTCAGAGGAGAAGCATTAAGAACTTATGAAGCAAAAAGAAGAGCTTTACTTGCTATTAAAGAAAAACCAGTTATTTCAGAAGAAGAAAAAAGGAATATTGTTAAAAATGGCGTAGAAAGAGTTTTTAGCGAGTACAAAGAGAATAAAAAGCTCGAAGATAGCTTGGAGTATGTTTTTGATTTTTTAGTTAATGAGAAGCTAATTAAATCAGATTTAAAGAAAGAACCAAATTTAACTAATTACTTTGTTTCGAAGATTGAGATTGCTAAAAATCAATTAATTTCGGAGGAAAAAGAAAAGGTTAATATTTTAGAACCATCAAAATCGGTAGAAACTTTCAAGAAAATTAGAGAAGGTATTTCTCCTGCAATTAATATCAGGGCAAAGAAATTAGTTCTGATCGATTTTTTTGATAGACAGATTAAACTCGGAAGAGAAAAAATATTTGAAGTATGAAAAGTTCCAAAGAAAACATATTAGAAGCAGTTTGTCTGCATTTTAATTTCAGTCAAAATTTAGTTATTTCATTGAATAGGAGAGCAGATTTAGTTAAGGCTAGACAGTTTTATTTCTATTTGTGCCGAGAACTAACGAGAGAAACTCTACCATCAATGTCTAATTATATCGGGAGAAACCACGCTACTGCTATTCATGCAATTAGACAATTAGAAGGTTTAATGTCAGTTTATCCGGATGTAAAAAGAGATATTAAAGCCGTGAAGAGATTATTAGTTGAAATTAATCCGTTAATAGTTTCTCACATAGACTTACTTCAATTAACTATTAACCATACTAAATCATTTGTGTAATGGAAAAGAACTATACCGGTGTCCACTATGACCGAGACAGAAAGAAGTGGAAAGTAAGTTTAAGAGTGAAAGGAGTTTTGTACGTGGACACTTATACAGATACTGATGTTCAAGGAGCTAAACTGAGAGATTTAGCCATAATTAAGAATGATTTAAAGAGACCACTTCAAGTATTAAAACCAACTAAAAAGTAGATTATGGAGTTTTATAGATGTATCAAAGAGTTCGGAGAAATACAACCAAATCAAGTTGTCATAAAAAGTCATTATCATTGGCAAAGACCAATAATTGTAGCTGATTCCGTTAATAAAACTATTTTTTTAGATTATTATTCAAGAAACATTAATTTAAGGAATGAAGAGTTTTTCTTGCCGTTAACCATGAAGGAATTAAACAAAATAAAGCCTCATTTACGAAAAACCTTATTGATAGACTATAATATTTCTTTCAATAAAGATTGTTTAGACAAACTACCAAAATATTGTTGTTATGAATGTGGAAAATCTACATTTGGAACAAATCCAATAGTAATAAAAAACACAGTAGGAAAATGTAATTCTTGTGGAAAAGAAAAACAACACCTACATATTTCAGAAAAATTTAAAATAGACATTTTTAAAACTTAATCCAATGAAAAAACTGATAATCATACTTGTATTATTCACTACGTGTTTATACGGACAAAACTTTCAATCTTATAGTTATTCTTATGCAAGAGATGCACAGATTGGTTGGGAAGAGCCTATTAAGGCTGAAACTGAAATTGTTATGGATTTGGAGCAGGATAAAATAGTTTTGTCCAATGCCAAAAACTCTATAGTTTTATCCGAAATACATCTTAAAGAAAACTTCACAGACGAGAACGGATTCAAAGGAACAACTTACATTTGCAAAGACAAAAAAGGAGAGAAACTAAAATTTATTATAATGCACCAAACATCAGTTAAAAACAAAAAAATGATTGTACTGAGTTATGAAAAATATTTAGTAGCTTTCGATTTATACATTCAAAAAAACTAACAACATGAAAAATTTTAAGTACACAACAGACGGAAAAAAAGTAGTTGTAATTGGAGATTTAAACCAAACTGAAAAAATAGTTCAAGAAATATTCGTAACAGAATTAGGCGACGAAATTCCACAAGGAGAAAGATTTGTAGTAAAGAGTCTTTTAGACGAACCTGCTAAATCATGGCAAGAAAAAAAACTTGAAACTTTAGAAGCTAATTACGAGAAAGAAAAAAAATATTGGGATGATTTAACAAGTTCAATTTCAAAAGAAAAACGAAATGCTTATGACGCTTTATCATCAAGAGTTAAATGGTTAAAATCGGTTGCTAAAGAACCAAGAAGCGAAGAGTTTAAAAGAGTAATAAATACTATTACAGATTTCTTCTCCGATGCTGAAAAGTGGATTGTTGTTAGAAAATATTCTACTTGGGAGTTAGTTCAGTTTAATGAAGATGGCGTAGATTCTGTTATTGATAGTTTTGACGGTTATCATGGTAGTCGTAGATTTGATTCTATGAGATTATTATCTTTGTACGGAAGAACAGACGGCAGTTTAGAGTTTAGAATTAATTCATATTCAGATGGTAGTGGTAGCGACGAACCTGTTGTGTTTTTCAAATCAAAAGAAGAAGCTTTAATTTTCATGCAAAATGAATTTGATAAAATTAAAGAATATTCTGTGAGCTATTTAGAAACTGCAAAAAAATATAATCTAAATTTAGATAACGAAAAATTAGAAGCATTAAAAGAAAAACGGAAAGAAACAATAAATAAGTATATTGAAGAAACAAAAACAAAGTTAGAAGGACATATAAAAGAATTATCTGAATTATAAAAAAATGATACTAAAATTTATCCAAAAACTATTCAGTTCCAAACCTAAAAAAACTGAACACAAAGAAAGAGTAACCGACCTGATGAATAAGCTATGTGTTTGTTCCCATCCGTGTAACGAGTTTTGCGCGGATTCCAAATTAGTTTTCACAACGGAAAAACTAAAATCAATAAAAGTAAATAATCCAAAAATCCTTAGTCAAAATGCGTGATAAAATAATGAACACAAAACTGTTTAAAGGTTTAGAACCATTCAAGCAGAAAATCTATTCAAATCCAAAAAACATCAAAGAAATCGAACACCTATACGGAATAGCGGAAAGAATTTCATTTGAGTATATGGTACAATCTCAAAATCCGAACAACACGGATAAACTAATAGTAAAAGAACTTCTGAATTTATAGTTATGGAAGTAAAAGCAAACGAACTTAGAATTGGGAATTTAGTTTATAAGTGTTATCCAGATGGTAAAGAAACAACAGAAGTTTGGAAAGTTTCTAAACAATTCATAAACAATTTTGGTGTTTCGGCAATCGAACCAATTACTCTAACAGAAGAATGGTTAGTTAAGTTAGGGTTTGATAAAATATCAGGATATGAATATAGAAAAGGAGAGTTTGTCGCTGAATATTCTATTTTAAATTATAATTTTTTATGGAATAATTTTGTAATAACAATTGATTTAAACCACGTCCACCAACTACAAAATATATATTTTGCTTTAACAAACGAAGAATTAATCCTAAAAAACTCCTAACGATGGCAAACTACGACGACTGGAAAACTGAAAATCCACCCGAAGAAAAAGAAAACGAATGTGGATATTGCGGAGAAGAATGTGATGGAGAGTTTTGTGATGAAAACTGCAAACGTGGTTACATTTCAGATATGCGCGAAGATGAATAATTGCTGATAACGGTATTTTGCTAGTAGAAGTGGCGTGCTCAAAACACCCAATAATTATAGATAAATCACCAATGAACCCAATAAAACCAAGTCCTTACAAGTGTGCTCAATCTAGCCATTTTTACTAGCAAATGTTAGCAGGCGTTGTGGGTTATTAAATAAAAAAGTTATTATGAACGAATTATCAAAACAAGCACTAGATTTTGTGAAAAATAATTGTATGACGTGGTGCAATTTTGAAGGTTGTTCTACAAGGGAATGTGAGAAAAAAATAAAAAACAATATTATGAAAACAGGAGTACAATTAATTACAGAAGAAAGAGAAAAACAAATCTCAAAACACGGATTTACAGGAGAACACCATTTTAATCATCCTGAATGGTATGAAGATGAGCAGTTAATAAAAGCAGCAAAGCATTTAACTCAAAAACCTTTTATTTCCTCAAATTACACTCCTAAAAATTGGGATAAAGAATGGTTTTATAATTTAACTAAAAGACCATATAAAGAAAGATTGGTTATTGCAGGAGCTTTAATAGGTGCTGAGATTGACAGAATTTCTTATGAAACCGAAAAGTAGCAATGCCTACTAACGTTCCCTTGATTGTGGAAGTTGCCGAACACAAAAGTTGAATTGAAAAACAAAAGTTGAAATTATGGAACAAAGTTTATTTGAAAACGAAAACGGCAATTTTGCCAAACCGATGTTAGCAGTAGTTGTAATTGGCAAAAAGTCATTCAAAAATGCTGATGAATTTAAAGATTACTGCGATGATGCGATGCACGATTTTTTGGAGAATATTCAAGAATTAAACGGATATACTTATCCTGCTGATGGCGATAGTTTATTTGAATACGAAGAAGGAATTACGTTTTATTATACAAAAAAGGGAAGCGAGTTGGTTCATAGATGGATTAAAAGAATGGAAGCAATTTTTGATAAATATTTTCCTGATGATTATGGATTTCAACCGAAATGCTGTTACTGGAAGGTTTTCTAACAATTACTGCTAACGTTTTGCAGATTGCCGAAGGTGGGGCATTGTACCACAAATGTTTAATTGAAATACAAAATTTGATAATATGAAAAATGTTGATTTGAAAAACGAAACCCCCACTTTTGGCAATGTGCTGTTACCTGCTGGCGTTTCTCGTGTTCTAATTACTCACGAAGAAAGTCAAACGGTAATGGAAGCATTTTTAAACGCTGGATTTGATGCTTATAGTTGCGACTTATTACCGTCAAGCGGAAAATATCCGGAAAGGCATTTGCAGATGGATTGCTTTGAAGCTATCAAATTGATTAAGCCAACATTTTTGGGAATGCACCCGGAATGCACAAGGCTAACGGTTGCTGCTAATAAATACTATAAGCCTGAATATGCTGATAGGTTTCCAAATATCCACGAACAAAGAGCAGAAGCTGTTGAACACTTTTTGAAATGTGCCGAAGCATTAGAACAAATTGGATGCGGTTACATTGAAAACCCGATTGGAATAATGAGCCGACTTTATAAAAAGCCAACTCAAATTATACAACCTTACCAATTTGGACATACTGAAAGAAAAAGCACTTGTTTGTGGCTTGCCGGATTACCAAAATTAGAACCGACTGAAATAGTTGAGCCTGATATTATCATTCACAAAAGCGGTCGAACTGATAGCCGATTACATTATGAAACCTTTAAACTACCAAAAGAAGAAAGAAGAAAAGCAAGGTCAAAAACCTTTTCTGGAATTGCAAAAGCTATGTCGGAGCAGTGGGGTTCTTACGCTTGCAGGTAACGTTTCGGTGCTTGTAGATGCCAGCCTACACGCATTTTATTTTCGGCTGGTATTTACAAACACCTGTTATCTTTCAGTTGCGGGTTTAAAAACAAATATTTTATGAAATCAAAATTAGAAAACATTAACGGAATTGATTACTTAACTTTTAAACCAAGTGAAGAAATTGGATTGATGCAAATTCCTGTAATAACAAAAGGAAATAGAGAAGGTACAGGTGCTTGGACTTGGAATGGAGATTTAGAAAAACCAACATTAAGACCAAGTTTACGAACTTCTTATCATAATGGTAAAGAAATGACAGAAATACATTATTGGCTAAACGATGGAGTTTGTGATTGCTTATCAGATTGTAAAGATGGTAATTCTGGTAAAAAAATAGAGTTGTTAGAACTCGATTCGTAGCAATTGAAGATAACGTCCTGCGGCTTGGCGAGGTTGCTGACTTCGGAAAAATAAATTTTAAACTTAAAAATAAATATGATGCGAAACGCAAACATGAATGAACCACAAAATCAGCAATCTTGCCAAACTAGTGTTATGGTTAGTGCAGATTATAAAGGATATTCGATTGAAGAAGATAAAACAGGTTATGCTCCTAAACATTTAAGATTTCATTTTTTTGCAGAAGATGATGAATATGCAAAAGGAGCTGGCGAAAGTATAGAAGATTGTAAAAAACAAATTGATGAATTATGATAAATGAAATTCATAATGAAAACTGCCTTGAAACTATGGCTAAAATGCCTGATAATTTCATTGACTTAACGGTTACTTCACCACCGTATGACGATTTAAGAACTTACAACGGTTATTCTTTTGATTTTGAAAATGTAGCAAAGGAATTGTTTAGAGTAACAAAACAAGGTGGAGTTGTTGTTTGGGTTGTAGGCGATGCAACTGTAAAAGGGAGTGAAACAGGAACAAGTTTTAAGCAGGCATTATATTTAATTAGTTGCGGATTTAGGTTGCACGACACTATGATTTGGGAAAAGAAAAACCCAATACCAAACGACCCGAGACAAAACAGATACATACAAGCAACTGAGTATATGTTTGTATTTAGTAAAGAAGCACCTAAAACTTGTAATTACATTACAGAACCTTGTTTAATGGCTGGAATAGATGCAGGAACAGGAACGGCAAGAAAACAGAATGGAGATGTGAGAACGGATAGAAAAGAGAAAAGGAAAGGCAAAGTTGTAAAAGACTTTAAGCCATTAACAAATGTGTGGAGATATTCAAATGGGAGTATTTTCAGAAAACATCCTGCATCATTCCCAGAACAATTAGCACAAGACCATATTCAATCTTGGACAATTGAAGGTGATTTAGTTTACGATTGCTTTATGGGAAGTGGTACAACTGCTAAAATGAGTATTTTAAATAACCGTAATTGGATAGGAAGTGAAATAAGTGCTGAATATTGCGAGATTATAAAAGAACGTATTAAAATAGATAAAGGTCTTTTTGAACCCGTTTCGTAGCATTAACCATAACGTCCTGCTAGTATGAGATGTTGCCAAAAGCACAAAACCAACTCCTCTAATTATTCGAGGAGTTCACAAACACACACAAATAATAACCTTAGCCTTATCTGGCAATAGCTTATACTAGCTGTTATCACTTCGGCTTTTTATTACACTAAATTATGAATTCAGAAAGAATTAAAGAACTACAAGAACAAACTGCTTATCCTGAAAGTCGTAGTGTTCATCAAGCGTTATTACAAGTTTGGAACGAATGTCAACAAGAAAATAATAAAGATATTGAAGCCTACAAAAACAGAATTAGAGTTTTAGAAAACTTAAACAATAAGTATCGTGAAAAACTTTTAATTTCAAACGAACCTATTGATGCTTTAGGATTAATTTCTCCTTTAGATGATGTTGCGCAAGCTGAGTGATAACGTTTTGCGTGGCGGATTAAGGAAGCCAAAAGTATCAGTTTATGACTGATTTTACAAGTACAAGATAATTTTTAAATTAATAACCAAAACCGACATATTGCCAAATTGCTGTTATAGGCAGTACGGGTTTTTAAAAAAGAACGTGAATGAAATATATGGGAAGTAAAGCAAGATTTGTTAATGAGATTTTGCCAATAATTTTAAAAAATAGAAAAGAAAATCAATGGTTTGTTGATTTATTTTGTGGTGGATGTTCTATTGCACAAGAAGTTGATGGAAAAGTAATTGCTAACGATAAAAACAAGTATTTGATAGCAATGTTCAAAGGACTTCAAGAAAATAGAAATAGACCGACTGAAATAACTAAAGACCTTTACAATGTAGCAAGAGATGTTTACAATGGAAAAGAAACATCTTTTAATCATATTATGGAAATGGATGATTTTATGGTAGGTTGGATTGGATGGATGGGAAGTTACAACGGAAGATTTTTTGATGGTGGATATTCGGGACACAATGTAAATGGCAGAGATTACATTTCTGAACAAATAAGAAATACTGAAAAGCAAATTGATAAAATAAAACATATTCAGTTTTTTAGCCAAGATTATTCAATGTTTGATTTCAAAGAGCCTTGTGTTATTTACTGTGACATTCCTTATGAAAATACAAAACAATATTCTACATCAAAAGGATTTAATCATAGTAATTTTTGGGAATGGTGTAGAGGGATGACAAAAGATGGACATCAAGTATTTGTGAGCGAATATAATGCTCCAAGTGATTTTACTTGTATATGGTCAAAAGAAACAACAAACTCAATGAATACGACTAAAACATATAAGCCTACTGAAAAGCTATTTCAGTATTGCCTATAACGTTTGTCGCTTGTGGTAGTTGGGATAAGAAATCCCGAAACACCGATTAATCACTAATCATAAAAAAACAAAACAATGTCAAAATTAAAGACCGATACCCAATTACCGCAAACGATTGTTAGCAGTAGTTTATCTTTCGAAGAATACTATAAACAACAAATAGCGGAAGGTTATATTGCAGAAGACGGAACTCCTTTAAAATGTGGGTGCGGTTGTACTGACTTTAAGCAAGTAAATCAATATTATGGAGAAGGCTGGATTGAAGAATATTCCCTTGAATGTACAAATGACTCTTGCTTAAAAATAGTTGGAACTTGGGCTTTTGGACACTGGGATGTTTAAATTACTTCTAACTCGTCGCTTGGCTCAACTAAAGTGGTAATTAACTAATAAAACAAACACTTATGATTACCACTTTATATTTCACTTACGGATTTGAATACAAAGAAGTAAGATATGTTTGGAAGGATAAAAAATTATTTAGACTTCCTTATGTTAAAAACAAGCGAAGTTACAGCTTTAAAGAGATTCCGATATATTGCTTCAAAACTACATTAATAGCAAATATTCAGAAAACTAAACTAACTCTAAATAGAATGAAAACTTTAACCAAAAAGGTAGATTGGAGTATTGATATTATTTATAACTCGGATTTACCTTTTTAAAAATTCAAATGAAAAAATGAAACGTAGAGCTTTAGATAAACTTGATCTTAGTCCTGAGCGAAAAACTCACTATCAAAATCTTCACAAATGGCTAAAGAATAATCCGGAAATAGAGTTTAAGAAATTATCTCCAGCAGGCTTTTCTATCAATATCGGAACTATTTCAAAGGATAAAACTTCTGAGTTTATTGAGATTTCTACATTTTTCAAGTAAAATTTAATAATTTGTAAACTTTATTTGTTTATTGTAATATTTATTTTATATATTTGTAGAATAATTTTTAAATTAAAATAAAATGAGTGAATTAATTCGTTTTCAAGGAAATACAATTAGCAGTAAGCTTATTGCTGAAATAACAAATAAGCAGCATTCTAACGTCATGCAAGACATTAGAACTCTTATTGAGCAATTAGGTACAGAAAAAGGAGAATTGACTTTTCAATTGTCCTCTTATTTTGGGGAAAACTTTAAACAAAACCCTATGTATGAACTTACTAAAAAAGAAGCTTTACTTTTAGCAAGTGGATATAATGCAGTTTTAAGATTAAAAATAATCGATAGGCTTGAAGAATTAGAAACTATAAAAGTTCCTTCTAATTTTATTGAAGCTATGGAGTTAGCTACTAAAACCTTAAAACAAAATGAAATACTTCTTTTAGAAAATTCTGAAATGAAACCTAAAGCAGATTTTTTCGATCAAGTTACTGGAAGTGAAAAATGTTTTGATATGGCAGATGTAGCCAAAGTTTGTAATTTAGGTATTGGGAGAAATATATTGTTTCAATTTCTAAGAGAATCTAAAGTATTAAGAGAAAACAACACTCCGTATCAACAATATATTGATAGTGGGTATTTCAGAGTAATTGAAAGTAAATACAACAAACCTGATGGTAGCGTTAATATTTCTTTAAAAACAGTAGTTTATCAAAAAGGAATTGATTTTATCATTAAAAGATTTGTAGGCAGAAAACTAAATAACTAAAATAAATAATTATGGAAGAAAAAAAAAGAGGTAGAGGTCGTCCAATGTTATATAACGAGCCTACAAAGAAAAAAACATTTGTTATACCAATAAGCAAACAAGAACAAGTTGAAGCAATGGTAAAGGCATTTTTGAAAAGTTGTGAAATTAAAAAATAGAAGAGCAAATAATTTTGCTGTACTAAAAAGAAACTAATTATGAAAACACCTTACTACAAATGGATATATAAAAAATGGTATCTTGCTGGATATATAATTGAAGAACTTAAAACTAAGTAGATTATGGGACAAAGAGTTAGAAGCGTAACAATTCTTTTTGAAAAAGATGTTTCGGAAGAATATATAGATATGATTGAGAAAACTGCTTTATGTTATAAAGGAGTTCTCGATGTGAAAAGAGATATTGAAGATGGTTCTGGTTGGGCTATTGAAAACAGAATTGAACATGAAATAAGAGCAAAGCTTTTTGATGTATTTAAAAAATAATAAACTATGAAACTAACGAAAAACCAAAAGAAGTTACTCAAAACTATTGAGAACCCAAAACAAAGAGAACAACAAAGAATACAGTTTAAGCTACAAAATAAGTTTGATACTTTTTTTGAACAACATCCTGATAATGGAGTTATATTCACTTTTAAAGAAGGATTTACAGATTTTGAAAAAGGAATAGAAACAGTAATAAACAAAATTCCACAAAGATTTAGATACCCTAAATTTAAAGGAAAGATTGTATGGGAAGAAGATCAAAACTCCCTAACCAAAGAAAAACTGTTTGATTTAACTAATCCATCTATGTTTTTCACAACAATTGATAAAATAAATATGGAACGTGAAGTAAAAGAAAAACTATTTGATTTAAATAGTCCTGAAAATTCAAAAGTCCCTAAATATTCTCAAAAATTACATGATTTAGGATACAGACCAATAGAAAACAAAAAAACTATTACAACTGAATCTTACTCTGATTTACATAATTTAAATTATTGCCCACAAAAAAACGAAAACTCTATTCCAAATGAATTTTGCGTAAAGATTACAGAAGAGAATAAAGAAGTTTTAGATAAGTTGTTTTTTGAAAAGCATACAGTTAGATGGGGATTGAGAGTTTCTGATTTTTTACATTCAAATAATAAATATAGCTTTTTATATTCTTGTAATAAGCCCCCAAATAAAACAGAAAATGTAAAAATAGTTTCCACAGAAGAGTTTTTGAGATACATTGGAAAGGAAGAGTTGATTGAAAAACCAAAAGCTAAATTTAGTAAATATCCAGAACTTACTAGCGGAAAAATAATTATGGTTAACGGAGAAAACTACTTAGTAAGAGGAGTTGGATTAGTTTTAAATTCGGTAGTTTCTGTGTCTCTTGAAAAAACAGATTCCTCCAAAACTGTCGAGCCAAAACCTCTTGACTTTGATTTACCTAAGAAAGAAAACCCAATTCAAGACATTGAATGTTTGAGTATTAATGAAGTAATTTATTCCGGTGTATTGATGTTAGATAGTCCTTTGTGTAAAAACTTAAAAAACTACCTAATTGATATTGTTGGGAAAAAAACTAATCCATTAAACTTATAATGACCCCCTAAAACTAAAATCCCTCTCGTAATTGAGAGGGATTTTTTCTTGTTTAAAATTTACTGTACTTACTAGGTTCTGATTTTTCTGGCTTACCTCCGTTTTTAGTATTTATTAAACCAATCCATTCGGCAAAACCACCTACAAATAAAGCATTTGTTGGGTCTTTAGTTTTGTAATTTGGTTTAATCTCCTCCAAACCATTCATACCTCGATATACTTTTTCTATATCTCTAAAAGTTCGCCAAGGCAAAGGAACGTTTGCTTTAGAACCAATGAATTTATTCATTTCTACTAACGCTTGGTCTGTTTTTCCTGTGTATGCTAGTTTAATTGCTTTTGCTATTTTGGCATTGTCTTCAAAATTTGGGTCTTTAATTCCTAAAATTTTTAAGGTCTCTTTAGTAGCGTCTTTTCCACCTTTTTCCCCTGCATTAACTAATATCGCTAAAGAAGATGGTGCAATGTAACTAAAATAAGGTTTAGCCCATTTATTTTCGTTTAACCATTTTTTAGTTTTTTTAATAATCGCGTCTTCGTCTTCTTCGTCCATACCTAAGTAAGTCAATAACATTGCTGTAGAAATAACTGCCCCTATTGCCATCCGTGTATTAGTGGATCTTGCATTTAGTTTTCTTTTAATAGCTTCGGTTAGATTTTTAAGACCTTCATCTGAATCTAATTCTATTTTATTGTCTTTCGAAAGTTGATTGTTTTTATACAAACTAATTAAATCAATACCAGTACTTTGTGCTGTTAAAATTGCCCAGTTTGTTCCTCCTCCTACGAAAGTTTTAAAGAAATTACTAAAGAAAGATTTTATGATTAAATCGCTAGTTGCGGAATCGTATTTCTCTTCTTGTAATGCTTTTTCGTATCTTTTACTAAGCTCAATAGATACTTTATTTACTCCGGTTGTTATTAGATTATTAGATTCATGCCCTAAATCAAATCCTGCACTTGTATAAGACGCTTTATATGCAGATTCAATAGTTTCTGCGGAAAAAACATTATTCTCTAGTAAATTAGATAAAACCATTCCTTCTGCTATTCTGGCAATGTTTTCTTTTTTGTTAGAAACAATATTATTATCAGCATTAACTTTTTCTACTATTTCTATTGATTTTGCTATTGCATTATCCCAATTTTCTCCTGTTAATTGTTTAGTTATATAGTTTCTAGCTTCTTTTTTAGTCATTCTGTTTTTGTTTGACTTATCTGTAGCTACCAACATTAATGCTTGGTACATTTTCCCGTTAGTAATAATCGACTTGAAATAACTATCAGCCATGTTTAAATGAATTTTACCAAAAAAGGCACTTACTAAACCATGTGCAGTTTTGCTATCTGTTTTCCCATTTAAAAAATCCTCAACCGTACTATTTCTACTTAAATTGGCATCTACATCCCCATAATCTGAACCTGAGTTTAAGGCAATATCAATAGCTGTTGCATTTGCGATTCTATTAGTTCTGGAACTATATTTTTTAGTAGAATTATTTCCACTAATTTTATTAAATATTCCTTGTTTTACAACTGCTGAAAATCCTGAAAAGGTATTACTTACTACTTGTCCCATAGAGTGTAATATCATCCTTGTTGAAATTCCTAAAAACTTATCAATCAAATCGGCAACTTTAAATTTTAAAGGAGCTTTTTTAAGTTTATACTTATGGACTATTTTATTGATTTTATCAATAATATCTTTTTCTAGTTTTTTTCCAAAGAATCCAATATCTTCTTTTTGAATTTTAGATAAACCATTAGCCATTTCTGTTAATGTATCAAAAGTTTCTTGGTCTAGTTTTGTAGTTCCAAGTAAACTATTGAAAATGTTATCGAATTGATTTCTTTGGTCTTCAAATAAACCTAAATTATATAATTCTGCTAATCTGTAAGCGTTGTTTCTTGCAGTATTATAGTTTTTCTTGTTTCTTCTGTTTATTTCATTTGCTTTTTTGTTAATTATATCTGCGTGTAAATTATTATATTGGTTTTGCAAATCAGTTGAAATAGCATCAATTTGTTCTTGTGTATAGCCTTGACTTAACAAAGTTTCTTCAACATTTTTTTGTATGTTATCTAAGCTTAGTTCCTGTCCTACTAATTTTTTCCAATCAAAAACAGTTCTTTGTTCTTTCCCCTTTTTAGTATTTACAGTAATCTCTTTACCGAATCCGGCATCAATAAGAGCTTTTTTTACAATTGCTAAATAATTTGGCTTTTTATTAGTTTCCTTCTGTAAATCTTTTAACGATTTAATCTGATTTTGTAAGCCTGAAATCTCTTCATTCCAAACAGTAGATTTTCCAGAATTATCCTTTGGCTTGTTTTCTTTTAATTCCGCTAATCTGTTTTCTAATTGCTTGGTTCTTTTGTCTAGTTTATCTTGAAGTATTTCTTCTTCTGATTTTTCTGCTTTTGGCTTTTTATTAGTTTCCTTCTGTAAATCTTTTTGAAGTACATCGATAATATCTTTTTTCTTTAATCCATCAACTGCGTCTTTGAAATCATCATAAATACTGTCTATGATTTCTTTTGTGCTTAGTTTTGTTGATTTAGCGTAAAGTTTAGCCAATTTTATTATCTCAGGAGATATAGCTATCAACTTTTCTGTTATTCCTGCATCGAAAGAACTTCTTAAGCCTTTGTTTTTAAGAGCTAAAAGTTTCTTCCTTACGTCTTCTTTAATTTTATCAATATCTTTTGAAATCTCTTCCTTTTGAGACTTTACATCGGCTTTTCTTTTACCTCTAAGTAAAGAATCTATTTCGTCAATTTCTTCTTCAAATTCATCAAAACTTTCTTCCTGATTTTGAATTTCTTCAATATCAACTTCTACAGATTTTGCCAATTCTTTACGGTCATTTTTCTCTTTTGAAGTAAACATCATATCTGTAACCTCAGAAGTATCATATCCGTAATAAGCTAAGTTTTGTAGCTTAGGTGCGTTCATTGCTTGACCGATTGTAGTCATGTAAGTAATACGCTTTTTTCTCACTAAATCTAATTGTTTTTTAGTGGTTAAATCTTTTGGATTTGTTTTTAAAAAATCGCGTAATTTATTTTCCAACGCAATAAAAGCAAATGCTATTTCGTTTGGTCTTAACTGATAGTTTTCGATATAATCTAAAACTTTATCTACAAATTCATCCCCAAATTGCTCTACCGCAACATTAATGTAGTTATTTGAATGAGCAAAAGTTTCAAGTAATCCAATTTCGTCATAACTAACGTCCCCGACTACTACATCTTCTGTAAGCTTTGTTGTTGTTCCTGCTCCTTCTGAATCTTTTTTATTCCCAGTAAAAGGAAGTTTACTCACTAGGTCTTCAAAACTATCTTTTTCAATCTCGTTTTTGTCAATAGGTTTTCTTTTTTTTGTTTTAGGAGGAGTTTTAGTGTTTTGACTATTGAAATAGTTTACAATTGAATCAATTTCTGTACTTGAAACTCCTAACGCTTCTAATGCTTTAATCCCTTCCTGAATAGCTTTTGACATACTATTACCTGCTTTGTACGCTAGTTTTATTGCTTGAATAAACGCGTTCCAAGTTTGTGGTAAAAAAGGAAGAGTTACTTTTAAATCATTTGGATCAAGCATAAGATTATCTAACCAATCTAATCCGTCTTGGATATTATCTTGGTTAAATATTTCGTCTAATTTAGATTTTTTTACTTCTTGTAATGCTTCACTAGGGCTATTGCTAGGGCTTTTTCCGTTGTCGTCAAGTCCTTGAATGGCTTGTTTCTTAGGTTCTCCAACGACTGCTTCTCCTTGTTTTGATTCTTTGGTACTTGTGCCATTTTGATTTATGTTAAATTGTTCTTGTTCGTTTAGTTTTTCTCCAAAATAAATAGCTTGATCTATTGGAGAAAGTCCTTTTAAAAATTCTTCATTTGCTAAAATAGCTTCAAATTCAGATCTTTGTTCGTCTGAAAGTTTGGCTAACGCATTATTTATATCCTCTTGTGTAGGATTGTTAAACTCTACTTGGTCTATAATGAAGTCTTCAACTTGTTCTTTTGTTCTTGAAGCAATAATTCTTGATAATTCATTAGAAACATCTTGCGAATCTAATCCATATTCACTAGAAATCTGTGTAGCCACATCTTCTAAAGACCTTGCGTTATCATCTATAGCCCATTGAACTTCTTTTCTTGAAAGTCTTGTCATTGTTTTTGCTGACTTCCCATTCCCCACATCTTCATAAGAAACTTTCCCTCCTGATGCTAGAAATTCTGCTACTGCTGTCTCTGAATCTACAGGTTCTACTCTTGTTAAAGCATCTTTCAACTTATTTTTTCTTTCGGCTTTTAACGTAGAATCTGGTTTAACTCCAAGTGCATCGGCTTCAATCGATTTGTAATTAGCGTTTTGTTTTACAATTGTTTTTTTTCTGCCAAATTTACCTGTAGTTTCAACCTCAACAAATTGTTTTATTTCTTTCCCTGTTTTGGCACTAACAATTTTTGTTACATTTTTGTTTTCATCAAAATCTACGATATAACTTCCTCCCTTAATAGATTTTACTCTAGCTTGGTTTGGTTTAACTACTTCAACATTTTGTTTACTTTCTCCAACGTCAGCGGTGGATTGTACTTCGATAATTTCGGGTTGTTGTTCACGTTGCTGTAAATCTGCGTTATCTCCAATTGGAACATATCCATTAGCATCAATATTTCTTTCCTCTTGTGGTTCATTTACTACTTCGTTTATTGGAGAAACTTCTTTGGGTTTATTTTTTGTAATAACTATTTCAGCTTCCCAAGATTCTCCATTTTCAATATTTTTTAATACAACAGTTGCTCCAGAACCTTTATTAGTTTCTCGTATTTCTTTAACTCTAGTAACTTCTGTTCCTTCTGGAATATCATCTTTAGATATTTCAAACCCATAATCACTTGAAAGTTTTTCAGGGTTAATACCTGTTAAGTTTCTTTGGTCAGAAGGTTTGTCGCTTCTATTAAATAAAAATTTAGTCTTTTTAAGACCTTCTTTTTCAGTAGTAACAGCTACAGTATTAAATGTTCTTCCTTTATTGTCTTGTTTACTTTCAACTAAAGTTTCCCCTTCGAGTAAAGGAAATTCTGCTACTTTTTCAGCTTCGGATTGTTTTTGTACTTCTGTTTTACTTTTGGTTTCGGTAATTGGAATTTCAGTTTTTGCATCTTTAGATTTGATTTGTTGTTTAATTTCGTTTCTTTTTAATTCAATTTCCGAATCAATATCTTCGTGAAAAGCTTTGTCTAATCCTTTTTTCTTTTGCTCTAAATTAGATATTTCTTCTAAATTAGTCATAACTGACATTGCAATTTCTTTGTCTAAATTTTTTGGGATATTATTAATTTGATTTGAAAATATTTTTACATCTTTTTTCAACACATTAGCTTGTTGCTCCGTAACCACACCGTTTGATACCAAATTATTGATATTTAATTCGAAATTAGAATCTTTAGATAAGTTGCTTAATGTTTGTAATTTATCTGTTTTAGAGAATAAATTAGGCACAACTGCCATTCCACCACTAAGTGTAGTCTGTATAAGAGTGTTTACTACGTCTTCCGCACTCATTTCATCATTTAATAAGTCTTGTCCTGCCTTTTGGTTTATGTTTGCATTTACAATGCTAGTTTCTCCTTTTTGTTGTATTAATTCTTGCGACCCTTCTTTTACAAGACCTTCTTCTAACCAATCTACAGAAGCTCTAGGGATTTTAGCTAATCCTGATTTTAGATTTTGTAAGAAACCAACTTTACCTGTTTGAGCATAAGACAAAACAGCTTTTTTAATCGCTTCCTTTCCTTCTGCTCCAAATATAGCTTGTGTAGCTTTTGTTTGTGGGGATAATGGAGCTGTTACGGCATATAATAAACCCATTTGAACTCCTGCTTCATTTGCTAATAATTGTGCGTCTTTTTCGCTTATTCCGTTTTCTAGTGCTATTTTATAAGTTTCATTAGCTCCTTGCGTATAACCTAATGATGATTGTACTATAATTGGTGCAGTCATGCTTTTAGTTAACGGTATTTTTGCTAAACTTGGAATTGCTTTACCAACTCCTTTTGACAATGCTAATTGTACAATTAAATCTCCTGCTACACCACCAAACTGTATTACAGAACCTTGTGGACTAAAAGTCCAATCAGATTTGTTTTGAGATGTTGCTGAACTTTTTATGTTATCATATTCAAATTTTTGTAATAAATCTGTAACATCTATTTTTAAGTCTTGATCTATTACTCTTCCATCTTTTGTGTATAGATAATTAGTTTCTCCCACTTTTGTAGATAAACCTTTTGCATATCCTACTTCTCTTGTGTTTGGTCTTGATAACTGTCTCTCTTCATTTAAAAAACGCATTTGTTGTGCTTTCCCTTCTGCACCTATTTTTTCTGTAATAGTTGTTGCTATTTGGTTTACTTTATCTAAAAATCCATAGCCAATTTTAGTAAAAACTTTTTCAGTCCCGTATAAAATGTTAGCTTCTCCTGATTTGTGCTGTTCGTATATTTTTCTGTTTTTTTCTTCTATTTCTCTAGTTATCTTAGATAAATTAGGCATATCAGATTCTAAGTAGCTTTTGTATTTTTCGCTATCGAAAATGGTAAACTGAGCAAGATTTTCTTCTTCTTCGTGTTCGTTTGAGAAATTAGTAGTTTTATTAAGTTTTTCTTTCTTTATTTGTAATTTTAGCTTCGATAATTCTCTTCCGTCCATTTCTCCCATATAAAGATTTAGAAGCCTTTTCTTCTGCATTTCTTTTGCTAGAGCAGTATTGTGTTCGTTAGTGAATTTTTCTTCAAAAAGTCCTTTTTCTTCTTTATCTAAAAATTCTTTTTTATATCCTTTTTTATTTAAGAAACCATTAAAATCAACTAGGTTTATACCTAATGAAATTAGTTTTTCAGAGCCATAAACTCTTTCGATAAAATTATCTTTTACGGCAGGTTTTTCTCCATAAGAAGAGTAATACAAATAAGGATGTTGTAAATCTAAATCATTATCGTCAATTTCATCGTCAATTTTCTTCATTTCAGATGCTTTCCAATCTAAAGTAAATTTATCAGATTCTTCTTTCGTAACTTCTTTACCATATCCTTTCGGTAATCGGTAATTTTTTTGTTCTGGCTTTTTGTTAGGATCAACTCCTGAACGGGACATCATTTCATCAAATGCTGTTTTTTGAGGATCTAACTCTTTTTGAGTAGCCTGAGCATTTTTTTTGATAGTAAAGTCGTTCCAATGAGATTGAGTTAAAGATTTCGAATTTTCTTTAGGAGTGCCATCTGAGTTTAAGTTGTATAAATCATCAGGGTTTTGAACTTTTCTGTATTTTAATTCAGATTTAGGAGCGGTTTCTCCTTTTTGACGACTTACCTCTAAATCATCATCTGTAACTATTCTAAATTTAGTTCCTTTAGGAATGTTTTTAGAAGGTATAGTGTTTTTGTGTAATTCTGAAAACGCTTTATCTTTTTGACTTTTCGGTTTTAACGCTAATATATCATCAACTGATTTTGGTGTACCCGAAGAACCAGTTTTCTGTCCCGAAACCAATTTTTGATTTGGTGTGGTAGATGTAGAAGCGACTTTTTTTTTTACCCCTACAAGCGTTGAAAAATCATCAATTGATTTACTATAACCAGTATTAACGAATAATTGGTGTGCGTCTTTTAAAGCGTCAGGGTTTGTAGAAATAAGATTTTTGAATTTCGCTAAATCTCCTTTATATCCTGTCTCCAAAAATAATTTATGTGCGTCGTTTAATGCTTCTTCGTCCATATTAGTTGTAATTAGAACCTACTCCTGATTTTGTAATTCCTTCCGTATCGTCTTGCTTTATGTTATTATTTCTTTCGTTTGAAGTAGTAATAAACTTATCTCCTCCTGAACGCTCTATCATATCTAACATAAAGTCGTTTGCTCCTTTATAACCTAGTTTTATAGCAAATCTTCCGATTTCTCCTCCGTCCTTACCGAAGTCCAACATTTGTACCTCAACTTGTTTTTCTGACATAGATTTACTTCCGTCGTCATTCTTTTTACTAGTTGTTTCTGTAGCGACACCGTGCTTTTCTACACGAAGATAGATTTTACCTCCTTTGTTTACATAAACATTTGTTGCTTTGCTTTCCGTTCCTCCTGCATTCTTTATAATAGCATTTGTTATAGGGAAATCTCTTGTGTCTTTCTGAATGTTTTTACCGTCTTTTGCTCCTGCTGTCGTAACTATTGAAGGCTCTTTTATAGAAGGTTTTTTCTCGTTTTCCGTAGCGTCTTTTTCCGCTTTAGCCTGAGCGTCTTTCCATCTTTGATAAGCTTCATCATCTCTTCCTGCGTTATAATTCATAATAGCAGTATTGAAGGTTTTTTTATGAGTTTCGTCAAATTTAGAATCATATAGATCTGATACTGACTTAATAATTGCATCCGTATCATCTTGCTTTATATTGTTATTTCGTGCATATATTCTTCTATTAGAATCATCTCCTAATAAACTTTTAATAAAAGCATTTTTACTTACTTCTTTATTCTCTGGAGTAACTCCAATGTTTTCAATGGTTTGATTTCCTAAGTCGTCAACTTTTGTAAGCGTTCCTACGCTATTTACGCTTTTGACTAATTCGTCTTCAAAAGTAGATTTTTTTAAAACTTCGTCTTCAATTGAGCCTAAAAATCCTGCTAAAGTCTTTTTTTCTGTAAGGGGATTTCCGTTTTCATCATTAACAGCAAACATTAACTGACCGTCCTCTTGAACTTCAATATCTCCATATCCTTTCCCTGCCATTAATAATTTTTGCATTGCTTGTGATGAAGACTGTTCGTCAAGTTTGTCAAAATTATCAGTTAGGTATTTTGTCTTATCATTAACTTGTGTAGAAAAAGAATTTAGTAACTCAAAATTATTTTTTAAATTATTGGCTTTAGCTAATGCTAATTGTTTTTCTTCAAGAGTTTTACTATTTGCTACTGCATTTTGAGCCTCTAAAAAAGCTTCCCTCATATCCAAAGCTACTTTGGCTTTGCTTTTCTCTAAATTACTATTTAATGTAGCTATATTTTTTAAATCCGGTAGTTTTACTTTTTCAAGTTCAGCTTGTTTTTCCGCTTTGATTTCATCTTCTTTCAGTTTTCTTTCTTGTCGAAATCTGAAAGCATTATCTTGCACATTTTGCATTGCTCCGCCTAAATAATTATTTGAACGATTAATTGTTGCATAACTTCCGCCAGCTTTTCCAGATACTCTTGCCATTTGTGATAAAATTATACACAAAGATAAAAAATTTTAATTATAAATTAGAGTTTAAAATTAATTTTTTATATTTGCAGAGCAATCCACTACTTGCGTTAAGATATTTAGTCTTTTGACTAACCAAGAAATCCTTAAAAATGCGTAGTGGCTTTTTAAGGATTTTCTTTTTATAACACATTATGGAACACTACAAAAACTTAGATTTATCAGACATCGTTTACTTTTGTGAGTTCGATTTAATCGAAAAAACTGAGCAATGGATAGATGTTGTTGGTTACGAAGGACTTTATCAAGTTTCTGACTTAGGAAGGGTTAAAAACCTAATTCATAGTCGAAATCGTTTTTCAAAAATATTAAAACTTTACGCCGAAAAAACTGAATATTTGTCAATTAATTTTTGTGTTAACAATATTAAAAAAAACAAATTTATTCATAAATTAGTAGCAATGGCTTTTTTAAACCATGTGCCTTGCGGATATGTGTTAGTCGTAGACCATAAAGATTTTAACCGGAAAAATAATTGTGTAACAAACTTAAAAATAACATCTCAAAGAAATAATACAAATAAAAAACACATTAAATCATCTTCTAAATACACTGGTGTTAGCTGGCATAAAAGACATGAAAAATGGTATAGTTATATCAGAATAAATGGTAAGTTGAAATATTTAGGTAATTTTACTGACGAAAATGAAGCTTCTAATGCTTATGAAAAAGCATTAGAAGAATTATTAAACTCCGTATCTTGGATTTCTTCTTCCTAAAACAAGTTGTTTTTTGGTAGTAGTTCCGTTTGGAGTTGTGCTTGTTGTTGATGTAGCTGTTTTTGCAGGATTTAAAGAGTTGCCTAAATCTGAAACCCCTTGATAAGCATTAGCTATTGATTGATTTTTAGCGTCCTGAGAAGCGTCAATTTGAGAAGATAGTCCCGCAACATCGCTTTCATATCTTTTTTCATTTACTCCTTGTATTCTACGATTGTCTTCCGCTATCATTCTATCAATATCTTTTTGTTGCTCGTCAAGATTTGCTCCGATTTCAGCAGTAACGGCATTATTGTTGGCTTGAACATTTCCAATGCCTCCGATAATGGCTCTTGCTCCTCCTCCACGTAAAGCGTCAACTGCCGTAGCCGTATTTCTACCCGCTTCTGCTGTACGTAAATCTGCTCCTCTTGTTGAAACTTGTAAGTTTTCTGCAACATTTGTTAATTCAGGTGTCGCTAAACCTTCTAACGCTCTTTGTGCGGAACGTTTTTTGTTTCCTTCGCTAATTGCGTTATAAATACTAAGACCTGCTCCTAATCCTGCTGAAATTGGCGATGCCATCGATGCTCCTTTTCCCATTGTTATAATGATTTAAACATTTGAGAGCTATCTTGGTCGCCTTTTACGAATCCATTGTTCTCAAAAGATTTTATTATTTGTTCTGTTGTTGTTGATGAAAATATAGATAAATAGTTTTTGGCTTTAGCGTATTTAATTACTCTTTCGATTAAACTATCTAATCCTCCTTTTTTTATTCTGTAATTGGCTTTTTTGTTAGAAACTATAAAAGCTATAATAGCTATTTTAGAATCGGTATGCCAAAAAGGACAAGCGTAAATAGGAGTTTCATCTGAATAACATACAAAGAAGTTCTCAGGCATAATAGAAGCACAATTTGTTGGAAACTGATGTTCCTCCATCCACTTAATATATGTTGGTAAAAATTCTTCTTTTGAGTGTTTTCTAACTATTAACTCCATTGTTATCTTGGATTTGATATTTGAACTTCACAACCTAAAGTAAATACTTCTGTTTTTTTATTTGTGTCTAAAGTTGCTGTAACTAACATTGCGCTTCCTAATAAATTATTATTTTCAATGCTTTGTGGTTTACAGCAAAGAACAAAATCTCCGCTTATAAGATTGTTTACTGAGTTCAAAGATAGTGAATTATTTGTTTTGTTTAAAATAGTTCCAACAATTTCCATGTTGGTATTTCTAATTTCGTCTCCCACCGAAACTTCCGATTCTAATTCAAAAGCAAAATTTAAAGTTAATCCACTAATTGTACAGTTTCCAATTCCTTGATAAGCCCCGATTAAAGAAGTGTCTTTTACATCATTACTACTTCTTAAAAAAGCGTAATACATATTTTCTTCTTTATAAAAATCTGCTTTATTAATATATCCTTTGTTTAAATCAGTTTCCGCTAAAATATCCCAAGCATCAGTACCGTCTATAGATATTGCTTTGTGGTTTTTACGGATAGAAGACTCTTCATTTACAACGTAAGAAAACTTACTTGGGTATTGAACCCCAAAAAAAGTATTATAATTATCAAGTAATCCATTTTTCTCCTGATTACCTTTGTAAACGTTTCCATTTTTAAATGAAATAAACTCATTATTAATCCTAATCATATCGTCTGGATTAAAACTAATCTTTCCTAACCACCCATTGTCTTTATCCGAATAAACCCAAGTTTCAAATTGAGTATCGTTATATCTGATGTTTAGAATAAAGAAATCATTAAATTGATCGTATTGTCCGTTTATAGAATTAATGGTATTATTTCTAAACAGTTTTCTGAAATGGTTTTTCTGTCCTTGATTTGTTATTTCAAAAATTCCGTTGTTGGATAATTTACAAACAGTACCATTTTTAACGTCAGTAAAGTATCTATTTAATGCTTCAAAGTCAAAACTTTCAGGATGTGTGCTTATTCCATTTTCTTCTTGATAAGTATTTTGCTTCCCTAAAACTTGCTCAATAGAAACTAAATTCGTGCTTCCATCAGCATTAGATAATAAATCCTTACCATAGTAAACTATACTTACTTTATCTTCTTGGTAAACTTCTAAGTCTGTATCTTTTCCACGAATCTTCATAATAGCTCCGTAGTTTTTCTCAATATCATCTTTGAAGTTTGCTCTTGACAAGTTAAATTCGTTTAATCCATTTACGTTTGTAGTAGAATTATAAATACCTGAGTAAGTTATGTCTGCGTATCTGTTTACTTGACGATATTCGTCCTCGCTTACGGCGGTAGGGGAAAAGTCAATAGATATACTTTTTTCATTAAAAGCGTCTCTAATTTGAAAACTCTCTACTCCGTTTCCTTGACAAAAACAGTTGTATGTTTCTGTAAGTAAATGACTAACCATTTCATGCTCTCCATCAACTACATTATAAATTTCAGGAGTTTCGTAGAAAATTTCATTTTGTATTTCTTCCGCTGTATTTTCAAAAATAAATAGGTTATCTATATATCTAATATTTGCTATGCCATTTACGAATCCTCTTCTACTTCCTGCTCCTGATTCTGTACCTTGTATCTTTAACCATAAAAACCCATCTACATTATTTGGCGGTGTAGTATCTATACCTATTATTAATGTTGGTATCACAGGATGATACATAGGCACTCCTCTTACTAACTGAACGTTATATGTCTTATCAGGGTGTGATGTTGATTGAAAACCTGCCGGAGAAATTTGAGCATCAAAAAATTCTTTGAAATTATCATAACTCTGTTGAGCAGTATATGTTTTACTGAATAATACAAAAGGAGCTTCGTTGTGATAGTTACTGCTGAAATTAAGAGTTATAGTAGAGCCTTGATTAAAAGCTCTGTCTACCCTAACTCCTTCTTCATTTAATGTAGAAAAATACCCAAGAAAAGCAAACGGATAATTTATTTTGGTGCTTGCAGAATCTTGATACTCTACAAACTCATTTCGACTATAATTCATTTCAAAATCAAGTCCTTTTATTTTTGCATATAATCCTTCTGGCTCAACTATTGATGTGGAGTTTGAAGTTAAAAAATTCTTAGGTTGTGTTTTTACATCTAAAACTTTTACTTTTATAGGATTAGACAAAAATCCAGTTCCGTCTCTCTTAATTATTAGTATATCATTATCTTTTAACTTATTCTTATTTTCTCCGTCAAGTTTTATCCATCTATAAATTCCGTCAACAAAAAATATATTTATAGGTATTGTTTCAAATATCCCTTGATTTATTTTTATTCCAAACTTATAGGTTTTTGCCCAAGCAGGAGGTTTTTGAGTAATGGGTATGTTTACTTGTGCTTGGTTTTGAGTAATTGCGTTCTCGTTAGGTATGAATAATGTATTTTTAGAGCTTGTTAATGCGGTTGTTTTCCTTACTTGCAGGTCTCTATAAATCATGCAAAACTCGTAACTTCTAAATGATTTTAAAGAAGTGGCTACAGAAACCGTATTGTATCTTGCTTCGCTGAAATTGTCGTAAAAATAATCTCTTATAAATGTATTTGGATCAGGAGTTTCGTCTATTTCGTATTTTATTACAGGAAACGTTAAGTTTATTACGTTTCCTGTATTTGATATTTCAAATCCTTTTAAAACAACATAAGGAGGGATGTAATCATCAGGAAAAACAACTCCTCCATTGTTCTCAAAATAAGTAGTAAGCGAATCTAGTTGGTCTTGTATTGTAGAGTTTGTTACTAAATCTGATAAATCCGTATAATCTTTATCTAAAGTAAATTTAAAATCATAAATAAAATCTAAAACTCTAGGAGGGATAATAGCAGGAAAGTTCTTGCTCTTTAATTTAAAAGCAATAATAATTGAATTTCCTTTTTTATACTCTATTGTACCCATGTCAATATCTACTTGCCCTTTTAGTAACGTAACAGGTATTGCATCCAAGATATAATCAATAGATTGTTCTTCTGTAATTAACTCTGTTAAATCTATATCGTTTGACACCAATTCTAAAGTATAGTCCATTACTACTTTGTTGCCGTTTTTATCAATAAGATTTTTTCCTTCTTTGTAGTTAGCAAACCCAACTCTATTACCAATAGGAGTTTGAGTAATTACCATTTCTGGGACGTTGTCAAAACTTCTGAAATATTGGTCTGTTGGTAAAATACCATAAACTTTAGAATTATTGAACTCTAAAGTTTGTGTCGTATTATCTGCCCATCCCTCTTCTGATTTAATATATGTATCGACTTTGTAAATATTAGTTTCATTTGCGAATTTGAATACCAAATCTATTGCAATTACTTCTCTTTCTCCTGTTTCAAAAGAAATATCTACAGAATTAAAACTATTTAACATTCCTTTGTTCTCAAAAGTTTCAAAATCTAAATCGTAAGATTTTGGTTCAAAGAAATATTTTGAAAAACTAGAAATAGCTGAATAATACCCGTCTTTGTACTTAAATCTTGTAGCGAAACAAATAAATTTATCTTCTAGGTAGTTTGCCTGAGCATTTTCTGTTGATATAATTGGTACTAATGTAGGAGAATATGTTGGAGGTGCTTTAATAAGCATAATTTCTTCTGCTGTAAAACCATCAATCCCCCAAGTTTTCATTCTTTCAATATTTCCTATTCTTGGCGGGTTTGTATCTCCACTCCAAGCAATAAGATTCCCGTTTCCTTCTGGGTCGATATAAATATCAATATTGGTAATTCTTTCTCCTGTTTTAAGATTTAATCGAGTTCCTGTAGTAGATTGTAGCACGACTACATTTGCATTTGTTACTACGTCATATTCCATTAAATAATCATACTGAGTAGATTTAACGAAATAGTAAACTTTGTTATTAGCGGAATCTTTCCCTGCTCCGTAACTCTTACCTCCCAAAAACTGATTATCGATAACAAGCATATTCCCTAAAACATTCTTCCCTAGTCCAACATCTTTACCTCCTGATGGAGTTACAAAGAAGTTCTCGGTTTCAACCATAGTCCCTGATGGCAATAAACGATACGCGACATCAGAATTGGTAATTCCTGTAGTAAAATTATTTAGTATTTTCATTTTAACGAAGCCAATTTTTACGATTATTCAACAAAAACATAACGTCTGTATGTCTAATATTCATCAGTTTTATCGATGCGTTACGATGTAATGCTATGTATTCATCTTTTGCACGTTTTACCTCGTATTCTCGAACTCCACTTTTATTTGTAAGTAACTGCCATTTTACATAAGCGTATAATGCAGTTTCAGCTAGTTTGTTTATTTTAATATCAGCATCGTCCGCGTGTTCTAATCCATCAGAAATGTACTCAACCATGATAACTTTACTCAACGCATCTGAGCTAAAATGAAATCCTGCACTCGTGGTATTAAAACACCCGTTCATGTTTTGAGTAGTGTCTAGTCCAAAAGCCGTAGGTCTATCTACGCTATACGCATTATTGTAAGCGTCATTAAAGCAATTTACGTCAAACTCGTAGCCAATAACATTTTGTTGACTTTCAAGTTCTGCGTTTAGCGTTGTTCCTTCCAAAATAAATCCGTCTTGGTCGAATAGAATATGTGCATCTTGGTCTTGAAGATACGCGACATGAGTGTTTAAATCAGGATTAATACTCATTGGCAATAACTTCCCTGAAACTGGGTGTACCCATGAAACTCTTACATAGTTCACGTAATTTGGCGGATAAATCGCTGTTAAAGTGTCATTTAATTCAAGTTCTGCTCCTTTAACTTCACGAAGATTGCTGAAATTAAACTCCTTAATGCCTTGTTTTAATTGATAAATTACTTTTCTTCTAGGAATCTGCCCAATCAAAGTATCGTCTCCAATTTGGTTATCCATGAAATTATTAGTTAGTTCAAGTAGTGAAACATATCGGTATTCTCCATGATTAGCTTCATTTTCGTAATATTCCTGATGATTCATTTCTCCCATAACTAAGATTGTGTTTGTTTAATAATTTCACTCTCATTTGCTGTTGCTTGTGTTACATCAGCGTCTTTTAAACTTAATCCCATGTAACTTAGGACTTTTACAACAAATCTCTCGTATAAACTTTCGTGTAAGTCAATATCTTGTTTATCACTTGCTCCTGCATTGAAAATCGCATTACCTCCTACAATCGAATAAGTCCACTTCGGAGTTTTAGGCTTTCTTAGATAAAGCAATTCTACATGATAACCGGTTGGCGCGTTAGGATAAACTTGAAAATCGTCTCCTACTCTACAATATTCAGGGAAATTTATTGTTGGATGATTAATATTAGAGTTTACGGCATAATTCAACTTAGTTTTTAAGTTCATTTCAATAGAAACTTTCTTTTTAGTTGAAGTATGTACTAACGATAAATCTATTGCTCTGTATAAATCTGTTCCAACATATTTCCATAAACCACTTCCTGAATCATAAGTAAAATTACTTGGAGTAGAATAAATAGAATAAACATCAATTTGCTCCTCACGGATTTTCTTTAAATCTGCGTATTGGTCGTTAGTTAATCTATTTCCTTTTTTGATTGTATCGTAGTTGTCCGAATAAAAAAGACTTTCAAATATGGAGTTTTGCGCTAAATCACATAAAGAATCAAATTGACTTGGCTCTATTTGTCCATAGTTATTTTTCTTTAAAAGATATGAGGTAACGTTACGTACTCTGTTAATACTAAATGCCATAAGAAAAGTTTTAATTACACAAAGATAAAAAATAAACGACAACAAACGGATAAATAAAAATAAAAATTATACCTTTGGTTTAGTAAATTATTGGAGATTGGAGAAAACGATGCAGAACTCGTGATATTCCTAGCGTAGCATAAAAGTAAGACTACGTTATATTAGTAAAAATTCGAGCATACTTGCCAGTAATTAATTTGAATGAAAATGGGACTTTCATTTATTTTTTAAAGTTTTACAAAAAAAAGCCTAACGTAATTGTTAGGCTTTTTCTATTTATCAAAAACTACTATTGCTTACCTAAAAGGTATTCGTATAAATTTCTTCCATCGCTAGTTTGGAAATAATTAGCGATTTCATCAAATTCGTTTTTGTTTCTATCAACTTCTAATAATAGTGAATTATCCGCATCGTAGAATCTATAATTTTTGTAAATTAGATTTCCTTTGTTTACTGCCGACCTTGCTACGCCTTTAATTGCTGTGTTTGGGTCTTGGCAATACTCAATGTATTTTTTCGGGTCTTTACCCACGAAATCCCAAATAGCTTCTTCTACTTGGTCGTTTGTCCAAGCTTCAATATATTGAGGAGTTTCTAAGCTAACAATAGCACGATTCATAGATTTCCCTACAGTATCGATTAAAGATTCTGCTTTGTTTTTCAGTTTTCTATTTTCAATGTTTTGTCTAGCTAATTTACTTGGGTCATGCTCTTCGAATAAAACTCCGAAATCTGTATGGATATGCAAAAATTTCTGTAAGTTAGTGTCTGCAACTCCTAGTTTTAGTGTTCCGAATTGGAAGATAATTTCCGCGTCCATAATGTCCTTCGGGTCTTTACTTTGGTTTTCAACAAAGAATGAAGGTTGATTAGAGCTGTAACGCATTGTATGAGTTTTTCCAGTCTCCTTATTGAAATACTGTAAAGCTCTTTCTTTAGTATGCGCTCTTTGAATTGAACGGGTAATTGGTCTTTGATTATCTACTAATCTGTATTCGCGTTCTTTTACTTCCCAATCTTTAAATTCTGGAATATTATCTGTAATATCAAAAGCTTGTGGTTGTAAACTTGCGTAAACTTGTGGTTGTGCCGGAGTAGAATTTGGTAAATCTGCTAAAATGCTTCTCTTCATTTCGTCCATCATTTCCTGTACTTTTGATAAAGGAACTGTTGGCTCTTGTGAATTGCCTTCTTTATTTGTTTTTACTTCTCCTGTTTGATTGTCTAGTGCGACATTAGGAGTTTGATTTATTTTAGGCTCGTTATCTAAATTAAGATTTTCATCAATATTGCCTTCTTTGGGTTTTTGTTCAATAATGAACTTTCCACATTCGCTAATTAAGCCATTTTCTTTAAGAGCTTTGTAATCTTTGCTCATGTGATGCGGTGCTTTTTGTCTTGTTTCCATTTGATTTGATTTTAATTAATAAAACAAAGATAAAAAATAAACGACAACAAACGGATAATTCAATAAATAATTTTTATATTTGCAGTGTAGTGAAGTGAGAAGCATTACAAATAGATCGAAAACATTACAAAGATTCCATTAGGAAGGCACTTCTCACAATACTGCCGACTTAATGGAATTTTACTGTTTTAATCTATAAATATTATGAGAACAAAAAAGAGAGAGAAAATTAAAAAAGCTGTTAAATTGATGCAAGAAAACAGCGAAAAATATTGTTCTTTAGTTTGGTATGCCAGAGCTAATCCTGAGAAACTTCTTGAAGAAGAACGATATGAAATACTACAATCATTAAAAAACTTAGAGAAAAAATATCCAGAAGAAATAAAAAGTCTAGGAGAAGACGACAATTGGAGTCATGGATTTAATTCAGGTATGTTAGCTTGTTCTAGGCTATACCTTGAAATGATAGAAGGAGATGCTGAATTTGCTTTAGAAAACCACCCTGATTTAGATTCTTAATTATGCTACACTACGAAAACTTAAATTTAAAAGACATTGTTTATTTTTGCGAAGTCGATTTAATCGAAAAAACTGAGCAATGGAAAGATATTCCGAATTACGAAGGACTTTATCAAGTTTCTGACTTAGGAAGAATAAAATCATTATTTTATAGAGCTAAACCAAAACAAGGGATTTTAAAACAGTCTATATGTGATTATGGTTATTTTCTTGTTAGTCTTCATAAAGATAAGATTGGGACAAAGAGCAGAGTTAATATATTAGTAGCTATGGCTTTTTTAAATCACGTTCCTAACGGGATAACAAATATTGTTGATCATATTTTTCAAAACAGAAAAGATAATAGATTGTTATTCCTGCAAATTATTACTCAAAGAGAAAATACAAATCAAAAACATTTAAAATCATCTAGTGAATTTACCGGAGTATATTGGCATAAAATTCATAAAAAGTGGAAATCTGCAATTAGAATTGAAGACAAAAAGCACCATTTAGGTAGTTTTACAGACGAAAAAGAAGCTAGTAATGCTTATGAAATGGCTTTAAAAAATTGGTTAGAGCATAAAATTAAACCTGAAAAGAAAAAATTTAGCTCTCAATACAAAGGAGTTACTTTTTTTAAGGATAGAAATAAATGGTGTGCTAAAATAAAACTAAATGGTAAACTAACCCATGTTGGTATATTTAAAACTGAATTTGAAGCTCATTTAGCTTTTGAAGAAGCTATAAGATTAAACCCAACTGCTACAGCATAAAAAAACCCTCACTAGGAGGGTTTAGTTTTTCTTTATTTAAAAGAGCTTAAGCCCCTGCAAATAAAATAGTATTATTCCTGCCCAGAAGGACAGTCGCAGTTTCACTTTGAAACTCAGTAGTAATTGTATCAGTAGTAGCCGTTCCTTTAGCCCAGTCTCTAACTACCATTTCGTAATCTCTGTTTTCAGAACCTTTAGCTCTGTATAAAGAGTGTAACATTGGTTTAGAAGACATTTTACCAGTTAAAGTGTCTCTTACTGATTGAGAACCATCAGGGATTAAGAATCCGTTGATTTTTGTAACTCCAACTCTAGCTCCGTGTCCTAATGGATCTTGTAAGATTCTTAGACCTCCGTAGTTAAATTTGTAAGTTCCTAATCCGAATCCTGTGAAAGACAAGTCTAACTTCATGTTTTCTTCGTTATCGAAAGCTCCGAAAGCTTGTCCGTTAACGTTAGCAGAAGCTAAGAATGAATCGAATCCAAAACATAAATCTGTGTTACCATAAATTGTGTTATTTGGTAATTGACCTTGTTTTTCTAATCTATCAACGATACCTCTTGCATCAGTCATGTTACTAACTAATCCTGAGTAAACGTTACCTTGTGCCATAGAAGCTAAAATACCTTCACGACCTTTGTAACCTCCTGCTAATAAATCTCCTGTCCAATCTTCTGAATCGAAGTGCGCTTTTTCACGAGCATTTCTGAAACGAGCTTCACAACCATTTTTGTTTACATCGTACCATAAGTTACCTTTTGTTCCGTCAGGAGCAGTTACAGTAATCCAAGAATCTTGTGTTAAGTTAGTTCTGTTGTCAGAAACCATTTCTTTAACAATGCTTGGTCTTGCAGTAAATTGTTGGTAAGTTGTGTTTAAAGATTCTTGCATACCTGCCGATCCTTTTAAGAACTCACTTGTTCCAGTATAACATACTAAAGCTGTTGTTCCTAATGCTCCCCATCCTGTTCCGTTACCACAAATAGCAGTAAAAGTAGTTGATGTAACTGCTGTAATTCTACCTTTTTTCAAGACAGCTCCAGTAGCGTCAAAAGCGGTTAAAATTTCCCCAACTCTAAAAGTATGGTCTGCTAATGTAAATACATCTGCAAGACGAGTTACACCCGTAGCTAATTGAGTTAATCTGTCTTCTTCCATCCATGTTGCAACGTCAGACGCTAAAGCCATTTTCAATCCTTTACGCTCCATGAACGTATCTAATTGTTGACTTCCGTATCTTCCTTGAATAGTTTTGCTAATGAAAGCAGGAAGTTCGTTTCTAAAATAATTCATTTGGGATAAATCCAAATAATTTTGCGGAGTTGGTGTTTTAGTTACACTAGGATTTAACCTTACCGCTGGACTTGCTGAAATAGCCATAGTTTTTTGTTTTAATTGTTAAAAATAAATTTTCAACAAGTAAGAATTTATCTATTCTACTGAAAATATATAACCAGTTTGAGTTTGCGTTGGCACACTTGATTGGTTATCAGGTTGAATGTTCTTCGAAAGTTTATCGTCAGCTTCTACTTTATCTGCCATTCCTCTTAAATAAGCTTTATTAAGCTCTGATTTATAGTTTTTGGCAAAGTAAACGGCTTCTTGTAAACCTTCTTGATCTTTCAAATTACCTTTTTCGTCATAGAACGTATTTTCAAAGTTACCAATGTCGGATAAAAAGTCTTTAGTTTCTTTAATGTTTTCCGGCTTAAATAAAACCTTTTGAAACCCAGTTGCTTCACTACCTAATTCAATCTCAAAACCTTTGAAATCTTCATTAAATCGAGCGTCTGTTTTTGATAGAAACTCCTTTCTTGCTTGTTGGTAAACAATTGAATTGTCTTCTTCTTGTTTTTTTGATTCTTCGATAATCTTCTTAGCTTCTCTATACTCAGTTGGAATGTGTTCGTCAGTACCACTAGCTACACTAAATTCTTCCTTTCGTTTAGAGAAAAACTCTTTAGCTTTTCTTAAATCTTCTTTTGTATCAATTTTCTTGTCTAAAATTTGATCTTCATCATCTTCTTCGTCAAGATCCTCGATACTATACTTTTTATCGTATAGTCTTTCTCTTTCCTTTGCGGATAAATCAGGATTAGATAATCTAATATACTCTTTTAAAGTATTCTCTGGAGTTTCTGAATCCCAATCTTTTTGAGTTTCTAAGAAATCATTGTAACTCTTGTTACCTGTTTTTTCGTAAAAATCGTTATAAGCTTCGATTTCCGGAGCTAATTTTTTTTGTTCTTTTGGAGTTAATGAGTTTTGAAACTCCTCAACCGTCATTCCTTTTTTTTCTGCGATGTATTGTAATGCTAAATCTTCGTCAAGCTCTACATATTCCTCTTCGTCCAAATCTACATACTCATATTCTGGTTGTTCGGGTTCATTTGCAGGAGGAATAATTTCTTCTTTTGGTTCAGGCTCAATAGAAGGGATAATTTCTTCCTCATTTTCTTCACTTGCCATTGAAAAAGTAAAACTTTGCGTTTCTTGTTCTTGTGAACCTAAATCCGCATTTTCAATATTTTCTGTTTCGTCTGCCATTTTATTTGATTTAATTAGATTTGTTTATTGTATTGTATTTTATCTGTAATTAGCACTTTTTCTACTAACTAATGATTCTTCGTCTTTTTTATCTAACTTTTCTTTAGAACCAGTACTTCTATTAAACTCGTTAGCGTTTTGACCTCTTTGTTCGTTAGTTATGTTAGTGTGTCTCTCGCTGTCTAATAAAGCTTGTTTGGTTTCTTTAGAGTCTTTTCTTCCTTCATAAACCAAGCTTCCGTCGTCTCCTGTTATTTTCACATTTGTCGGAGAAGTAGTTACTTTTCTTCTAAATTTTTTAGGAGACGCTACAGCAGTTTTTTTATCAATAATAATCCCTTGAACTTTGTCTTCAATTATATCTCCTTTTTTGGAATTAGTATTAGCTAAAATTTCCTTTTTTTTATCAGAATATCTTTTGGTTAGCTCAAAATCTTTAGGAACTTTAACCATTATTTTCTTCTTCGGTTTGTCAGAATTTGTCATAAAATCATTGTTTAATAGGTAATTACGATACAAATATAAAAAAATTATCCGACAACAAACGTTTACAAATGATTTTTTTACTCGTTTGCTTGAAAAATACTCATTTCTTCGTCTTCTGCTTTAAAATCTACTGCGTCTTTATCTTTAGCTCTTTGTTCAGTAATCCTGCTGTGGATATTGCCTTGTTCTAAAATATTTTCTTTTTTTGCTCTTTCAGATTTATCGGCAACTTCTACTTTTCCTTCATTAGCTACATATTGAAGATTAATTGCGTTTTCTCCTTTTACTTCCTCAGTAAGTCTATCTTGTTCGCCTTTTGCTTGTTCTTTTTTAATAGCCCAACTTCCTACAATATTTGCTTGCTCAGTTTTTGCTTGAAGTTCAAGAGAAATAGTTTCTTGTTTCGCTTTTTCAGATTCTTGACTTGCTCTGATGTTCTCGTCTGCTTGTTGTTTGAATTTAACAGCGTCTTGTTCTTCTTTTTTCTTAGAAGCTTTTTCAATTACGATAGCTAAGTAAGCAATTGCTTGTTTGAATATTCGAATGTTTTTTACTTTGTATTTATCCGCTAAAGTAATATATCCTGCTTCAACTGCACTTGATAAATCTTGATCCAACATTGCTTTTTCTTCATCGTCTTGTTCTAAATATAAGTTTAGGGCAAAATCTGATAAATGTAAATTAGCAATAGATTCTAAATCTTCAACTGCTGTTGCTCCAATTTTTCTAATTAAATCTGCTTTTAGGCTTGGGTAATATCTTAAAATATCTTGGATTCTGTATAGCGTGCTTTTCGCTGTTTCTAATGTAACGAATCCTGCTCCTTTTAAAATATGTCTAGTTGCTAGATTTGAGTTAAGAGAAGCTAGTTTTCCGATACCTACTAAACTGTCTTTGTCTGGATTAGAAGCGTCAGAATATTGATTTAATCCAATAACATCCGTTAGTTGAGTTAGATAATACATACTTTCGTTTCTTAATGCTGTTAATTTACCAATACTATCTCCTGTTTTGATTTCTGTATAAGGTCTTTGAGCATTGTTGAAATCTCCTCCTTGTCCGTAGCTTCTATAAAAGAACGAACCTTTTTGTAGATACATATTTAAACTTTCCTGAGCAGACATTGTATTTCCGTCTCCTAAGTCTAATGAAGCGATTGCGTCTAAATCAATTCCAATTCCGTCAGGAGTTATTCCTTGAATGATTTGCTCGGCTTTTAACTCAATAACATTTCTTAAATCTTCAATAGGAATCATTCTTTGTACTAAACTGTGAATTATTCCTTCTTGGTAGTTTGGCGCAATGATGTTGTATTGCTCACATACTTTTTGAGTATTAGAGTTTGGGCGAGCCATGCTTTTAGCAAGTTCCCATTTTAATAAAATATTTGTTCCAATAACCATTACTCCTTCAAAAAGAACTTCTTCAATTTTAGAAACTCTTTTATAATCGTTTTTCTTTCCTTTTTTAGTTAATTCAGTTTCATCAAAATTAGCATCTGCTTTCGAAACAATTTTCTCTCCAGTTGCTTTTTCTTTTATTTTACTATAATTATCACGAGTAGTTTTATATGTAAACCTTAAAATATTTGCGTGTCCTTTTAATTCAGGTCTTCCTCCATGATATTGAGACCACCAACCGCTTTGATCTACTAATTGTTGCTTTATATGGTCGTTTTCAGATTGACATAATTCAGGAAATTCTAAAAGTAAATCTGTTACCAAAACTTCTTCGTAATGCCCTTTGTAAAAACAATCTCTGAAATAAGGGTCTTTAGTTCTTGAATAAATTAAGTTCATTGCGTCAACTCTTTTTAGAGTAATTCCTTTTGCGCTATGAAATCTATTCTCTACACAAGCAATTCCATCAACAACCAAATCTCTTTTAATCTGTCTATCAACTGTCATTTCAAACATATTTTCTTCAAAAACAGAAGTTATTCCTATTTGTGCTGAAAGTTCGCAAGACGGCTTCCAATCCATTTGCAGGTGTAGATTTAATTCGTCGTCAGTTTCCGGCAACTTTTCTGTTGGCATAGTTCCAATGTCAATTCCAAACTTTTCTTTAGATAATTCAATAATCTCTTTAGAGTTCATATCGTCTTTAATCTGCTGACGGTATTTTTGTTTGTTTTCCTGAGAAATTGGATCAATAGCATTTGCTTCAATAGAATAACCTCTATCGCACATTCCGTTTACAACTAAATCTACAAGTTTTGGAATAGTAGTTAATGGTTTTGAACTAAGGTTTAGCAAAGAAACGTCTCCGTTTGTACCAAGTTTAGGATAATATTGACGCATATCAATATTACCATTAGCGTAATTTCTTCTTCTTTGGAAATCTGCTTGGTTGTTATAAAATCTACAAGTTCCAGAACCAACACTATGAAACCATTCAGTAGATATTGCTGTTCCTACTGAAAGTCCAAATGCAGGCTTTACTTTTTCGTCAAAAGTTTCTAATTGAGTCGGAAACTTTACGCTTGCTAATATTTCAAATTTACTTTCTTGCATTGTTTAGTTTGTATAACGGTGTAGTTTTATTACAACTGGTTGTTTTTCTTGTTCTTTTGGTGCGTATGATTTTCTATTTAATCCCATTAAAGCATATCCTGACGCGACTGTAATGTCAAATTTTTCTCTTTTTGCTATGTTGAATTTCCCCCAATCTTTCAAAGTTCTATCAAAAGGCATACTGCCTATTTCTCCTTCTTCTCTGATTGCATGAACGCTTTGCCCTTGATTATATTTTCCAACGTATTTTAAAATGTAAGATTCAATTCCAGTCGCGTGCGAAGTTATAACATCTTGCGAAGAAGAAGGTATTCCTCCTAATAATTTTTCGTCATTTGACAATCTATTTGTCGCTTTGTCAAATCTAGTTAACGAAAATCCACGATAACCTCTATTTTTAAAATGGTGCAACATTCTAGGTTTGTTATTCTCGATAAGAATTGGCATGCCGTAAAATACGCAAGCCATTAATGCGTCTTCATAAAATATTTCTGCTTCTTCGGGTCTTGTTAAGTATTCAAGGAAAAAGAAATTACTGGGTACGTTTTGCATTGTAGTTCCTGTAACTCCTGATAAAGCTCCTCTTGAACCTCCGGAATGTTCTAATCCATTTTCTGTATTCTCTAAAACACTATCATTTGTTGCGTTCATGTCGTAATTATCCGCGCCTAAACAACCAATATCGTCATTTAATGGATGAAAACTCATTCCGCCCCAAGTGTTTCTTCTCATTTCTTTTTGGTTGCTTTTAAAGTCAACTTCGTTTGGAAGCCATGCTATTAAAAAACGACCTCTTTCGTTTGGTGTCCAAATAACTTTTGTGTCTTTAATTCCGTTTTCCCATGAGAAGTTTCCACGAACTAATGTCTTCTTAATATCGTAATCGTAATTATAATCTATTTGATCGTTTATTTTCTGTTGGTCAAAAGCAGAATCTACAGCTTCGTCTCTAAAAGCATCTTGTTTTGTAATTGGGTCAAGTCTTCTTGCGTTCCAGTAAAACTTATCCCCTAATAATTTAGCAGATTTAAACTCATTTTCTAGATATTGTAAAGAACCTTGTTTTTGTCTTACTCCCCTAGCGTTAATAAAGCTTTCTCCTTCTGGAACTGTAATATGGCAAACACCATATTTATCGGTGTAATCTTCCATGTTTTTGTGTGCAGGAAGAAAATACGAGTATAAACCAGTAATAGTTCTATCATTAGCATTTCGCTTCAATACGTTTGAGCCTTTTTCTAATGTTTCAAACTGAGAACCACCTTTGTCTTTTGGATTTAATGTAGAACCCATAAAAGTTTTACCAACGACTAATCCACCTTGCACCATTGTAGGCTTAACATTCGCCCAATGGTCTTCAATATTATTTGGTTTTTCCCATTTCGAACTTTCATCACTTAGGTACATTGTTAGCTTGTTTGAATCATAAGCAAGTGTAGCTGTTGCTCTAAAATCTACCATTGTGTTAAGGTAGTCTTTTGTAGAAGTGTCTTGTAGCTTTTTTGCAGATTTAGTATTATCAGAAGGTTTTCCAAAAACCATTTTTTTAACATCATCAATTTTTCCTTTAACAACTGGAATAAAGAAAAATGGTAAATTCTGAATAACGTGAGTGTACTTTAAAAAAGCCGATATTGCATCATTTTCTGTTTTAGACGTAATCCCGTATTTGGCATTCTTTGTACACGTAGAACTATCTACCATGTGGTCTAATGCTAATTCAGTAAATCCAGTTCTACGTCCTTTTGTAAAAAACATTCCTACACTTCTTGGGTCAACTAAACAAGCTTTGGCGAAATAGTACATATTAGCCTGAGCCATACGAAATTCTTTATATCCACCAGTTTCAAGCATTTCATTCCATTGAAGCCCCATGTAATGAGCAGGAGTTAAATAAACAGCTTCTCCGTTATTCATAAACCAAACTCCTTCTCTTCTTCTTCTGTATTCCTCAACAATATAATCGTGAAAAGCTTCTTGCGTATCAGGAGTTAATCCGTTTGGCACATCAATTCTTTTCCAATATTGGTCTTCTTTTGACTTTCTGTGAAATAATATTTCGGTGTTTTTTGGCTTTTTTGGAAGCATTATTTTTAATCCATCCAACTCAATAACTTCTCCTTTTGTTCCTTTAGGACAAATCATTACTGAATTAGTTTCCTCGTCAAACCATTCTTTGTGATAGTTTTTTAATGGTAAAAACTCTTGATTGGCGTATTTTTCAGGATAACCTCTTTTAAACTCACGCTCATTTAAGTCGAATTTATCGGCTTCAATTTGCATTTGAAGTTCTTTGTTTCCTGCATCAATGTCAGAAATAGCTTTTAAGATAATTGGTTTACTAGCAATAGCAGTACCGAATCTTTCCGGATCTAAATCAGCGAAGTCAATTTTTTTTCTTAATGCTTGCCTTAAAACTTTAACCGATGCTTCTCCAACTTCTACAAGTTCTATTATGTAGGTTTTTAGTTTTTCATGGCTAGGTGCGTTTGCGGAGTTTTGCCAAGTTAATAGAAGTTGCTTTATAGCGGTAAACGAATCTATACGAGATTTTACTAGGGCGGATAATTTTACATCATCTACTTCTAGTAAATCTACATCAAGAAGTAATCCTTCTAAGGAATCTTGAATAGCAATCTCTATATCTTCTGATAATCCTATCATTTAGGCTGATATTTTTACTAATATGTTTGGAACTCTCATTCTGTATAGTTTTTGTCCTTCAATTTCAAACTCATATTCTGAATCAGTTTTGAAGGCAATTCTATCTCCTGCGAAAACTCCTTGACTTTCTAAATAATTATTTGGAAACTTTACAATACCTTGATGCTCAACTTCTACTTTTCCAATCCATCTTTTTTCTTCAACAATTGGCTCAATAAAACAATAGTAATCTACGGATATGTATTTTCCGTCTCTAAAGATAAGAAAAATACTTTCTTCATCAACAAAATACAAATCTTCTTTAAAATAACATACAGATTTTCTCGTTATTCCTTTTGAATCGAACCAATCTCTGAATACATTATGTTGAACCACAACTTCGTCTCCAATTTGAATGTTTCCGCTATAATTTAATGGCAATGCAACAATTACTCCAAATCTATTTACGTTAATTGCTTCTTCAATAGAAGTGTTTACAATCATTGTTTGTCCACCAACCTGCTTCTCATTAATGAAATTGTTTCCCCCTTTTGGTGTAACTATAAATTTGTTAGTACTTTGCATATTAATCTATAAAATTAAACTTTGTTATTCTTGTTTTATCGTAAAACTCTATCCACTCCTGAGTAGTATTCTCATTTGTAATATAAAGTTTAAATCCGTTTTCAGTTTCTATGATTTCAGAAATTGTTCTCTCGACTTTCTTCCCATCAATATCAAACCTTCTAACTCCTCCTACGGCATAAACCATATTCATAAAATTAGTTACTTCTGAATCAGGTTTGTTGACTACAACTTCAACTGATATTTGTCTTATTCTTGATCTCATAATTACATTGCTGATGAAGTTACTTTTTGCCAAATTGTTCCGTCATAAAAACATTTTGTGTTTAATGTTGTGTTGAAAACTTCTGCTCCTTTTGTCATTCCTATAAAAGCATTAATTTCTGTTGTTGTGTGTCTTGGCAGATAAGCCACTTCTGAATTTTCATTACCTATTACAATTGTATTATCTCCTTCTCCAACTGAATTGCTACCTATTATTATTTGATTAATTGGGTTTAAATTCCCGCTTTTTGTTTTAATTGCGTTTCCTATGATGGTGCAATTGTTAGCCGTCTCAGTAAAAACTTCGTCTTCTGTTCTACTTAATGCAGAAAATCCAATTACAGTATTGAAGGAGGACGCTCCTGCTGATTTATACATAGCGTCATATCCTATTCCTACATTTTGTACACCTGTTGTTACTTCCGCACAAGATTCATAACCAATCGCTGTATTTTGAATGCCTGTTGTTAAATCTCTCAAAGAAGCGTTTCCAAATGCTGAATTATCATTCTCTGTTGCATTTCTAAGAGCTTCTGTCCCAAACGCGGTATTCCTAAGCCCTGTTGAGTTTGTAATAAAAGCATCTTCTCCGAAAACTGTATTAGACGGAAGATTTGATAACCCATTGCTAAATACATTACCAAAAAATTTAACTGACTTATTCCCTCTTATTTCTAAAATAATTGCATCTGCACTATTTTTGATTCTTTTGATTATGTCAGCAACTGTTGTTCCATATCCTTTTTCTTCAAAAGAAGCTTCTCCGGCAGGTTGTATGACATTAACATTTGACTTAATCTGTTTAGCATTGTTATAATAAACAGTTTTTGAATCTAAATTGTGTACTCTGTTTGCTGTAAAAGTTAAATCAGTTATAGCGAAGTTTGTATTTGATAATGAAGCAGTAATAGAAATTCTACCCGTTTCATTTCCTGAAACAATTTCTTTTGTAAAAGTTACACTAGAATCCGACGAATACAATGTGTAATATTCTTGTTTATAAGTAGCGGGATTGTACCATTTATATATATTAACACCACCCCCTAAATTAGTTTGTCCTTTTTGTTCTAAGAAAATTACTCCTGTTTCAACTTCGTCTTCGTCTAATTCTTTTGTGATGCTAAATCCAACAGAACCAATTGAGTAAAACTCTTCTCTACCTTCTGCAAGATTAAATCCTTTGTAAAAACTGATAGATTCCGACAAATTACTAGCTACTAAACTGATTGGGATAAAATCATCATTTGTTACTGGAGTTTCGATTAATCCAATAACAATATTTTGAAGTTTTAATTGGTATTTGTCTCCGTTTACATTTAGTATCACTACTTCATATCTTTGGATAATATGAGAAGGATTTAAAGCGTTGGCTACTTCTTCCGGTGTAGTCAAAACTCCTTCATAAACTATTTCAGTTACTTTTAGAGTTCCTCCAGTCTCAGGAGAAAGACCTGATATTAAATAATTTCTTAAAGCTGATACTGGAAAACTCTTGGTTTCCTTCTTTATAGTGTCTCCGTTTGTACCTACAAGAAAGTCATTATCTGAAATTGGATTCTTGTCAGCATACGCATTTTTATTTCTAATGGCTGTCATAGTATTATTTTTTAAACATTATAAGTTTTAGACTATATATTCCAACTCCGACTGCCGTTGCTTTCCAAAAGTTTTTCTTTAGCTTTTCTTTTCGGATTTGTTTAGTTTTGTTGTCGTTTATAAATTCAAGGTTTTTATTTGCGTTTTCCATTAAGTCATTTGCTTGTAATAAATATGCTTTTTGACCTTCTTGAAACTTTATAATAGAATCTTGTTGTGAAATCTCTACGTTTTTATCCGAAATAACCACATTACAAGCACTATCTTTTAAAACTGATAGTTCATATGCTTTTTGAATAGTATCGTTGCAGTCTTTGACGTTTTCAATATATTGTGGCTTGTAAGTTTTTCTTTGAAGAGTAGCTAGTTTTGCTTCGGAAATTCGTGTGTTTTTTTGAGCTGATAATAAATTATTATGTAAAATAGAAATCTCTTTTTCGGAAGCGTCATATTTAGCCATAACTTCTTTATACTCTACTTTTAAAGAATCAATTGTCTTTTCGTGTTTCTTATTCTCTAAATCTAGTTTATCCGTGTCATTACATTTAAAAAATGCAAATATTAAAATCAACACTACAATTAGTGCGAATAAAAATCTTTTGGCTGTTATCTGTGTCATAATATTTTACTTAACTAAATGTTCAAAGTGCATTCCAAAGATAGGTTTTTTATGTTTTATTGACCAACTTACGCTTCCGTTGCCTAGATTTAATTCTCTTTGTGCTTCTAATTGTGAACCGTATTCTTTGCCTGTTTCAATGCATGTTACAGATTTGCTTCTATTATGTTCTTTTCCAAATTTGCCTTTAAACAAAGAAGCCACTTTTTGTTTTTGTTTTTTAGAAGTAGGTATTCCTTTTCTGGAAGCCGACATTTTATTTTTTGATTCTTTGGTATGCTTTAGACCAAATGTAGAACCACCCCCATCAGTTTTATTTACTAATAGATTTCTGCCTATTCTTTTTATCCAATATTTTTCTAATTCAAAAGAATCGTACTCGGATAATTCGCTTTCCAAAATTATTATATCGTATCCATTAAAACTAGATATTTCTTTCCATTCTTTGCTTTTATTACTATGTATCTCACTTCTTTTGCCCAGTCCTTTACCCACATAAAATGGTCGTCCTGTGTCTAGTCTAATATGTAAGTAAACGTAAAACATTAAGCTTTTATTTGAAAGTGCATCCAATCTCTATTTTCTTCCCTTCCTAGACTTTCAAAACCATGCTTATAAAATATATCAATCATTTGTTTATATTCTGGTCTTGCAAATCTTGCTGTTTTAGAAGTTTCTTTTAATTGGTTTCTAAGAGGATCTAAATCTATTGCTATTCCCCAACTATGTCTTGAATAATCAGAACCGCCTCTCATTGCTCTAAAATTAAAACAACCTCCAAATAAATCAATTCCTAATTCTTTAATTTTAGGCAATCCGTAAACCTCTAATAATTCAGTAAAAACATTTGTGAAATTTTCTGCTACTAATTTATGACAACGCATAGTTTTCACTTCTGTTTTTATATCCCAAGCTAATCGCATAGGATAAGGTAATTTTATGGCTGTCAAATAACTGCCTTGTTGATTTGGCTTACCGAATATCTCTATCGCTTCTTTTGTTGTTATCATCTTTTTTGGTTTTTTTAAATAGTTTACAAAGTTTTTTCTCTCCTTTTTCTATGCAAATTAAAAGAGCATCTAAGTTTTCACGCAAAGATTCTTTTTCTGTGTCTTTTTTTTCTATGGGGAAACACATAATCATATCTTTTACTTTTTATAAAGTTGGTATAACTTGTCAATTCCATCTCTGTATTGATTCGTTATATTTAATATCAACGTATTAAATTCTTTAATTTCAGCGGAATGTTGTCTGTGTAAAACTTCTCTTTCTGCTGAAAATTCCTTGTACATGGCTTGATTTGTCTTGAAAAGATGATAAATCACGAATCCAAATGCTAATATAAAAGCCATCAAAATCCCTTGTATTGTTGCGTCGTTCCAAGATACTACATCGTGTATTTGACTTGTTGTTACTTGTAATTTAACCATTCTTTATTCTTTTGTCTAGTTCTAAAATAAGTGTTAGTGTCAAAATTACAGAAAAAATCACAATAACATACCAAAAATTATAAAATTCTTCTTCCATGTAGTTCCCTATAATATCAACTATGTTTATGGCAATCAATCCAATAGGAGATAATCTTGTAAACCAACAATATTTTCCGTAGTAAAAATGTAAAAGAAAAAGAACATTTGTTGCTATTGAATAGCCTACTAAATTCCCTACAACTACGTAATTATAATCGAAAAATACCGATAATAAAGATGCTACCAATAAAACTATTGGTAGCAAATAAACATATTGTTTTAGCCAAAACTGCATTACTGCCCTTTAGGGTTTTTAATTCCTCCTCCTCCAATATCAGAGTCTTCATCTTTACCAAAAAACTTACCATTAGAATCTTGTGTAAGATTCTTTATGATATAAGCTATAAAAGCAGAAATGGCTATTTTATATATAGCGTCTAAATCCGTAAGTGTTGGGATAAACTCTTGTAGGTAATAAAGAACAGGTGTTCCTACTCCTAAAATAAGCCCTTTTAAAAAGTCCTTCCAATTTAATTTTAATAATTTACTCATTGTTTGTTTATTTAAGGTTATAATATTTTCGCTAATTTTGGTACACTTTGACGATATGTAAAATCCGTTATTCCTAAGGCTAATATTTTGGCGTTACACTCGTCTTTTAACGCTTGTTCTTCGTCCCACGCAGATTGAGGTACAATATAAGGCGTTAAGTTGAAATAATTATGTTTCTGTATCTTGTTGTAGTGTTTCATCATCAAATCATCGATTCTTTGAGTATAATCAAAATCAATTGCAATGGCTTTTTTAATATTTTCCGCCAACAAATCCGCTTCGGTAAATCCCTCTACAAAAATACCATTAACTCTTTTAGGAGTTTTACAAGACTCTATAAATAGTTTTTCTTCTTCTGTAATCACAACACGAGTGCAATTGTTAAATAAAGATAAATCTTTGTTTATTGCAATAATTAAATTTGTTTCATTTTTAATTATTGCGGTGTTTATTATTTCTTCATTCATTACTATTGTTTTTTATAAATTACATTAAATGATATAGAATAAGAAGGGCTAGATACCGTTGTTTCTCT
>JASLID010000119.1 GCA_030153045.1 Flavobacterium sp.
GATTCGAACCTGCGGCCTCCTGCTCCCAAAGCAGGCGCGATAACCGGGCTACGCTACACCCCGTAATCGGGTGCAAATATAAGTTTAAATTTTTCTTTTCAAAACAAATTTCAGAAATAAATTTTATTTATTTCTGCATAGTTATTTAGGATTTATTAAGCTGTGAATTTTTTATAATAAAGTTTACATTTGCAACTGTAAAAAAATAATCATTATATGTCAGATTCAATCGAAAAAATAAAATGCCTTATTATAGGTTCTGGACCTGCGGGTTACACTGCAGCTATTTATGCAGCCAGAGCTAACATGAACCCAGTTTTATATCAAGGGACTCAACCCGGCGGACAATTAACAACAACGAATGAAGTTGAAAACTTCCCAGGTTATCCAGATGGTGTTACCGGTCCGGAAATGATGGTGCAATTGCAAGAGCAAGCCAAACGTTTCGGAACCGATATTCGTGACGGTTGGGCAACCAAAGTTGATTTTTCAGGAGATATTCATAAAGTATGGATTAATGATTCTGTCGAATTACACTGTGAAACGGTTATTATTTCTACAGGAGCATCGGCTAAATATTTAGGATTGCCATCAGAACAGCATTACTTAAAAATGGGTGGTGGTGTTTCAGCTTGTGCGATTTGTGATGGGTTTTTCTACCGCAATCAAGAAGTAGTTATCGTTGGAGCAGGGGATAGCGCTTGCGAAGAAGCACATTATTTATCTAAAATGTGTAAAAAAGTAACGATGTTGGTTCGTAGCGAACAGTTTAGAGCTTCTAAAATCATGGAAGAACGCGTTCGTAAAACAGAAAACATCGAAATATTAATGCATACAGATACTGTTGAGGTTCTTGGTGATGGACAAGTTGTTACTGGAGTTAAAGCATTGAATAAATCGACTCAGGAAGTTATTGAAATTCCTGCGACTGGTTTCTTTGTGGCTATTGGACACAATCCGAACACGGAAATTTTTAAAGAATTTATCACTGTTGATGAAGTAGGTTATATTATTAATACTCCGGGTTCTTCTAAAACGAATGTTCCAGGTGTTTTTGTTTCTGGTGATGCTGCTGATCATGTGTACAGACAAGCTATTACAGCTGCTGGGACAGGTTGTATGGCTGCTTTAGATGCTGAAAGATATTTAGCAGCTAAAGGTCATTAATAAAAAATATAGTTATAAAAAAAACCACTCATTTGAGTGGTTTTTTTATTCCTTTATATTGCATTATATTTTTGACTTTTTATACAACGAAGCATCATCACCAAATTTTTTAACTTCAATTTTTGGTTCTCCATAAATAGAAACTTCACTTTTTCCTAAGGCAGTGATTGAAAGGGTTCCATCAGTGTGAACACTGCAATTTGTATTTCCTTCTGTGGTAAGGTTTAATAATTTAGAAGTAAGACCTTTTCCTGTATATGTAGCGCTATTGTCTAAACGAAGTTTCATTTCAACAACATCACCTTGAATTACTGCATTTGATTTTTGATACATGTCAAATTTTAATTTATTGGCTGAAATTGTTGCTTTTATATCGGCATTTTTACTCATTTCTACCGAAGCTTCGTTGCTTTTTAAATTTAATTCTACTTTTGATTTGTCGTTTGAAAGCAGAGAGAAATTAGGTGAGTTGACAATTAAATAACTTTTAGAATAATCATATGTTTTGATAGTGATATTTTCTAAATTCATTCCTTGCGTTACATTCAATTTAGCTTCATGTTTAACTAAAACCAGTTTTAAACTATCTGTGTAAACGACTCTAATTTCAAATTTTTTGAATGAAGAGATTTCTTTATTTGTATTTAAACGCAACGTGGTACCATAAACCTTGTGATCTATTGCAACATGCAAATTTTCATCAGCTTCAATTTCGATACTATTTTTATCACCTTTTGTTAGAAAAACCTCTACGTTATCTTCTATCTCAATTTGATCAAAAGCCCCTGTTTCATGCTTTTCAGTAGTAACAATTTTAGTTCCTTTTACTTTTTCTTTCTTTTGAGCAAAGGTTAGGGAAGTACATAAAATGGCAATTAGTAGGAATGTAATTTTTTTCATTTCGTAGTATTTGGTTTCCACAAATATAAAAAAATCATTCGCCCAACGACGAATGATTTTTATTATTTACAACTATTTTATTTTTTAATTTAAATCTACACTTCCGCCAGAGCTTTCCTCTTTATTAATTTTTTGAGGTGCCTTAACATAGTCTATACTGCTTCCGCTTGATGCTTTAGCTTTTAAAGACACAATAGGGTTAACTATTGTGCTACTTCCGCTTGTGCTTTGTGAAGTAACATCATTCGACATTAATTTTTCGGCGTTAATTGTACTTCCACTTGAAGAAGCTGTTGAAACTTCCAAAGCTTTTCCTTCAGCATTAATAGTACTGCCACTTGTAGACTCTAAAGTTACTTTGTCTGATTCTACATTTGCTTCCAGTTTACTTCCGCTGCTAGATTTTAAATGAATATCAGTGCTTTTTATAGTGTTTTTTGTAATTAAATAAGAACCACTTGTTGTTTCTAATACATCAACTTTTGGTAAATTTACTTTTATTGTTTTAGATGCTACATTGTTGTACTCGTTGTATTTTGATGAAATTTTTAAGGTTCCATTTTCAACAACTGTTGTAATTCCTTCTTGTACATTATCATCGGCAACAACTGTAACCTGAGTTTTGTCTGATTGAACCACTTCGCAATCTAAACCACGACTTACTTCAATTTTAGTAAAATTAGATACATTTCTTTCTTTCGATACTACATTTCCACTTCCAGTAACGCTTTCCCCAAAAGCCTTCTCTAGTTTACATGAATTAAATAGCAATGCTATACATGCAGCAATCACTATTTTCACTAAATGAACCATTAATTTTATCATAACTATTATGTTTTAAATTGTGTTTGTTTATTTGCTTTGAATGATGTCGCCGGTATTTACAGCTCCTTTTTTAATTTCTTTTTTTACTGAACCTAAAATTAAGTCAAAATTATTGAAATAGGAAGGAATTCCTTCGGCATCATGATTGATATTGTTTCTGATTTCAAAATGCAAATGCGGGAAAAAGGAACTTCCTGAAGTTCCAATGGAACCTACTTTTTGACCTGCTTTTACCTTGTTACCCACTTTTAAATCACTTGAACTTAAGTTTTTTAAATGGCCGTACATACTATATACATTTTCACTGTGTTTGATGACAACATAATTTCCGTATAAGGCCAATGGATTGGTTTTTAGCGATGGAATATCGAAAGTTTTATCGTCCTTTTGATTGGTTTCTATAGCTACAATTTCTCCATTAGCAACAGCTACAACGTCGTTTCCAAATCCAAACCAGTCTGAGTTGTTTTCGCCTTTATTCAAAAATTGCTTGTTTTCTGAATTCAATACCACAAAATCATAAGCATATCGCATGAAATTTCCAGTAAACCCTAATTGATGAATAGGCACAAATTCGTAATTAAAACGTCTGTGATGCGAATTCAAATCGTGACCATCATAAACCAATAATTTGCTTTTAAGAGGCAAAACGTAATCTACAACTTGATTGTAATCTTTCGGAATTACCACATTTTTAACTTCAATAGTGTTATTGAAAGTAAAGGTGTATTCTAGTTTAGCAGTTTCTGAAACTACTTCTGCAAATGGATTAAACAACAAGCTTTTTGAAACACCATTCCATTGAATTTCTGGAATGGTGTATATACTTGGAGCTGTTCCGTTATTGTCTAAGAACTTTTGTTGAATTAGTTGGTCTTTCTTGTCAAATAACTTTACTTCTAAACGTGTTAATTTTAATGTGTCCTTTGAATTGTTTTCAATGATGAAATCAAAATTCAAACTGTAAGCATTATTTATTTTTTCCTTTAAAGGGCTTTCCGGATGATGTACAATTTTGACATTGTTTTGAGCCATTACGGACATCCCGAATAATAAGGCGAATAAAGAAAAGGATTGATTGATTTTTTGATTGATGATTTTCATTTCAGATTACTTCGTTTTGATAATTATACCGTCTTCGCTAATCTTTAATTCTTTAATTTCTTTTGAATTTGAGATTACTGTGTCGTTTTCAATTTTCACACCGTCTTCATTGATGATAATGTTTGATTCATTGTCCCATTCGTCATCATCATTTTCTTCTGGAGGGCAATTTAAACAGTTGACTTTGTCATTGCCTACTTTGTACGAATAATTTTTGAAATCATGGTTTAAATCGAAAAAGTCACTGTCTGAACGATCGTATTGACCTACTGATTCATCTGGTTTAAGTATAGTCCCTTTAGGAACATATAAGTAAATCGTAACTTCTTGTCCGCGAAATTTGCTTTTTACATCAGTTAGGAAATAATTATCTAAGATCAATTTATTGCCTTCGATTTTGAATCCGTAATTGATTTTTTCAGCTCTTTGTTTTGCTTCCGAGAATGATCTTCCGTTTGCATTTTTTTCAATTTGAATGTAAGGAAGCTTTTCTTCAGTTGGTAAAACTTCAAATTCAACTTCGTTAGAATAAATTAAATCCTGTCCTGTAGAATCTTGAACCAATTTAAACTCATCTCTGTTATGAATATTTTTTGTGAAATAATCATTGTGTCTAAACTTGATGTAAAGCGTATCCGTTGGCTCGATGTTAATCGTAGCTTTTTCTACAGATTTATTGTCAAAAGCCACTTCTGAAGCTTGACGAATACCTATGGTGATTAAAATTCCCACTGCAATAATCCAAACAGCTAACAATGTGTATTTTGCAATACTTCCAATTGATTTCAAATTGTTTACTAAAATTTTTAATCCTAAAAGTAATAAGAAGAAAAACGGAATTCCAACAGCTAAGAAAAACAATAAGCTAATAAACCACATAGAAGTGTTTGTGTAGTTGAATGTATTAAAATAATCCAACCAAGGCACATTCATGTATGATGTTGATCCTAATGTAAATAAGCTAATCAATAGTCCAATGATGGTACTTGAAGCAATTAAAATCATAAAAACTCCTATAACTTTAGCAAATACTTTCATGATCGATACAATGACATCTCCAAGAGAACTACCTATTTTTCCAGCAGCATTTCCTACTTGATTTCCCATTTTCCCGTAGTCGGCATTTTTAAATTTGTCCGATACGTTTTCAAATTCTTCCTTTACTTTTTTCTCGATATTAGAAATGTTGATAGGTTCACCTTTCATTTCTAGTTTTTCTGAAGTGGTTACTGCTTCAGGAGTTACCGCCCATAAAATAATGTAAGCTAAAATTCCTGTACCGAAACCAGCAAAAACAAGCAGTACTAAAATGATTCTAATCCATACTGGATCAATACCAAAGTAATGTCCTAAACCAGAAGCTACACCTCCAATAATACCTGACTCTTTATCGCGGTATAGTTTTTTAGAACGAGTTGAAGTTGAAGTATAATTCATTTGACCTGTATTGTCATCTTCAATTTTATAGTCTTCTGGTTGTCCCATAACGGCTATAACATCGTCGATATCTTTTAAGCCAAGAACTTGTTTTTCGCTTGTTAATTTTTCAGAAAAAAGTTCCGAAATTCTACTTTCAATGTCGTTCATGATTTCATCACGACCTTCGTTTGAAAGTGATCGCTTTATAGCATCAAAATAGCGATTTAGTTTTTGATAGGCGTCTTCATCTATGTGAAAGAAAAAACCTCCTAAATTCATATTAACTGTTTTGTTCATGGCTATTAGTTTTGTATAGTTGTTATAATATTTACTGCATCAGACAATTCGGTCCAAGTGCTATTTAATTCTTTTAAAAAATCTTTACCTTCCTCTGTTAAACCGTAATATTTTCGTGGTGGACCAGAGGTCGATTCTTCCCAACGATAGTTGAGTAGTCCGTCGTTTTTAAGTCTAGTTAGTAGCGGATAAACGGTTCCCTCAACTACTAGTAGCTTTGCGTTTTTCAAGGTGTCAAGTATTTCAGAAGTATATGCATCTTTCTCTTTTAAGACTGATAATATACAAAATTCTAATACTCCTTTACGCATCTGAGCTTTTGTGTTCTCAATGTTCATAGGATTTCTTTTTTTTGGATTAAACTGTTCATTTTTTGATTTAACTTGATTGATTGTGATTGTTGATGATTGAAACTTTTATTTTAGAAATGGAATCGTCATAGGATATTTAAAATATTCACCTTCATTGCTTTTTACAGCAGCATAAATGATAAGAAAGAATTCGGCTACTTTCATAAGACCAAATAAAACGATCGACATTATAGCTACAGTTAAAACTCCAGTAATGTTTCCAGAAGCTAATTTCTCAATGATGAAATCTCCATTTTCAATTTGATCAAAACTTACGTTATTAAAAACTGAGTAAATCAAACTTGGAATTGAAATAAGTAATAATACGATTGAATACAATAAAATACTTAACTGAAAATTTAAAGCTTGTTTACCATTATGGTTTATAAATTCAGATGACTCTTTTTTGCTTCCCCATAATATAGTTGGCAATATATAATTTCCAAAAGGGATAAAATATTTTGTCAAAGTACTCAAGTGAATGAATGAAGAATAATTTTTTTCGTTACTTTTTACTGTTAATGTTTCCATGATTTTTTGATTTTAAAGTTGTGATTGATGTTAAACTTAATAATACTTTCTTTAGACTATTAATTTCTTATACAAAGATAAGTCTAAAAAAAGGTATTATGCAAAACAAAGTACCTAAAATTAACATAATTTTAACAAATAAAATTATTATGTATGCATAGTATTTATTTGTATATTAGCAAAAAAATCAAGTATTATGGAGTTTACGCCCTCAAAATTGAACACTTTTTTATTTTTAAAATTACCTTCTGCTTTTTGGAGTGGAGTTCGTGTAAAACAAATTTCGTCACAAGAATGTGTCGTAACAGTAAAACATAGGTGGTTTAATCAAAATCCGTTCAACTCGATGTATTTTGCTGTTCAAGCGATGGCTGCAGAGCTAACAACTGGAGCTTTAGTCATGTGTCAAATAAAAGAGAGTGGAAAGAAGATCTCCATGCTCGTTGCTAATAATAAAGGTAACTTTAGTAAAAAGGCCACAGGACGAATCACATTTAAATGTAAAGACGGACATTTATTAGATGATGCTATCAAAAAAACGATTGCAACTGGTGAAGGACAAACTTTTTGGATGAAGTCTATAGGCACCGATGAAAAAGGGGATCAAGTTTCAGAAATGGATTTCGAATGGAGTATTAGAGCTAAGTAAATAGTTTTAAGAAAATCTGTAAAAGTTAAAGTCACGACAATTAATATTTTTTTAAGATTTTTCTTTCGTAATTTTGAGTAAAATCCAAAAAGAATGAAAATCTTAATTACAGGAGCAACAGGTCTTGTGGGTCAAGCACTCACGGAATTGCTATTGCAAAATGGTATTAAGGTAAATTATTTGACTATTTCTAAAAATAAAATCCAATACCAATCCAATTATCAAGGTTTCTATTGGAATCCAGAATCCGGTATCATTGATGAAAATTGCTTGATTGGAGTCACAAAAATTATACACTTAGCGGGTTCAAGTATTGCAAAACGCTGGACGCCACAATACAAACAGGAAATTATGGAAAGTAGAGTGCTTTCAACAACCTTATTGTATAAAACACTAAAAAATAATCCACATCAGGTTAAACAATTTATTTCAGCATCTGCTATAGGTATTTATCCAGATAACCTGCAAAATTTGTACAACGAAAATTTTACAAACTTCAGCGATTCTTTTTTATCTAATGTAGTTGTGAAATGGGAAGACTCAGTCAACCAGATTGAACGACTCAATATTAAAGTATGTAAGATTCGTATTGGTTTGGTGCTTTCTACAAAAGGAGGTGCGCTTCCACAGTTAGTAAAACCAATTAGAATGGGGCTTGGCGCTCCATTTGGCACAGGAAAACAATTTCAATCTTGGATTCACATTCATGATTTAGCAAAAATATTTTTATTCGCCTTAAAAAATGATTTAAACGGCGTTTACAATGCAGTAGCGCCAAATCCAATATCGAATAAAGAGTTGGTAAGTAGTATAGCCGAAGCATTAGATTCTCCTTTGTTATTGCCTAATATACCTCGATTTGTAATGAAATGGTCTTTAGGTGAAATGCACACGCTGCTTTTTGAAAGCCAAAATGTGAGTTCGAATAAAATCACACAATTGGGTTTCGAGTTCAAATACAAAACAATCCACACTGCATTAGAAAATTTACTTTTAGAAAATAAAAAAACGCTCGACTAACGAACGTTTTTTTGTAATATGATGAATTAATAATCGTATGTAAAAAAGTAAATAATTATCCTAATTGATATTCTCAAAGGTACGCAATTATTGAATTGGTCTTCTTAAAAATATATTAAAATTAATAATGACAATTTGACATTTATTTTATTTTTGGCAGTAATTTTGCAATCCAGAAATAATGTTTCAAAATATATTTAAAAATAAATCAAAGATGACTACGGAGAATACTGAAATTGATAAAGAGTTAGATGAAATTACATTAGAAGAAAATGCTAATGGTGAACAGCTAATAGTAGAGGAATTAAGTATTGAAGAACAAGCGGCTAAAGATTTGGCTCACGAGAAAGATAAATTCTTGCGCCTTTTTGCTGAGTTCGAAAACTATAAAAAACGTACTTCAAAAGAACGTATGGATCTTTTTAAAACTGCCAATCAAGAAGTTTTACAAGCCATGTTGCCAGTAATGGACGATTTTGACAGAGCAATTGCAGAAATTTCTAAGTCAGAAGACGAAAATTTAGTAAAAGGAGTAGAGTTAATCCATAATAAACTAAAAGATACTTTATTCTCAAAAGGATTAGAAGTTGTCGAAGTTAAGTCTGGTGATGCTTTCGATGCCGATTTTGCTGAAGCAATCACACAAATTCCTGCTGGTGATAAACTAAAAGGAAAAGTGGTAGATGTAATCGAAAAAGGTTACAAATTAGGTGACAAAATTATCCGTTTCCCAAAAGTGGTTATCGGACAGTAAGACGCATTTTTTTACGTCTCAATAAAATATCAAAATGAAAAAAGATTTTTACGAAATATTAGGCATTAACAAAAATGCTTCTGAAGCCGAAATAAAGAAAGCTTATCGAAAAAAAGCGATTGAGTTTCACCCTGATAAAAACCCAGGAAATAAAGAGGCGGAAGAAAAATTTAAAGAAGCAGCCGAAGCTTACGAAGTGTTAAGCGATGCTCAAAAGAAAGCCAAATACGATCAATACGGTCACCAAGCCTTTGACGGTGCAGGTGGTTTTGGCGGAGGTGGTCATATGAACATGGATGATATTTTCAGCCAGTTTGGAGATATTTTCGGTGGTGCATTTGGTGGTGGAGGTTTCAGTGGTTTTGGCGGTGGCGGAGGTCAACGTCGTGCTAAAGGAAGTAACCTTCGTATCAAAGTCAAATTAACACTAGAAGAAATTGCTAATGGTGTTGAGAAAAAAGTAAAAGTAAAACGTAAAATTCAAGCGCCTGGCGTATCTTATAAAACTTGTTCTACCTGTAACGGTCAAGGTCAGGTAATGCGTGTGACTAATACTATTTTAGGTCGTATGCAAACCGCAACCACTTGTCCAACGTGTGGAGGTTCTGGTCAGGCAATCGATAAAAAACCGGCTAATGCCGATGCGCAAGGAATGATTTTAGAAGATGAAACAGTCTCTATCAAAATTCCTGCTGGTGTTGTAGACGGAATGCAACTTAAAGTTTCTGGCAAAGGAAATGATGCACCAGGAAACGGGATTCCAGGTGATTTAATTGTTGCTATTGAAGAAGTAGAACATGAATTCCTAAAACGTGAAGGCGAGAACTTACACTACGATTTATACATTAGTTTTGCGGAAGCCGTTTTAGGTGTTTCTAAGGACATCGAAGCGGTAAATGGAAAAGTTCGCATCAAGTTAGAAGAAGGAATCCAATCAGGAAAAATTCTTCGTTTAAAAGGAAAGGGAATTCCAAGTATAAACAGTTACGGAAATGGCGATTTACTAGTTCATGTTAACGTTTGGACTCCGAAAAGCTTAAATAAGGATCAAAAGAAATTCTTCGAAAGCAATTTAGAAGACGAAAATTTTGTTCCAAAACCAGAAAAATCTGAAAAATCATTCTTTGAAAAAGTAAAAGATATGTTTTCTTAAATAGTATAGAACGGACAGTTTACTGTTCGTTTTATTTTTTTCCCATCCTTTGAAAAAAGGGTGGGTTTTTTTGTAACAATTCATATATGATGTTATCTAACTGATAAATCAAATTCTGAAAATGGAATATTTAATTAAAGCAATCGATTCTAAAAATTATGTTTTAGAACAAAATCAAAATGTTTTAGGAAAACTTATTTATGATAGCGCTTTCTCTTGTGACAAAGCAACAGTTCAAATTAAGGATGAATCTATTTTTAGAATAGAAAATGAAAGCAACTGGTCGAGTGATTATATCGTAAAGAAAGGCGAACAAAAATTGTTTAAAACAAAACTTAATTGGAGTTCAGAACTTATTATTAGCACTTTGAATCAGGACAATTCAAATGAGTATAAATTAAAAGCAAAAGGTTTTTGGGGAGACAAACATGTACTATTAGACCAAACTCAGAATGAATTATTTGTTGTTCAATCAGAATACAAATGGAAAAAGTTTAACTACGAATATTCATTTAAATCAACTGAGGCATTTCAAACGATTCCATACAAAGAAGTACTATTGTTTTCAGTTCTTCAGGGATTAAAAAAGAAAACAGCTTTCATTGCTATTTTTATCATAATGATTAGCGTTATGGTTACATCAAACTAATAAAAAACTTACTTTTACATGCCCAAGGTCAAAAAGGCTGAACGGATGAAATAAATCTAATTTCCACAATGAGTAATATTCTTGAAGTTAAAAATGTAGTGAAACAATATGGTGATTATACCGCATTAAACAGTGTTTCATTACAAGTTCCAAAAGGTAGTATTTACGGACTTTTAGGTCCAAATGGTGCCGGAAAAACCTCTTTAATTCGTATCATCAATCAAATTACAATGCCAGATAGTGGTGAAGTAATCCTTGACGGCGAAAAATTAGCACCACATCACGTGCAACACATTGGTTACATGCCCGAAGAACGTGGTTTGTACAAAACCATGAGAGTAGGTGAGCAATGCTTATATCTTGCTCAACTGAAAGGAATGTCTCAAGCGGATGCCAAAAAGCAACTTAAATATTGGTTCGAAAAATTCGAAATTGAAGGCTGGTGGGACAAGAAAATTCAAGAATTGTCTAAAGGAATGGCACAAAAAATTCAGTTTATTGTGACAATTCTGCACCAACCAAAATTATTAATCCTTGATGAGCCTTTTTCTGGATTCGATCCCGTAAATGCGAATTTAATCAAAGATGAATTAATCGAATTGAACAAAAACGGAACCACCATTATTTTCTCTACACACCGCATGGAAAGTGTTGAAGAAATGTGTGATTACATCGCTTTGATTCACAAATCGAATAAATTGATTGAAGGAAAACTAGAAGATGTAAAACGCGAACATAGAACGAACCGTTTCCAAATCGGAATTATGACCAACAATGTTGAAGGTTTAATGTACGATTTGACGCAAAAATTCACTGTTGCCCAAACCGATTTCAAATCTTTGAATGACGACTTAAAACTCGAAATAGATTTAGGAACATCAACCTCAAACGAATTATTGAATATTTTAACGGGTCGTGGACAAGTAACTCACTTCACGGAAAATATTCCAAGTGTAAACGATATTTTTATTCAAACTGTAAGTCATAAATAATGGGAGTATTATCATTAATCATAAAAAGAGAGTTTATTGCCAAAGTGCGTAATAAATCTTTCATTGTCATGACTTTTTTAAGTCCGTTATTAATTGTCGGAATGTCTTTTCTTATTGGTTATTTGGCCAATATGAATGAAGGTGAAGTCACTAAAATTGCCATTCATGACGAGGTAGGAATTTTAAAGGCTGATTTCAAAAATTCTAAAGAAATTACCTATGTTGACTTGTCTGGAATGCCATTAAAACTGGCTAAAGACACTTCAAGTAAGAATTATGAAGGTTTAATTTATGTTCCTAAAGTTGCTGATTCCAAAGAATTAGTAGATAAAGTAGAATATATTTCTGATGATAGTCCAAGCATGGAACAAATCATGGAAATGGAAGATGTCATAGACAATCAATTAACGAAAGATAATCTAACAGCTCTAGGATTTGATTCTGATAAAATTGAAAAAGCAAAAACCAATGCGACTATTCATTTATCAAAATTTTCTGGAGAAGACAGTATCAAAGGAATAAACGAAATTAAAATCGGAATCGGATCCGTTTTCGGCTATTTAATCATGATGTTCATCATTATCTACGGAAACTTTGTGATGCGAAGCGTTATCGAAGAAAAAACATCTCGAATTATCGAAATCATCATTTCTTCTGTGAAGCCGTACCAATTAATGATGGGTAAAATCATCGGAAATTCATTGGCTGGAATATTACAGTTTGCCATTTGGGCTATCCTGGGAATCGTTTTAATGATAGGAATTTCTTCCTTCTTTGGAGTGCAGCCGGGCGCTGTACAATCATTAGACCCTAATGTAATGAAAGCAGCACAAAGTGAATTTGGTACAGTTCAAACTTATATTAGAGAAATTTGGAATTTACCAATAGGAACATTAGTAACATGTTTCATCATTTATTTCATTGGAGGCTACTTTTTATACAGTTCATTCTACGCTGCCATTGGTGCTGCCGTAGATTCTGAAACCGATTCACAACAATTTCTTTTGCCAATCATCATGCCTTTAATGTTAGGTGTTTACGTAGGTTTCTTTACCGTTATGGACGATCCACACGGAACTGTAGCCACTGTATTCTCCATGATTCCACTAACATCACCCATCGTGATGCTTATGCGTATTCCATTTGGTGTGCCTATGTGGCAATTAGTATTGTCAATAACATTATTATTTGGCACATTCCTTGGTGTAGTATGGTTTGCCTCAAAAATATACCGAGTAGGGATTTTAATGTATGGTAAAAAACCAACATGGAGAGAACTATATAAGTGGTTGAAATATTAATTTGAAACAACAAACTAAAAACCTTTGTACCTTTGAATCTTTGTTCTTAGAACCTAAACTATATGAGTAAAATATTAATCATTGAAGATGAAGCAGCTATCAGAAGAGTTTTAACCAAAATTCTTTCAGAAGAAAATGATAGCTATAAAGTAGATGAAGCTGAAGATGGACTTCAAGGACTTGAAAAAGTTAAAAATGAAGATTACGATTTGGTTTTATGCGATATCAAAATGCCTAAAATGGATGGTGTTGAGGTGTTAGAAGCCGTTAAAAAAATAAAACCTGAAATTCCAATGGTCATGATTTCCGGTCACGGTGATCTAGAAACGGCTGTAAATACAATGCGTTTAGGTGCGTTCGATTATATTTCAAAGCCACCCGATTTGAATCGTTTGTTAAATACGGTTCGTAATGCTTTAGACAGAAAGCAGTTGGTTGTTGAGAATAAAATCTTGAAAAAGAAAGTTTCCAAGAACTACGAGATGGTAGGTGAGAGTGCACCTATCAATCATATTAAAGAAATGATTGAAAAAGTAGCTCAAACCGATGCTCGCGTTTTAATTACAGGTCCCAACGGAACGGGAAAAGAATTGGTAGCACACCAATTACATGAAAAAAGCGAACGTTGCAATGCGCCACTAATCGAAGTCAACTGTGCCGCTATTCCTTCAGAATTAATTGAAAGCGAATTGTTCGGACACGTAAAAGGTGCCTTTACTTCTGCCGTAAAAGACAGAGCAGGGAAATTTGAAGCTGCCGATGGCGGAACTATTTTTCTGGACGAGATTGGTGACATGAGTCTTTCGGCTCAAGCCAAAGTATTACGGGCGCTACAAGAAAATTTAATTCAAAGAGTAGGAGCAGATAAAGATATTAAAGTCAACGTTCGTGTGGTTGCTGCAACGAATAAAGATCTAAAAAAAGAAATTGAAGAAGGACGTTTCCGTGAAGATTTATACCACCGTTTGGCAGTAATTTTAATTAAAGTTCCGGCATTAAATGACCGTCGTGATGACATACCTTTGCTGTTGGAACATTTTGCCGAAAAAATAGCGATTGAGCATGGAAATGCGATGAAAACATTTTCAGCTTCAGCCATCAAATTATTGCAAGAATACGACTGGACAGGTAATATTCGCGAACTTAGAAATGTAGTGGAACGCTTAATTATATTGGGTGGAAATGAAATTTCGGAAAGCGATGTAAAATTGTTTGCCAGTAAATAAAAATTAGCTTTAAGCCCTATTGCTTATAGCATACAGCATCAAAAAAATATGCAACTTAAAAAAATACACCCACAACTCCAACAAGCCCTTATTGAAAGTGGTTTAACAGAAGCAAATGAACTACAGCAGGAAAGTTTTAGTACCATAAAAAGTGGTGCTGATGCGGTTTTAATTGCGCCAAAAAGAAGCGGAAAATCCACAACAATAATAATCAACGTGATTCAAAGAATGGAAAAATCCATTGGAGAAAGCACAAGAGCTTTAATTATTGTAGAGAACAAAGAACGCGTTTTAGAAATGGAAGAAATGTTCTTGAAATATGGTAAATACCATGATTTGAGTATTTTAGGAGTTCATGATAAAGGGGATATCGATTATGATAAAAACATCATTTCGATGGGATTAGACGTGCTTATTGGAACGCCAAATAAAATCAATGCCATGTTTGCTTCTGCGGGTTTCAATATCAATACAGTCAAAATGTTTGTAGTTGATGATGCCGATATTCTTTTTAGAAGTAGAATGGACGCTGTTATTCATCGTTTGTCTAATAGTATCGAAAAAACACAACGCTTGTTTTTTGCAGAAACTCTTACAGAAAGAGTAGAAAGTTTGGCGGATAAAATCATGATTGAACCGGTTTTCTTCGAATTAGAAGAGGAAGATTATGAAGAGGAAGAAGATAACGAAGAGGAAACAGAAGATTAATTTCAGCGTGTTTTAATCTATCAAAATAAAACCCATCAAAATAGCGCTATTTATTCCCTTAATCATTACCAATTATAATTATCAAAAAGACATCCAAAAATATAAAATGACAAAATACAATCTACGTACAATACTGATTATTTCGGTTTTTGTTTTAAAATTTAATGTAACCAATGCTCAGAAATTATCTTATGGAGTAATTTTAGGAGGAAATATTTATAACGATCAAAGCTCAAATGGTGGTCCAAACGATGTCTTTTTCGATTCTGGAAATGATAAATTTATCGTTCCGAATTTAGGAGGATATGCAGAATATGAGTTTAATACAAATTTAGGCCTAAAATTGGAAGTAACCGCCAATACGAAGACTTTCGAAAAAGGATTTTCAAATAGAGATTTAGGTGAAATTTACAAATTAAGTTTTATCGACATTAATCCCAATCTTAAATTTGATTTTGGAAAAGAATACCGAAAAGGATTTTATATGATGTTGGGGCCAAAAATTGCTTTGTTAACTAAAGCTGATTTTGAAGGGAAAAATGTAAGATCAGATTTTGAAAGCGTTAATCTGGGACTTGAATTAGGACTTGGTCAGCGCATACTGAAGTTCTTAGAAATAGAAGGTAAATTTGACTACGGTTTAACTCCTTTTTACAAAGCTATTGGAAGTAAGCCGAATAAAATAACTGGTTTTTATCTTTCTTTAAATGTTGATATTCAAAAAATTGTGGAATTAAAATAAAAGACAAATGGGATTAATGAAAGCCTTTTCAGGGAGTGAAATTTTAGCGCAGGCACTTCAAACTAAATTAGAGGAAGCAGGAATACAAACGGTGGTTAAAAACAACATACAATCTGGAAGATTAGCCGGTTTTGGAACTGCAGGTCAAGCAGTCGAAGTTTTTATTCAAGAAACTGATTTTGCTAAAGCCAATCCTGTGATTGAGGAGTTTAGATTGAGCATTTAGATGAAATAAAATATATTATTGTCATTTCGACGAAGGAGAAATCTCATCGCTTTTATACTAAGTTGGTGAGATTTCTCCTTTTTCACAATTACAAGTTTACAGAAAATTCTAATTGCGACATTTTTAAATTAAACTATCTTTGCACCTTCAAAAATTATTGGTTATCCATAAACGAATAACCAAATCCACAAATCAACGAATATGATTACAGTTAACGATATCTCCGTACAGTTTGGCGGAACAACGCTTTTTAGCGAAGTTTCTTTTGCCATCAATGAAAATGATAAAATTGCCCTTATGGGGAAAAACGGAGCCGGAAAATCAACGCTTTTAAAGATAGTAGCCGGTGAAAACAAACCGAGCCGTGGAGGTATTTCGGCACCGAGTGATGCTGTAATCGCTTATTTGCCACAGCATTTATTAACGGCTGATGATTGTACTGTTATGGAAGAAGCTTCCAAAGCCTTTGCCGAAGTTTTGGACATGAAGAAAGAAATGGACGAAATAAATGAGCAATTGACCATTCGT
>JASLID010000138.1 GCA_030153045.1 Flavobacterium sp.
AGGCTGGCGCCCTGCGTAGCGAGATCCTTGTTCGCCGCAAGGTCCAGAATCAGCCCAGCATTGCCCGACTGGAACAGCGACGAGAGCGCCTGAGGCTTCCACCCCCAGCCCAGCAGCGTCTTGAACGCCGCCGAGATCTGCGCGAGCTGACCCGTCTTCGCGGTCAGACTCGCCACGAAGTTCTGCCCTGCCGACGCTGCGGCTTGAGTGATGTTGCCGTCCGCGTCCTTCACAGCCTCGGTCGCCGCCGCACTGAAGATGTCCCCGGTGAACGCCTGGGCGATCGAGTCCTTGAGGGAGGCAAACGCATCCTTGATGCGCGACAGCTTCTCCTTCAGCTTGTCGACCATCTTCTGGGCCGCAGTCTCGACCTTCCCCTGCTTCGCCGCGATACCATCCGCGAGGCCGTCGCCGATGTAGCCACCGAGCTCACGGGTCACCTTGGACGGCGATGAGATCCCCATGATCTGCCGGATCTTCTTCGGGATCTTGTTGACGATCGCCTCGACCGCGTCCCACACCTTGTGCGCCGCGGCGTCGATTCCGGCCTTGAGGCCGTCGATCAGCTGGCCACCGATAGCCTTCAGGTCCCCCGGCAGCCCGCTGAGGAAGTCCTTCACCTTGTCGGGGAGGTCCTTGAAGAACTTCGCGGCGTCGGCGACGTGGTCACCGACCGCCTCAGCGAACCGGCCGAAGGCCTTGGCCTTGTCGACCACCCACGAGGCGACCGCAGTCGCGGCCCCCTTGATGGTGTCGAAGTGCTTGACCACCTGGACGACGACGATCCCGATCGGGCCGCCGATGATGGAGACCAGCAGCCCCCAGTGGTTCTTCACGAAGCCGACCACGGTGCCGATGACCTGCGGGACGACCTTGCCGATGAACCCGAAGGTCTTGTCCACGATGGCCCGGAACGTGTCCGACTTCTTGTAGGCGATGACCAGCCCCGCAGCCAGCGCCGCGATCGCGAGGACCACGAGCCCGATCGGGTTCGCATTGAGCGCCGCGTTCAGCAGCCACTGGCCGGCCGCCGCCACCTTCGTGACCGCCGACCAGACCGTCGTGATTGCCGTGAAGAGCTTCGTCGCTGCGCCGACCGCGGTGACCACCGCCAGCAGTCCACCGAGCGCTGCGACCAGGATGCCCGCCGTCTTCGTGTTCTCGCTGATCCAGCCGACGACCTTCAGGCCGATGTCCGCCAACTTCACCATCACCGGCAGCAACTTCGCCCCGATCTGCTCCTGCAGCTCTCCGAACTGGACCGAGAGGATCTTCTGCTTCCCGGCGGTCGTCTCCGCCGCCTTGGACGCCGAGCCGCTGTACTTAGCGGAGAGCCGGTCCATCGCCTCCTGGGCGTCGATCGTTGTGGACTTCGTCTTCTGCTGCGCCTCACCCAGTTTGGTCTGCGCCAGCTTTAGCTTGTCCGAGGCCAGCGAGGCTTCCTTGCTCTGTGCTCCGTGGTCCTTGATGGCCTTGTTCATGGCCTGCTGGGCGGTCTTCACGCCGATCTGCGCCGACTCCAGCGCAGCCTGGTCCTTGGCGGAGTCTTTCGTCATGATGCCGAACTTCGACAGCGCCGTTACCGACCCCGTCTGCGCCTTCGCGAGCGCCTGGGTCACCGACTCCAGCGACTTGCCCGACCCTGAGGAGATGTCCATGGCGAGCGAGGCGAGACGGGTGGCTTTGTCGACGTCCCCGGTCGCCGTCGCCAGTTTCGCGATCGCAGGGCGCAGCTCGTCGTCCGCGACACCCTTGGCCTTGCCCTGGGCGCTGATGTAGTCCTCGACGTGCGCGACCTGCTCCGCGGTGGCGCCCGCAGCCTGCTTGAGCTGCTGCGCCAGCTTCGACTGTGCGGCCTCGTCGTCGGCCGCCGCCTGGGTCGCCTTCACCGCCGCCGCACCAGCAAGAAGAAGGCCGCCGGCCAACGCCTTACCGGCGATGCGACCAGCGGCCTGTGCCTTGCCCGAGAACCCCTGCAGCGCGTTCTCGCCCGCCCGGGTGTTCGCCTTCAACGAGGAGGCATCCCCGATGAACTCTACGACGATGCGCCGCCCGCTGCTACCCAGCGCCACTGGACACCTCCTGTCGCTGCTGGAACTCCAGGAGCTGGGTCATGTACTCGTCGACCTCACGCAGCGTCATCTCGTCGATGTCGGCCGGGGTGAGCCCGTAGAACTCAGTGAGCGAAGGCAGGCTCCTCAGGAGGCGCTGTCGGATGCTTTTGGGGCCGAACCCAGCGCCTCGGCCAGCTCGTCGCCCTCGAGGATCTCCACGTCCGAACCGGCGTTCACCGAGTCGAGGACATCGAGCAGCTCGACGTTCTCGCCGCGCGACTTCTTGCACGCCCACATGAACATGCCCAGGAAGTCGATGCCGCCTGTGCGGCCCATCGCCTCGGCGATCTCGGCGACACCCATGCCGCACTCGCTCCGGATCTCGAACTCCAGCCGGCCGGTGAGATCGTTGGGGTTGATGACGTAGTCGACCCCGTCGAGACGGAACCCGACGGCTTCGGCGTCCATCGCCGCCTGCTTGCGGCTCTTCGACCCGGCCGTCTGCTTCTTCATCGACGGTCGGCGGTCCTGCGGGTTGATCGGCTGCACGCTCACTCGAGACCTGCTTCCTTGATGATCGCGTCCAGAGCCGCGCGGTAGGTGGTGTTGATCCGCTCGGCGTCGCGGCGGATGGTCGGAAAGAGGAAGTAGCCCGTGTGCCCGAGCCACGGCCGGAACTGCTGAGTCGTCGGCCGGCGGCCACCGCCGAACTCGGCGCCCGCTGCGGCCGGATCTGAGCCGAGGGTCACCGAGCCGGACTTGATGCCGGCGCTGGCCTTGATGCCGGGCGCCACATGGGCTGCCACGCCGCCCAGGGACGCCGCGGCCCCGGAGGCACCGGAGGCGACGGTCGAGGCTGCCTCCTTGTTGGCGAGCCGGACCGCGACTTCGGAGCCGTTCTCCAGCGCCCTCAGGCGCAGGATCAACTCGTTGAGCCCCTCGACCCGGACCGCGCCCTCATCGGCCCCTGCCCTGATCCGGGTCGTCCTGGCCATCAGGGCCGCCTGAAGGTCATGCCGTCGCGTCGCCCGAGGTCACGGCCACCGTGATCGGCGAGTTCGTGGCGTCCCACTCCACGACACCTGTCAGCTTCTGGGTCGCCGCTCCACGGTCGCCGCCGAGGTCCATGTCGTCGAACCGGGCCGCCGGCACCGTCACCGTCACGATGTCCGCGCCATTCGTCCACGTCCCCACCAGCGCCGCCGACATGCCGGAGACCGTCGCGGAGTTCACCCGGTTGAACTGGGTCAGCGCGTCGAAGTCAGCCTCCAGGGAGAACGTCGCCGACTTCTTGCCCGGCACCGGCTCCTTCTGCTGGCTGTTCCCGCGGATCTGGGCCCGGTCCGTCTTGAACCCGTTGTCGCACTCCAGCGAGAAGTCGGTGATGTCGAACGCGCTGCCACCGACCGAGACCACACCGTGCGTCCACGCGAACTGGGCCGTCGGCGCAGTCCGCTCCGCATAGGTCGCCAGCGCCGTCGCCGTCGAGTACTGGTTGAACCACATGTCCAGCCCGAGGACCAACATCCCGTCGACCGTGTTGCCGATCGACCACTTCGGGAGCTTGCCTCCGCCGAACGTGAACGCCTGGTTCGTGCCGGCCGGTGAGAACGGGTAGTTGAACTGCGCCGTGAAGCCCTTGCCGTACAGCGCGCTCGACGTGCCCTCCGTGCCGGTGTGGACATACGGCCCCGAGCCCGTGGTCGCCACCGTCCCCAGCATGTGCTCGAGCCAGAACGACATGTCCTTGTTCACCCACTCGAGGTCCACGTGACCCTCGGCGCAGTCGAAGTACGGGATGGCGCGCGTCTGCCTGCGGAACCCGGTCCCCGGCCGCATCGGGTCGCCCTCGGTGCGCTTGAACTTCGGCTTGATCGGCATCGGGTCGCCGTCGTAACCGAAACCGCGGTCGACCGTCACGGGAGTTCCGTAGGTCGACTCCTTCTTGACCATGAACTGCTGGTCGAGATGACCCATGACTCAGCTCTCCTTCGGGGTTTTCGGGGCGGGAACGTGCTTCCAGCGCGGGTCCGCGTCCAGCTCGGCGATCAGTGCCGCGTCGTCGACCTCGACCGTGTCGCCGTTGGCGACCTCGTCGAGCCCATGGCCGGGGCGATGGTTCTCCTCGCCGACGTACCTGAACTGCTGCTTCACGGGGTTCTCCTAGGTGAGTCGGGCTCGGTAGGCGATCGGGTAGGTGAGCGAGACAGCGAGACCCTTGTCGGTCCAGCCCTCGGCGAAGCCGCCCTCGCCCTCGACCTGCAACCAGTTGAGGCCGGACGTGCCGAGCGCGTCGCCGTCCCAGTTCGCGTGGGTGGCGATGAAGTCCTCGGCTGCCGTCCCCACGTCGTGCAACGAGTCCGAGAGGGTCGCCGGGTCCGCCTCGCCGCCCAGCCCCTCGATGTAGAGGACCAGGTCGAAGGTCCCTTCCTCGTTCCGGAACGTCTTGGTTGCCCGCATCGAGGCTGGGGAGTGGTTCATCCGTGCCCGGTCGGTGAAGCACCGCTTCCGCGCCTTGGAGCCCTTCATGGGGATGTAGGTGGTCTCGTAGTCGGCGAACTCCGGCAGCGCCGCCAGCGCCGCGATCAGGCCCGCGCGCACAGCGACGAGCTGGGTGCCCATCTCAGGCGAACCCGATGGCGGGGGCGGACCGCGAGTAGGAGGCGATCACCGCGTCCAGGTCGGGGTAGCCGGTGGGCCGCTTCTCGCCGGGCAGGATGTAGGTCGTGACCCCGCCGAGGTCGTTGCTCTGGGAGGTCTTGCGGATGTCGATGCCGGCCGCGTCGGACTGGCCGAGCAGCCGGTCCCGGGTCGCCCACATCACCGCGTCCTTGACGTCGGCGGGACAGGTCGCGTACCGCCCGGCCGTGTAGTTCACCACGACCGCAGCGCCGCAGGTCCAACCTGTGGTCCCGAAAGCCGACGCTGTCGCGTACCTGAGCAGCCCGGAGGTCGCGTCCAGCCCGGCGACGTTGACCGTGACGCCGGCCACCGTCACCGAGGTCAGCGACCGCACGTCAGCGCTGGAGAGCTCGAGGGTTGCACTGCCGTCGCCGCGGAGGTTGTCGACCCGGGAGCGGGGGATGAACGAGCACTTGGTCTCGCGCTCCACGATCTGCACAAAGTAGGAGGCTGCGGCGTTGATCTGTGCGTCCGTGAACGTCGACCCAGTGCACCCCGGGAGGGCGCGGAACTCCGCGAGCGTGAAGTAGTCCGGGTCGGTCACGGGATCGACTCAGCGCTTCTCGACCTTGTCGGCCTTCGCCGGCCGGGTCTCGGCGTTGTCGTCCGCCTTCTCGGCCACGGGGACCGCGTCGTTGGCGTGGACGAACCGGGTGATCTCGTTGTCCCGCAGGCCGGTCAGGTCGTGGGTCTTGCCGTCGCTGGTCTTGACCTTCATGGACGTTCGTCCTCTCTCACATCAGGGTTCGGTAGGCGGCTTCCCACAGCCGCCACCCGTCGTTGATCGCCCAGCCGCGGGCGTGCTCACGGGCCTTCGCGCCCATCTCGGCGCGCATGTCGTGGTCGTGGGTCAGGTCGCGCAGTCGGCGCTCCCAGTCGTGGTCGCGAGAAACCAGGAAGCCGGTGACGCCGTCGAGGATGAAGTCGCGGTAGGGACGCACGTCCGAGGCGATGACGGGGATACCGAGTGCGCTGTACTCGAGCGCCTTGATCGCCGACTTCGAACGGTTGAATACGGAGGGGATCAGGGGCGCGATCCCGATGTCGAAGTCGATGGACCGGTAGTAGTCCATGAGCCCCATCGACCAGGGCGACCAGCGAGCCGGGGTCCGCAGCTCGCGGCGGTAGTCGGCGCCGATCATGTGGAAGTCGACGTCGGGATTGCGGGCCAGGAACCGCCGCAGCATCGGCGCGGCCATCTTCCAGTCCCGGTGGTGCGAGTCGCCGCCTGCCCAGCCGACCGTCAGGCGGTCGCTACGACGGCGCTCCACGTCGAAGATCGCGCCGTCGATGTGGTTCGGCAGCACCGCGACGTTCTGGTTGAACTCGCGCATCCGCTCGGCCAGTGGTTCCGTGGAGACGGTGATGAGGTGCGCGGTGGAGGCGCACTGCTCGATCGCACGGAGCAGCTCCGGCTTGAACACGCGGGCCGCGCGGAGGTTCGTCGGGTCGACGGTCCACAGGTCGTCGTCGGTCTCCCAGACGAGCTTGTGGTCCCGCCACATCTTCAGCCATTGGAGCTCGAAGCCGGGGTAGCCCATCCGCTGACAGACCACGATCGGACGCTCGTCGTCCTTGAGGGTGGCGGCGTCACGCATGTACTTCGCGTCATGGCCGTTCGCGCGTAGGTGGTCGAAGGGGAGCCGGATGCGGTAGTAGCCCTAACCGCACGCCGACCCATCCTCGATTCCGAAGATCCGAAGGGGTTGCGTGTTCATTGGCACCACCTCCCCTCGTAGCGCGCCCGGTTGAACACTGGGCGTTCACTGCGGATCGCGGCTTTCTCGGCAGCCATCGCGGTGGGCCGGTCTGGATAGACCTCGTGGGAGATTCGGTGGACCTCGCTCCACCATGCCTTGTCACGCGAGTGCTCGGACTCACGCCGAACCCATTGGTTGGTGATGCCGACGTACAGGAGGCCGTCGTCCGCGTCATACAACCGGTACAGGACATGCTCGGCGCCGATGAGCCGCTCGTAGCGCCTGCAACCGCAGGTCGTCGTGTGCCCACTGCGAAGATCTGATGCGCCGACGGTCGCCGCTCTACCGCAATCGCAGAAGCACTCCCAGCGAACATGGCGGGCGCCATTGGGAGCAACGTAGTCCGCCGAGCGAACCTGCGCGGTCAGGGACCCGAACCTGCGCCCGGAGAGGTCCTCCGTGTTGAGGTTCGAGTTGATCTCGTTGCGGAGACACCCGCACGACAGGCTGAGCCCTCGCTTCACGTTCTGTCCATAGAAGAGCTTCGACCGGCCACAGTCACAGCGACACAGGTAGCGTGTTTCCTTGCCAGCGTTCGGCGCTCTCTCGATCACAACCAAGCGACCGAACCGCTGTCCGGTCAGGTCGATGAGGACACTCACCGCAGCGGCTCAGGTGAGCCGGACATGTGGCTCAGTGGAGCCATACGTCACCGAAGGCTGAGCAAGCAGTCCTTCGTATTGATCCCGAAGTTTGGTGAGACGCTTGACCTCGTCGGCCTCTCGCTCGGACAGTCGTTGGTGAGTGTCGATCTTGCCGTTCAGGCTCGCGATTCGACTGCGGATCTCATCCCTGGCTTCTTCGTACATGTCGTGCTCCTCGATATGAATCGTGCAGGTCGTACAGGTCGTGCAAGGTCAAACACCGGGGACCTCGATGCCGTCGAACCACGACTTCGGGGCCGCCCACTTCTTCGGCTTGCTCGCGATGGCGAACACGCCCGCCTGCTCCCAGTCGTCGATACAGACCGAGACCGACAGGCCCGCGGACTTGAGGATCTGGCGCATGAGCGGCGGCGGGTAGCGCCAGCAGTCGATCGGGTAGGGGTGGTACGGGAAGCCGGGGGAGCGTGTCGAGAGGACCAGCGACCCACCGGGGGCGACCAGCCGAACCAGCGCTTCGCACGCCGCCCGCCAGTCCTCGACGTGCTCCAGCATCTCGGTCGTGACGAGCGTCTCGAAGCCGTCCGGGTACAGGGCCGGCAGGTCGCCGACGTTCGCGACCACGTCCACACCAGGACCCTCGGAGATGTCCACCCCGAGGTAGGACGCCGGGCCATGTGCGGCGATGATCGGCCGCACCGTCCCGTTCACGTCGTAGCTGCCGACCTCGCACACCGACTTGCCGGCGAACAGGTCTGCGGGGAGAGAACCCGCCCATGTGAGGACTGAGTCGTGACACATGGGCGGGCCCCTTCCTGAGCTGGGCTCAGACGAGCACCAGGTACTTCACCGCGTTCGGGTCGACCACGACGGCGCCGGACCGGACGATCGCGCGGAACGCGACCTGGTCGTTGCCGAAGGCGTAGTCGTTGGACCGCTCGAACCGCAGCCCGCCAGCGATGCGGACCTTGAGCGCGGACCAGTCGCCGAAGTAGACGATCTTCTTCGTGGCCGCGATCGTGGAGTCGAACGTGGTCCCGATGTAGATCTCCTTGTTGTCGATCGTGAGCGGGTTGCCCGGGACCAGCGACCGCTCCCAGACGTACTGCCCGGACCCGTCCTTGGTCTTGCGGACCGCGCCAGCGATCGGGTCGGCCATGACCCACGCCGAGTTGGTCCGGTAGACCGGGTTGACGCTGTGGAACAGGTCGATCAGCGCGTCGGCGAAGACCGCACCGGTCGCTGCGCCCACCGAGCCCGACGCCGGGTTGGCGCCGGAGGTGGTGAAGCCGGCGATGGCCGCCGTCTCGGCCCGGTTGTTGATCCGGATGCCCAGCTCACGACCAGCCGCGCGGGCCAGGTAGCCCTCGAGGTCGAAGGTCGCGTCCTGCAGCAGCTCGGACGGCACGAGGGTGATGTAGCCGTCCTTGGTGACCGACAGGTCGACCGTGGTCAGCCCGGCGTCGGAGGCGGTGATCGGCGCGCTGGCGGCGGCCGAGGCCCCGGTGGCGTGCGCGGTCACGGCCGGCAGCGGCAGCGTGTTGCCGTCGCTGGTGTTGATGACGTCGGCGCCGGCCATCAGGATCTGCGACGACTGGACCGCGTACTCCCAGAGCTGGCCGTACACGCCGTCCTTGCCGAGACCAGCGGTCGCGGACATGGCGCGGGACTCACCCGCACGCACGGCGGCGAGCGCGCGGCGCTCGGCACCCAGGACGGGGGTGAGGTCGTAGTAGTCGCCGTTGCGGGACTCGCGGGCCCACTTGGCGAACTCGCCCTCCTGGGCGCTGCGCTCCTCGCCCTCGCCGCGGCCGGTGGCCTTGCGGAAGGACTCCTCGAGGTCGCGGGCGCGCTGCTCGCCCTCGGCGATGTCGGAGGCGCGCTTCGCGAGGCTGTCGGCCTCGGCGATGCGCTGGTCGAAGCCGGTCTGCTCCTCGACCGTGAGGTCGCGGCCCTCGGAGACACCCTTGCGGGCGATCTCCTGCGCCTCAGCGATGATCGTGGAGCGGCGCTCCATCAGCTCATCGGAGATGGACTTGGTCATGACAGGTCCCCTTTCACTGGGACTCGATGTGGTGGTGCCTGAGTCCCAGGAGGGGTCGCCCGGGGTGGGTCCTACTTGGGTTTACTTCTGGTCCCGGCCGTGGTGAGAGGTTGTCCTCCGCACCGAGCCCGGGCGATGGGGTGAAATCAGGTCAGGTCGAGCACCTTCGCGAGTGCCGCCTGCGCCGAGCGCTTCGACTCTGACGAGCCGTCACTGCGCTTGAAGAACTTGACGAGGTCGTTCTCTGCGGCAAGGGCTCGCACCTCATCTGGTGAGGCGTCGAACTTCTTGGCCAAGGACTCGAAGGCGGCGCCCGCGCCGATGAGGGCTCCTCCGATGGAGCGCGTCTCCTGGGCCAGTCCGCGAGTCCCGACCGACGTGTCGAGATAGGCCGGGGTGTTGACGGGGGCGACGTCGATGAGCCTGGTGGAGAGGAGGGTGCGGCGAGGGAATCCCGTGTCATCGGTGTCCCATTCGTCCTGGTCCGCGATGAAGGCAAAGGAGGACTGGCGCACGTCGCCAACGGCGACCCGCGCATACACGTCCAGGGCGGAACGATCTTCCTCGTTGATCTTGATCTCGTAGCGCAGACCCACGCTGTCGACGTCCATCTCCAGACGTCCCGATCCCGAGGTGCCGAGGAGGCGGTCGTCGTCATGGTTGTAGCGAGCAAGAACCCCCGGCCAGCCCTGCGAGCGGGAGTAGTTGAACGCGCCCGGAGCGATCCGCTCCTTGAAGCCGCCGAGGTTCTGCGACATCCGCTCGAACATGGCGGCATAGCCGCCGATGCGCTTCTCTTCACTCGCAGTTCGGACCTGAACTGGCATGTCCTTGCCTTCGTTGAACTGCGACGCGAAGCGCCGTTCAGCGTCGCTCATGGCGTTTCTCCTCTTTGTGTCGGGTCCGCCTTCGGGGCGGGCACGTTGTGGAAGTCGCCACCCGTGACGGGTGCGCGGTCCTTCAGGGCTCGGGCCTCGTTCACCGACAGCCGCCCGTCGGCCACCTCGGCGCCCATCACCTCTGTCTGGGTCTTCAGGTCGGTGCGGATCGTGGCGTCCACGTTCAGCTTCACGTACTGCCGCTCGGGAATCAGACGGGCAACCATCTGCTCGAAGCGGGTCAGGTAGGGCCGCATGTTGTTCGCCCGGTTCAACGACCGCGACTCGTCGGTCGCGTAGGTCAGAGACTCGGTCGCCGAGCCGCCGATCTCGCGGGGGTCGATACCGAAGATCGCCGCGGTCTGGTTCGCGTTGAGCTGCATCACCTGGAGGAACTGGACCTGATTCGGCGGGATGCTGATCGGTGTGACGCTCCAGTCCTTGCCGGAGACGAACGGCTTGCCCGACGCAAACGACTTCACCGCCCGGTCCTGGATCACCTTCGCGGCGTCCGGCTCGAGGGTCTGCATCTCGTTCTTCAGGTGCGCCGGAGGGAGGCCGCCACCGCGCTTGATGTCCGCGTACTCCTGCGCCGAGAGTCCAGCCGCCCAGAACGACGCGAAGTCCTCCACAGGCGAGAGCCCCAGTCGGCGGCCCGGAGGCACGATCCATGGCTGGTGCACGATCCGCTCCGACGGCACCGGGTTTCCGTTGACCCGCCACTGTCCGGTCCACTCGTCCAGCGACCACTCGCCGAACCGCAGCCAGCGGATATCTGTCGGTAGTCCGAACCCAGACACCGCGTTGACGTAGCCGACCGCGTTCCCCGTCGCCAGCCCGTAGGCCCACTGACCGATCCAGTTGCCCAGGCCGATGTTCCACGGCTTGTTCAGGTCCGCCAGCAGAGGCGGCAGCGAGATCGGCGTCCGAACCTCGCCGTCCTTGCGGTAGGCGTCGACCGGCAACGTCGACAGGAAGTCCACGATGTGCCGGATAGCTGCGAAGAACGGCACCAGAGCCGGCGCATCCGCCTGCAACCGCTTCGGACTCCCAAGATCCTGCCAAGAGTCGGCAGTGAAGCCCCGGGTCTCCCGCCGGAACATGCTCACGAGCGACCCCAGCCGCCACGGTTCCACGCCAGGAACCCGGCCAGTGCCGACCACGGAAGCAGCGCCGCCGTGGTCGGATCCGACCACACGCCGAACAGGAACAGGCTCAGCAGGGCCACCGTGAGGAACTCGAGGGCGGTCGTCAGCACGGCGGCCCCCTTCACAAGATAGATTCCAGCGCGTTGTAGTGGGGCGCGTTCCGGGCTCCCCAGAAGGCCAACGTCACCGCCTCGAGCATCGAGATCTCGCCGTTGCGCCGGGCGAACAGTCGACGATCACCTGACTTGCGCCAGTCCGCCGAAGCCACCGCCTTGTCGAGTTGGTCATACCCACTATGCGAGACCTCCTTGGCCTCCACGGCGTCGTACAGGTCGGCGCAGGCAACGATGTTGTCCTCGAGCCCGATCCCGACGACGGCCGCGCCGGCCGCGATCAGGTCGTCCTCCAGGTCCGAGGCCGGGCCCTTGCGGTCGAGGACCACCGAGACCTGCTGCTCTCGCGAGATCCGTGCAACCTCGGCTACGAACCACGTCTTGCCGAAGACTGGGTCCGAGGCTCGCACACGGAGTAGCCGGTCGGCGGCACCGGAGACGACAGGCGCCAGGTGCGGGACCGCTCCACCTGAAGCGGATCCGCAGGAGAGCCAGACCCGGTCCGGGTCCATCGCCACGCCCAGCGCCGCAGGCTTCCCGGCGTCGTTGGCGGTTTCGCAGAGGGGCCAGGTCGGCATGACCAGCTTGTTGGCTGCATCGTCATCCCAGATACCCAGACCCTCATGGCGGAACCCATCCACCTTCAGTCGGCGTAGCAGTCGAAGAATGGACTCTCGAGGAGTGCGGTGCGGGAAGGACGGATTAGCCTTCGCCCACTGCTTCTCGTCGCGGGGGTCGGCGTCGGGATCAGCGCCACACTCGATCCACACCAAGTCATCAGACTCGCCAGACAGCGCCTCGGTGCGAATGCGAGCGAACGCCTCGGAGTTGTCCTCGGGCCGCGGCGGGGTCCCGATGTAGAGCGCCAGTCCGAGCTGCGACGTGTTCAAGGTCGCGAGCATGTTCTCCAACGCCTTGTCGGACAAGATCTGAGCCTCGTCCATAACCAGGACGTCAACACCAGGAATGCCACGACCGAACCCGCGCTCCCGAGCTCCGAACAAGATCCGGGAGCCATTGACGAAGACCACGGCCTCGTCGCCGGAACCCGTGTAGACCTGCTCGATATAGGCCGCGACCTTGAGCCGTTTGGCAAACCCCTGCATCGCGAGGAACGTCTCGTTGTGCGTCTTTGAGTGGTGCGCCGACCAGATGACCAACAAGCCGGGATTGTCGACGCAGAGCGCGAACAGCAGCCCGGCGAGAAGGTAGGTCTTCCCGACCTGACGGGGGAGCGACATGCCGACGCCGCCGACCATCGCGGCAAGCTTCCCATCAGCCCGGCGAGCCAAGGTCAGGCGGCCGGCACCGCACTGCCATTCATCGAACGTGATGCCCAGCTTCTCGCGAGCCGTCTTCTCAACTCGCGGCCATCCCGTCTCAACGATCCCCGACGGCTTGACGATGTGGCGCGCTACCTCAGAGAGCTTCCTCGTCCCAGGCTTCGTCCGGCGCGTTGCCATCGCCGTCCTCCTTGGACTCCTGTCGCGCCCTCAGGTCAATGCCCTCGATCTCCTTGGCGATGTCCTGCAAGCGACGGGTAAGCGCCGCCAAGTCTCGGGGCGGGCAGTTCGGGTCACTCACGGTCTTCGCGATGCGCTCACGCATGGCGACCAGCAGGTCACGGTGACTCCCGCTCGCCGCCGCCTCAGCGACGGTCTTCTTCGGAGCCGGACCCTCACCCTCACCCACGGCGCGAAGAGTGCGTGCCATCACGCCTCCCTGGGTGGATGTGGAAAACGCCGTAGATAGACCAAAAAGAGTGCGAGGGTGTTCCGTCCACTCGATCTCTAAAGATTTCAGAGCGTGACGCCGGCCGGTCGACGCTGCGCCCGCATCTTGTTGCCTCGAACTGCCGCGGTGCCTCTGTTGCACGACCGACACTCAGGCCCTCGGTACACATTCGGGTCGCGGTCGTCGTGTCCGAGGTCCCACGGCTGTTCGGGGTTGAGCCAGCGGCCACAACGCCAGCAGTTCGCCTGCCCTGCGTCGACCACCTTGGCCCACTGTTCGCGGAGTTTCCGGTGTTGGGTTCCGTACTTGGTGTGGTCCTTGGTTCGCACGACGCTGCGCTGGTAGGTGGACCACCACTGCCGCACGGCTGCGACCTCTCGCTGGGGGTTGCGGCCTCGTCGCTGTACTCGACGGATGCAGGTCTCTGCGTCCACGTCGAGGATGTGTTGCTCGGTGGCCTTCGTCAGGGTGACTGTTCGACGGCGGCTGGTCTGACTGGCGCCGGCTCTGATGACCACGGCCTGTGCATTCAGGTCCATCCCGATCTGCTTGAGCGCGTGTGAGAAGTGGCCCTCGTTGCGCCAACGCGGGTCATCCCGGTCGTACACCGGGAGCGCGAGGCTGCGAGCCAGTGTGGTCTTGCCTGCACCGGGCGGGCCGAAGATGACGACGACGCGGCGGGCCATCACCCTGCCGCCGTCTCCCAGTCCCCGAGCAACCTGTCAATTCGCTCGTGCGCCCGCACCCACGTGACGCAGTCAGGGTGGTGCTGCTGGCGTGCGGCGTACTGGGCCAGGTGGGTGAGAGCCTCGGCGATCTCGGGTCGGGTGGAGTCGTCGGTGATGCGGATGGCGGCGGGTGCGGTGGTGCTCACAGCCGATTCCCTTCGTCGCCCCAGCCGTTGTTGCGATCGACGAACCCGACGAAGTCCGGCTGCTCGGTGCCACCTGTCTCGTAGCTGGCGGTGGTGCCGCCGTCCAGGCTGCTGGTCTCGGGCTGCTCGGTGGCGGTGGGCTCGAGGGTCCAGTCCAGCGTCCAGCCGAGGACCGCGATGGTCAGCCTCATGACCAGCGCCCTCGGCGACTGTGAGCCCGAAGCTCTGGTCCGTTCCGAGGGCGCAATGGTCCACCGCCATTGTGCTGGTGACCTGCGCCGATAGCAAGCATCACGCGCATGGGGCGAGTCCCTTCGTGTCGCGGGCTGCCTCGACGTCGGCCACGCAGTAGACCGTGCGCTCAGCGTTGCGGGTCTTCCGCACCAGCGGCGGGCCGTCTGGCTGGTCCCGAGCCCATGACCGGACGGTGGTCGCCTTGACCCCAGTGCGGACCGTCATATCCTCGTCGGTCAGCCACTCGGCCTGCTCGATGTAGTCGGCCTTCACGGCGAACCGATACTGCGCCTCGTTGCTCCGAGTGTGGCAACGCGAGCACTGCCAGCCGTCCTCGTCGGCATTGCGGCCCCACGTCCGCTCAAGGCGCTGTCCACACCTCAGGCAGGGCGCTCCCTGGTCGACCTGCTCCCCGTCGTGCAGCACCCGTTCCATGTGCACCACGCACCGCCGCAGGTCTCGTGCGAAGTCCTCGAACGGCACCAGTGGCTCGGCGGCCATCTCGGTCAGGTTGCGGTTGAGGTAGCCGATCTCGGTGAGCACCTCCACGCGGCCGACGGGCTCGGCGTGCTCGAAGGCGTCGCGGTAGACGATGCCCCACCCGCCGATGACGATGAGTGGGTGCAGCTCGTGGCTGGCGACCTCGAGCCAGTCCCGCACGTCGTCGAGGTCGCGGGCGTCGCAATCGATGGGGACGATGCGGCCGGCGAGCACGGACGCCTCCCAGTGGCCTCGCGCTTCGGGGTCCGCTGCGGGTCCGAGCAGGTTCATCGCTTCGCCGTCGACGCCGCGGGTCTCGACCTCGGCTGGCAGGGATCCGCACATGCGCCGCAGGTCGCTGAGTCCGTCGCGCACCTCGGCCATGCAGCCGCCGCAGACGTCGGCGTGCTCGATCCCGCAGACGCGGCAGTGGTCCATCGGGCAGGGCAGGCATCCGCCGCACGGGTCGTGGTCGTGGCCCTGGCAGTCGTCGGTGTGGCGTCCGACGAGGATGCGGGGCTGGTTGGCGCCGGCGTACTTGCACCTCGCACCCTCCCCGCTCACTCGGCACCCCCGTCAGCGAGCGCGGCCCGAAGTAGGGCGGCGTGGTCCCGGAACGCGAAATTGAACCCGGCCGCGAAGTCGTGACCCATGTCGTCGCCACCGCCGACGTGCTCCCACTCGTCAGCCAGCGCCGCCACCCTCGCCAGCCTCGCCGCGACGATGGCCTCCACGGCGGCGGTCAGCTCGTCTACCGCAGCCTCGGCCTGCTGTCGGTACACCTCGCGCATGACCGGCCCATGACCGTCGCCTCGCCATGACCACCGGGTGTGGTCGGGATGGGCGTTCTCGGACCATCGGGTGAAGTCGCCGCCATCCCACGAGATCCGTTCGGCGACTCGCTCGACCAGCGCCTCGCGCTCGCTCTCCGTCAGCCGCACCGCCACCGCCCCGCTCTCGTCACTCACGGCTGTCCCTCTCGTCGGCGGTGGGTTCGGGCTGGGGCTGGGCGGCGGGCGGCCAGTCCAACGCGATCGACAGCGGTACGGCGGCGTCAGCGATGACCGACCGCTGGGCCCGCTCGTAGCACGTGGCCTCGGCGTCCCCGTCGCCGTGGCAGTAGGGCACGTCTCCGGTGGCTGCGGTCCAGACCGAGGCATAGCCAGCCGCCACCCGTCCGCAGCGGCCGCAGATTCGCTCGCCCATCACTCGCTCACCTCCACCACGGCCACCGCCGCGCTCGCCGGGTCGGTCGGGTTGGTCAGAAGACTCGGCCCGTTGCTGTAGTAGGCGACGACCGGATGCCAGCACGGGTCCGCCCGGTCGCCGTCTGGGCGCTTCCACACGTAGCGGACACCGACGCCACACGTCGGGCACGGTCCCCAGCTCATCCCGCCGCCTCGCTGGTCGCGGTCGTCGGGGCGGGGGTGGGGTCGGGCATGGTCTCCTCCTGGGGCTCGTGCAGCGGTGGGGCTGGGTCGGGGAGGTGGGCTTGGGCCGGAGCCTCGGGGCAGTCCGCCAGCCGCGCGTGGAGGGCTGGGTTCGCCTCGGCCATGTCGGCGAGGGTGCGGCGGCGCTCGGGCTCGCGGTGCAGGTCGCGGTTGGCGGCGAGCTGGGCGCGGAGTCGGGCGATCTCGGCGGCGGTCATGCCAGGCCTCGGAGCAGGTGCAGGGGGTGGGCGCGTCGGTTGCCGTAGGCGCATCCGCACTCGTCGCAGTCCTCGCCGGGACGGCCTTCGAACTTGTGACCAATCACGTCTTTGCGTCTGTTGCTCGGCACCTTCTGTGGTTGGGTCTCTTTCGCAATTTGTTCGTCCTGAGTAAGTCCTCGTCCCTCCTTATAGAGTCCTAGGAGGGACGCTGAGTGTCCCCCTTTAGGGGTCGATTTTGTCCCCCTTTTAGGGACAGTAGGTGTCCCCCTTTTAGGGACACTGGGCGTCCCCCTTTCTTCGGGCGATTGGGGGACTGTGGTGTCCCCCAATTCGAGCCCGCCAGGGTGGACGAGATACGACTGCCGGTGACCCCTCGCGGCGGTCGTCATGGGCGAGATGTGCTTGCCGTCCCGTAGCTCCCTCACGGCCCTCTTGACGGCGGCGTGAGCGGCGGAGTTGCGGTCGCTCTCCTCATATCCGAGCGTCACCTGCAATGCTCCCCAGCCGCCGAAGTAGAGCCCGGCCGGGCGTCCATCCTTGGGCTTGTCGAGCGCGTGCAGGGCCATGGCTACGAGCACCTTGTAGGCGTTACCAGACAAGGTGCTCGTAGCGGGATGACCCGCTACCGCCTTGACAATCTCGACTCCCATTCGCGTCGATTTCTCAGTCGCAGTCCGCAGCTCGCACGGCCAAGCAGGGCTGCTCCTGACACATGGAGAACCCCCCGTCGTGATGGTCGTCGTGCCAGTTGGCAACGACAGCGACGACCGGGTTCTCGGTGGCGTGGTGCTTGCCCATCAGGGCGAGTGCTTCTGCGTTCACTGGGTGCCTCCCGGCATCGACTTGGACTGGATGAAAAGGCTCAACTCGGGGTGTTCGGTGTCGCCGACCATGAAGGGGCCGCCGCTGGCGTAAGAGCCGCCGTAGCGCAGCTCCACGGGTCCATCGGCTGCCGCGAGCGCGTCGGCCAGGTAGCGTGGATTGGTCGCCAGCGAGAAGGGTGACGACCCCTCGGCGTCGAGGACCTCCGACCCCTCTCCGCGCTCCTGCTCAGGGATGCTCACCTTGAGTTCGCCATCCGCGAACTCGAGCAACACCGGCCGCCCTTCTTCGGTCATCGACCCGACCGACTTGACGGCGGCGAGAAGGTCGACGCGCTCGACCCTCACGGAGTCGACGCACCTGTCGGTCGCGCTCGAAAGGACCCGCTGCCACTGCGCGAACGGCTGGTCGAGGAGACGCGCGGTCCACCGTCGTCGCCCATCGTTGAGACCGAAGAGGCTGGACGAGACGGCTACCTCGACGTCTTCCCTCATTCCCTTGACGGCCGCGACCAGCGACCCGCCGATCACCGTCAGCGCGAACGACCCATCCGCGCTCCAAGGAACCGTGGTGACGTGGACGCGGAAACGGTCGGAGGCGATCAAGGTCAGCGAGTTCTCGTCGGCCTCGATGCGGACTCCTTGCACGAGCTTGAACAGCGGGTCATCCGAGATGGCTGGGGCGACCCGCGCAACAGCCTCGCGGAGTAGGTCGGGGTTGACGGCGCCGCGCACCGCTGGGAAGTCCGGCAGACCGGGCGCGTCGGCGGCGGCGAAGCATCGCGTCCGGTAGGTCGAG
>JASLID010000017.1 GCA_030153045.1 Flavobacterium sp.
TGTAATGAACTTGTCTGTCAATGCGGGTGCAAAAGTAACACTTCTTTTTACTTTTCCTAACCTTTTAGTCATCTTTTTTTAATCTTTTTTTTAAGTATACTGAAAACATGAATGTTACATATGAAAGTTTTTTGAAGGACTTTAGAGCCAGTGGGGAAATTCAGGTTTTGTATGACTATACTATATATAGTAGAGGGAGATTTTGTCTATTGAGAGGGCTCTTTTGAACCATATAATATAGGTGTGGAGCGCAGAATACGGTAGTAAATACCGCGAATTGGGGTTTGGGCACGCAGATTAGACAGATAAAACAGATTTTTGGCCCGAGAAAAAGAAGTGGATCGTATACTATAGGAGTAAGATTGCTTCTCCTCTGACTTCGAAAGTACTTCTTAACAATGACTAACATAGATATCCTACCTATATATATAAGACACGACCGCGTGAGGGATAGCAGCGGAAAGCCCACAGGATAGTGAAGCGGTAGCGGAACTAGACGAGGACTTGTAGCGGATAGCCCGACCCGTAGCGCAGCGGAGGGACACGCTAAAATGAAAAATTAAAAAACATACCTTATATATATTGTATGTGTTTTGCGAATCGTCTATATTTGCGGTTCATAAATTTACAATAATGATTAAGATTACATTACCAGATGGTTCGGTTAAGGAGTTTGCGAATGGCATTACTCCTATGGATGTTGCAAAAAGTATAAGTGAAGGATTGGCTAGAAACGTGATTTCGGCTTCCTTTAATGGTACAACGGTTGAAACCGCAACGGAATTGACCACCGATGGTTCTCTTATATTATTTACCTGGAATGATAAAGACGGTAAAAAAGCGTTTTGGCATTCGACTTCGCACGTCATGGCGCAAGCATTGGAAGAATTATACTCTGGAATTAAATTAACTCTTGGACCAGCGATAGACAATGGTTTCTATTATGATGTTGATTTTGGTGATCATAAAATCACTGATGCTGATTTCAAAAAAATTGAAGATCGAGTCCTTGAAATTTCAAGAGAAAAGCACGAATTTAAAATGCGTTCGGTTTCTAAAGCGGAAGCTTTGGAAGTATATAAGAATAACGAATACAAAACAGAACTAATTTCTAACTTAGAAGATGGCACGATTACTTTTTGTGATCATGCTAATTTTTTTGATTTATGTCGTGGTGGACATATCCCTAACACTGGAATCATCAAAGCCATGAAAATCATGAGTGTTGCTGGTGCTTACTGGCGTGGTGATGAAAAGAACAAGCAGTTGACTCGTGTTTATGGTATTTCGTTCCCAAAACAAAAAGACTTGACTGACTACCTTGAATTGCTTGAAGAAGCAAAACGTCGTGATCATAGAAAATTAGGTAAAGAATTGGATTTATTCGCATTCTCTCAAAAAGTAGGCCAAGGTTTGCCTTTATGGCTGCCGAAAGGAGCTGCTTTACGTGACAGATTAGAGCAGTTCTTGAAAAAAGCACAAAAGAAAGCAGGATACGAGCAAGTAGTGACTCCTCATATTGGTCAGAAAGAACTATATGTGACTTCTGGACATTATGCAAAATACGGAGCGGATAGTTTCCAACCGATTCATACGCCAGCAGAAGGCGAAGAGTTTTTATTGAAACCTATGAACTGCCCTCACCACTGTGAGATTTACAATACAAAACCTTGGTCATATAAGGATTTACCGAAGCGTTATGCTGAATTTGGAACGGTCTACCGTTACGAACAATCAGGTGAATTACATGGATTGACTCGTGTACGTGGGTTTACTCAAGATGACGCGCATATTTTCTGTACACCAGACCAATTGGATTCTGAGTTTAAGAAAGTAATTGATTTAGTATTGTATGTTTTCAGCTCTTTAGGATTTGAAAACTTTACCGCTCAAATTTCATTGCGTGATCAGGAAAATAGAGATAAATATATAGGTAGCGACGAAAATTGGGAAAAAGCAGAAAATGCAATTATTAATGCTGCTCGTGATAAAAACCTAAATACTGTAATTGAATATGGAGAGGCAGCTTTTTATGGTCCGAAACTGGATTTCATGGTAAAAGATGCTTTAGGAAGAAGCTGGCAGTTAGGAACAATTCAAGTTGATTATAACCTACCTGAGCGCTTTGACCTAACATACAAAGGTTCTGATAATGAACTACATAGACCAGTAATGATTCACAGAGCACCTTTTGGTTCAATGGAAAGATTCATTGCAATTTTATTGGAACACACGGCAGGAAATTTCCCACTTTGGCTGATGCCGGAACAGGCTACAATCTTGTGTTTGAGCGAGAAATATGAAATTTATGCTAAAAAAGTTTTAAATCTGCTAGAAAATCACGAAATTCGCGCCCTAATTGACAACAGAAATGAGTCGATTGGAAGAAAAATTAGAGATGCAGAAATGCAAAAAACCCCGTTTATGTTGATTGTAGGCGAGGAAGAAGAGAAGAATAATACGATTTCAATCCGTCGTCATGGACAGGAAGGAAAAGGGAATATCACCGTTTCAATCGAAGAATTCGCTAAGATTGTCAACGAAGAAATAGGCAAAACGCTAAAAACATTTGAAGTTTAATTAAAAAATAAGAGCCATAGCAATTAGAAACAACAGAGGTTACCAGCCTCGAGTAGAAAAAAAAGATGAACATAGAATAAATAATTTTATTCGTGTTCCTGAAGTACGTCTTGTAGGAGATAATGTAGAGCCAGGAGTGATCAAAACTTCTGAAGCTATGAAACTAGCCGATCAGTTAGAACTCGATTTAGTAGAAATTTCTCCAAACGCAGAACCGCCTGTATGTAAAATCATGGACTATAAAAAGTTTGTGTACATGCAAAAGAAACGTGAAAAGGAACTTAAAGCTAAATCTACTCAAATTGTAGTGAAAGAAATTCGTTTTGGTCCTCAAACTGATGAGCATGATTACGAGTTTAAAAGAAAGAATGCTGAAAAATTCCTTAAGGAAGGTTCAAAATTAAAAGCATTTGTATTCTTTAAAGGTCGTTCGATTATCTATAAAGATCAAGGTCAAATCTTATTGTTAAGATTAGCTACTGATCTTGAAGAATACGGTAAAGTGGAAGCTATGCCAGTTCTTGAAGGAAAAAGAATGATTATGTTTATTGCTCCGAAGAAGAAAAAATAATTTATGCTATAAGCCATAAGCTATAAGCCATAAGCAAAGTAAACCAATTTACACATTGCCTAAAGCCTAAAGTCTAAAGCCTAAAGCTAAAAAGATAGTAAGTAAGAATAAATAAAAAATCTAGGAAAAATGCCTAAAATGAAAACCAAATCTAGTGCTAAGAAACGCTTTAAAGTGACTGGCTCTGGAAAAATTAAAAGAAAACACGCTTTCAAAAGCCACATCTTGACTAAAAAGTCTAAGAAGCGTAAATTAGCTTTAACTCACTCAACTTTGGTTCACAAAACAGATGAGAAAAGCATCAAACAACAATTAAGAATTATCTAAAAAAAGCTTTAGGCTTTAGGCAGTATGCTTTAAGCCGAAAAACTAAAAGATTATTCTTTAGGTTTAAAACAATTTAAATAACCTTGGAGTATGGCCAATAAGTGTTCTTGATTAAATTCGAACCGCCTGCTACAAAAAAAATGTAAAAATTATGCCAAGATCAGTAAATTCAGTTGCTAAAAGAGCAAGAAGAAAAAAGATAATGAAGCAAGCCAAAGGTTTCTTTGGTCGTCGTAAAAACGTTTGGACAGTTGCGAAAAACGCGGTTGAGAAAGCAATGTGCTACGCTTACCGTGATAGAAAAGTGAATAAAAGAAATTTCCGTGCTTTATGGATTCAACGTATTAACGCTGGAGCTAGATTGGAAGGAATGTCTTATTCTCAATTTATGGGGAAAGTAAAAGCTAACAACATCGAATTGAACCGTAAAGTTCTTGCAGATTTAGCTATGAATCACCCAGAGGCTTTCAAAGCTGTACTTAACAAAGTAAAATAAACGTTTTATCAACATAAATTTATATTACTTACTATAAAATAAACCCATTCGAAAGAGTGGGTTTTTTTATGGCATAAACAGAAACTAACAACATCACTTTAACAAATTTTTAAAAGACTACTATAATCGTTTCACTATTTTTGGTCAAACTATACAAACAAATGAAAAATTTATTAATGAGTTCATGTTTAGCCCTTGGAATAACAACAGTTAATGCGCAATCCTTTTCTACAGAGAAAAAGAAAGATGCACAAGGTTATGCATATGAAACTGTAAAAAATGACAAAACCGGAGTAAGAGTTTATACTTTAAAGAATGGCTTAAAAGTTTATTTGGCACAAAATACTGACGAACCTAGAATTCAAACATATATTCCAGTAAGAACTGGCTCTAACAACGATCCTGCTGACAATACTGGTCTGGCCCACTACCTTGAACATATGGTTTTTAAAGGAACCAGCAAAATTGGAACCCAAAACTGGGCTACTGAAAAAAAACTAATCGAACAAATTTCTGACTTATACGAACAACACAAAGCAGAAACCGATCTTGAAAAGAAGAAAGCCATTTACAAACGTATAGATGAAGTCTCACAAGAAGCTTCTAAATATTCGGTTGCCAATGAATATGATAAATTAATTTCGTCATTAGGTGCCAAAGGAACTAACGCACATACTTCATTAAACGAAACAGTTTACAAAAACAACATTCCAGCCAACGAGCTTGAAAAATGGATGGTAATTGAAAAAGAACGTTTTTCTGAATTGGTTTTACGTCTCTTCCATACCGAATTGGAAGCTGTATACGAAGAGTTCAATAGAGCTCAAGACAATGATGGCCGTTTGGTAAATTATGCTTTACTAAACGCATTGTTCCCTATTACGCCATATGGTCAACAAACTACAATTGGAAAATCGGAGCATTTAAAAAATCCTTCCATGGTTGCCATTCATAATTATTTCAACACCTATTATGTTCCAAATAATATGGCAGTGGTTTTAGTTGGTGATTTAGATTTTGACAAAACCATTAAAATGGTAGATCAATATTTTGGCACGTTCAATTACAAAGAACTACCAATGAAAAAAATGGCCGTCGAGCAACCCATGACATCCATTGTAAAAAGAGAAGTGAAAAGTGCCACAGCCGAAAGATTAACAATGGCTTGGAGAACATCGGGAGCTGGAACAAAAGAAGCTTTACTTGCTGATATCACTTCAAGTATATTATCTAATTCGGGTGATGTTGGATTAATAGATATCGATATTAATCAGAAACAATTGGCTTTAAGTGCTGGTGCATTTTCTTCAGCTTTTAATGATTATGGTTATAGCGCTCTATCTATAGCAGTTAAAGAAGGACAAACCTTAGAAGAAGGAGAAAGCTTACTTCTTTCTGAAGTAGATAAAATCAAAAAAGGAAATTTTGACGAATGGATGATCCAAGCGGTAATCAATAACATGAAATTAGATCGAATGAAAGCTTTCGAATCTGGTGATGGTTTAGCAATTTCATTATACAGATCGTTTATTGAAGGCAGAAGCTGGAATGAAATTTTATCAGAAATTAATGAATTGTCGAAAATCACAAAAGCTGATGTGGTACAATTCGCCAATGATTTCTATAAAGACAATTATGTAATTGTGTATAAAAGAAAAGGTGTTAACGATAAATTAGTTCGTGTATCAAATCCAGGCATTACTCCTATTCAGTTAAACAGAGATGCACAATCTGAATTTTACAGAAACTTCGTTACTTTAAAAACAACTGATTTGGCTCCTGTTTTTGTAAATTTCAAAAAAGAAATTCAAAGTAAGAAAGTAAAAAATACAACTGTAAGTTTCGTTAAAAATAATACGAATACCATTGCCAACTTATATTACATCTTTAATATGGGTTCTGATCACAATAAAAAATTGTCATTAGCTATTGGAATGTTGGACTATTTAGGAACTGACAAATTAAGTCCTGAAGATGTTAAAAAAGAATTCTACAAACTGGGTGTATCATTCAATGTTAATGCTGGAAATGACCTAAGCTACATTTCACTTACTGGGTTAGAAAGCAACCTTCCAAAAGGAGTTGAACTATTAGAAAACCTATTAAACAATGTAAAGCCAGATCAAGAAGTTTATAATACTCGAGTTGCTACTATTTTAAATACTAGAGCAAACGCAAAAAAACGTAAAGAAAACATCATAAGTGCATTAGTAAACTATGCCAAGTATGGTAAAGATTCTCGCTTTAGAGATATTATTTCTGAAAAGGAATTGAAAGAAATGAATGTTACTGAACTGACAAATATCATAAAAGACCTAAATAATTATGAGCATCAAATTTTCTTCTACGGAAGCAATTTAAACAACATAGTTAATGCTTTAGAAAAGAACCACAATTTAGAAGCCAATAAGGCGATTCCAAATCCAAAAATATATCCGGAACCGGAAACGACAGACAAAGTTTATTTTGCTAACTATGATATGGTTCAAGCTGAAATGACTCAAATCGCTAAAGGTGAAAAATACAATCCAAGTATCTCAGGGACGGTTAAAGTATTCAATGATTACTTTGGATCAGGATTATCATCGATTGTTTTTCAAGAAATCAGAGAATCAAAATCATTGGCTTATTCTGCAAATGCAACATATAGAATGCCTACTGAAAAAAATCTAAACGACTACATGCAAGTTTCTATTGGAACACAAGCCAATAAGTTACCACAAGCCGTTGACGCGATTTCAGTATTATTAAACGATATGCCTAAAATTGAAAAACAGTTTAATAACGCTAAAGAATCAAGCTTAAAACAAATTGCTTCGAGTAGAATTATCAAGACGAATATTTTCTTCAACCAATTAAATTTAAAGAAATTAGGTTTCGATTATGATGTCCGTAAAGATGTTTACAAAGACATCCAAAATCTAACGTTAGACAAAACTGCAGACTTTTTCAACAAAGAAGTAAAAACCAAAAAATACAATACGGCTATTATTGGTAAAAAAGAAAGCTTAGACTTTGAAGCATTAAAGAAATTAGGTGCCATTGAAGAAATCACATTAGAAGAAATTTTTAATTACTAATCATATTTTCCACAAACAAAAAAGGTTGTTCATTAATTTGAACAACCTTTTTTTATATCTATTGGTTTTTAAACCTAATCGAAAACTTCAAAGGCTACACCGTCAAAACTCGCAAAAACCATACTAGGATGCGAATCTTGGTGGTACATATTTCCTTTACTGTCAATGGCAATGGCTCCAGCAAAACCATCATATGGTTTTAATTCCTTGAATGTTTTTGTGAAAGCTTCTTCTAACGAAAAACCATCCGTTACACGAGTCACAATTTTTGCAGCAGTAGCATTACTCACAATATCTTCTCCGACCCCAGTTAAACTTACACCACAAAATTCATTTGCATAATTTCCTGCTACGGTAGCCGAATCAGAAATACGCCCTGGAATTTCAAATCCTTTTCCACCGGTTGAAGTAGCTACAGCAATCTTTCCATCGCTATCCAATGCCACACAACCTACCGTTCCGGTTCCGGTTGATACCAATTTGGCTTCATATTCTGCTCTTCGTTGTGGAATTTCAGTTGAGAATTTTTCAAAGCCATGTTGTCTAGCAAAGGTAGTTGCTCCACTTCCACCCAAAACTCGATCATCAACACTCATTAAAACTTGTGCTACTTGAATAGGGTTTTTGACTTCTTCAATATTAATCACTCCACTCATTTTTTGACTTTCGCCATCCATCAATGAAGCGCTCATGCGTATTTTTCCGTCGCTTTGTATTTGAGAACCTATTCCAGCGTTAAACAATTCGTCATCTTCCAAAAGCGAAACGGCATAAACTACGGTTTCCACCGCCGAATGTGTTTTCAAAAAGGCATACGAATCTTTGACAATTCGCTCTAAAGCGTTTTGCTTGGCTACTTTCGTTTCGTTATTAGTAGATGATTCCGAGAAAAAACCGCCGTGAATTATTACTCTCATTGTACGTATTGTGAAGATTGAATATTCATTTTATAAGTTGATAAATCAAATGTATCGTACTTACTCATCACATGGGTAATCAAATTATTAATAGAAATAGGCTGACCTAATTCTACTTCAGTTAAATTCGTGTCCTTTATTTGTCGGCCATCAACTAAAATTACCAGTCCAGAACCTATTGCTTCCATTTTGGTGTTATTCGTAATCAACAAACCAGTATCTTCTCCTAGTCCAATGCCTAACGTTTTTGGATTCCCAACAACAGCCTGAAACAAACGTCCAATTCTGCCACGTTGCACAAAATGCGTATCAATAATCACGTCATCAATTAATCCTAAACCAGAAGTGATTTTAACTTCTCCTTTTAATAAGGCTTCAGAGCTACTTCCTTGATAAATCATATTATTCGAAGCTGCCGCAGCACCTGCCGAAGTTCCTGCATATACAAAATCTTCATTACGGTATTTGTCCAATAAAATATCATGAAAAGCTGTTCCGCCTAGAATTGATGTCAATCTTAACTGATCACCACCCGTAAACATCACCACATCAGCGGCTTTCAATCTTTCTAAAACTTCTGGATCAATGGCTTGTTCGCGTTTTTCAATATGCAAAATATCTACATTTTGCGCTCCTAAATAATTTAATGCTTTCACATATTCAGGACCTATTTCTCTTGGAATCTTTGAAGCTGTAGTAATGACTTCAATTCTTGAATTCTCTTTATTCTTAGATTCAATCAAAACTCTCTTTAAAATACCTTCCTCAAAGAAGTTCAAATTCTGATTTGCATTCTTATCTAATTCGGTTTCTGTAAAACTCCCTTTATCAACCGCACCACCAATTATAATTAATTTTCCTTGTATATTCATTTGGTAAAAATAACCAAAACTTTAAATAATGCAAATCAAATATGGCTTTTTTTGAGCAATACATTTGGCGCTTTTTAAACCATTTTCCTGCTGTCCGTTTCAATCTTCAACCCTGATTACATCTAGGTTTGAAGGATTTTTACTACCATCAGGGCTAAACAAAAACTGAAGGCCTTTTTTAATCGTTGTTCAAAAAACTGAAAACCAATCAAAAGCAATAATTTTCATTATTTAAAATACAAAAAACACAGCTGTAATATAAATATTTCCTATTTTTAACAAAATCATTACAAAACGTTTATTCAAAATGAAAATATTAAAAGTACAAGCGCTTCGAGGACCTAATATTTGGAGTGTTCAACGAAAGAAACTCATCCAAATGCGTTTGGACTTGGAAGAAATGGAAGAATTTCCAACCAACAAAATAGAAGGTTTCCGCGAGCGAATTGAAGCCATGTTCCCTACTATGATAGAACACCGTTGTTCTGAAGGTTGCCGAGGAGGTTTCTTTATGCGTGTAGAACGCGGTACTTGGATGGGACATGTTATAGAACACATTGCACTCGAAATACAATCGCTTGCTGGAATGGAAACCGGTTTCGGAAGAACCCGTGAAACCAAAACACCAGGTACTTATAATGTCGTATTCAGTTATACTGAAGAAAACGTAGGAATGTTTGCCGCTGAATCAGCAGTGAACATTGCACAATCCTTAATTGACGGAACAGAATACAATCTAGAAGCTGATATTCAAAAAATGCGTGAAATTCGCGAACGCGTTCGTTTGGGTCCTTCCACCGGAAGTATTGTAGAAGAAGCCGTAGCCAGAGATATCCCATGGATTCGTCTGGGAACCAATTCGTTAGTACAATTAGGATATGGTGTCAACCAAATGCGTTTTCAAGCGACTATTACTTGTAAAACCAGCAACATTGCTGTGGATATTGCTTGTAATAAAGAAGAAACCAAAAGAATGCTTGACAATGCTTCGATTCCTGTAGCCAGCGGAAGTATTTGTGTAGACGATGATGATTTAGAAGCCTGCATCAAAAAAATTGGCTACCCAATTGTTATCAAACCCTTAGACGGAAATCACGGAAAAGGAGCTTCCATTAACGTGACCAATTTGGAAGATGCTAAAGCTGGATTGGCTTTCGCCAAAGAATACAGCCGTCGTGTCATTGTAGAAAAATTCATTACTGGATTTGATTTTAGAGTTTTAGTCATTGACAACAAATTAGTTGCGGCGGCAAAACGTGTTCCTGCTCATGTCGTTGGAAACGGAAAAGACACTATCCAACAATTAATAGACACAACCAATTTAGATCCACGTCGTGGCTACGGTCACGAAAACGTACTGACAGAAATCACTGTCGACAGAGACACTTTAGACTTATTAGAAAAATTACAATATACTTTAGATACTGTTGTTAAAACGGGAGAAATCGTTTATTTAAAATCAACAGCCAATTTAAGTACTGGTGGGACTTCAGTTGATGTAACCGACATGATGCATCCTGAAAATATTTTCCTTGCCGAAAGAATTTCAAGAGTGATCGGATTAGACGTTTGTGGTGTCGATATTATGGCCGAAAACCTAACGCAACCTCTTAAAGAAAATGGTGGTTGTATCTTAGAAGTCAATGCTGCTCCGGGTTTCCGTATGCACTTAGCTCCTTCTGAAGGTTTGCCAAGAAATGTCGCTTCACCAGTGATTGATATGTTGTATCCTTTAGGAAAACCAAGTCGTATTCCAATTATTGCTGTGACTGGAACCAATGGAAAAACCACTACTACCCGATTGTTAGCACATATTGTAAAAAATAATGGATACAAAGTAGGCTTCACCACATCAGATGGAATTTACATTCAAAATCATATGATGGAAAAAGGCGATACTACCGGACCTATTTCTGCTGAATACATTTTAAAAGATCCAACCGTAGAATTTGCCGTATTAGAAACTGCTCGTGGTGGAATTCTTCGTTCTGGTTTAGGATTCAGTCGTTGTGACATTGCTGTAATTACTAACATTCAGGAAGACCATTTGGGTTTGAGCGACATTCATACTTTAGACGATTTAGCTAGAGTAAAAAGTGTTGTAGTTCGCAGTGTCAAAAAAGACGGTTGGGCCATTTTAAATGCTGATGATGAATATTGCATGAAGATTGCCAACGATTTAAATTGCAATGTGGCTTACTTCAGTATGGATGAAGAAAGTCCACTCGTTAAAAAATTAAGCAAAGAAGGCAAAATAGTAGCCGTTTACGAAAATGGATTTATCACCGTTAAAAAAGGTGAATGGAAAATCCGTATCGAAAGAGCAACTCATGTTCCACTAACCCTAGGAGGAAAGGCAAAATTCATGATTGCCAATGTGCTTGCTGCCACTTTAGCGAGTTATTTATGGGGGTTCAAAACGGAAGATATCAGTTTGTCATTGCAGACCTTTATTCCAAGCGCGGCACAAACGCCTGGAAGAATGAATATTTTCGAATTCAAAAAATTCAAAGTTTTAATTGACTTTGCCCATAATCCTGCTGGATATCGTGGTGTTGAAGAATATTTAAGTAGCGTTCAAGCCACTAAGAAAATAGGAATTATCGCAGGTGTTGGAGATCGTCGTGATGAAGACATTAAGGAATGTGCCATGATTGCAGGACGTATGTTTGATCATATCATTATTCGTCAGGAAAAACATTTACGTGGCAGAACCGAAGAAGAAATAAACAACTTAATTCTAGAAGGAATTGAAAAAAGTGGTAGAAACGTAACTCACGAAATTATCACTAAAGAAGTAGAGGCCTTAAAACACGCCATCAATTGTGCTGAAGAAGGAACATTTATAACAGCATTAAGCGATGTAATTACGAATGCTATTGAAACAGTTCAAGAATACTTAGACAAAGAAAACGAAGGTGGAATAGTTTAATTTTTAACTTCAATACCATATAAGGATAATGTTAATAGACACTAAAAATCTAAAAACATTATCCTTTTTTTATACATTTACGCATTCAAAAAAAACTATATTATGAGCAAAAAGCTACTACTTGTATTAAGTATCTTTATTACAACTTTCGCCTCAGCGCAAAATAAAAAAATCACGTTAGACGAATCAGTTTTACAACAAAACAGACAATTTAGAGCCGATAAATTAGTTGGATTCCAATGGATTCCTAACACCAATAAATATGTGTACTACACAGACAATTGGACTAAGATGGTTTCAGCCAACACAACGGATAACAAAGCAACTGAATTAGTAACTTTAGCAGAAATCAATTCGGCTTTAGGAACAAAATTAAAAACCTTTTTTGGTTTAGAATGGATTGATACAAATACCGTTTTAGTATCTGAAGAAGGGAAATATTTCACTTATACTTTGGCGACCAAATCAGGAGCAACTATTCAAGAAGCTCCAGCAACTGCCGAAAATCAAACTTTTGATGCTGCAAAACAAAATCTAGCTTTTACAGAAAAGAACAATCTGTACATCTTGAATAAAAACAAAGAAAAAATTGCCGTAACGAATATTGCAAATGAAGCAATTGTTTCTGGTCAATCGGTTTCAAGAAATGAATTTGGTATTGATGGCGGTATCTTTTGGTCTCCAAAATCAAACTTTTTAGCTTTTTATCAAAATGACCAAATTCAAGTCGCTGATTATCCATTATTAGACATTACTGAAACTCCTGGGAAATTAGTCAGTATTAAATATCCTATGATTGGACAAAAATCTGAAAACCCAAGACTTGGAATTTACAATCTAGCAACAAATATTACTTTCTTTATTTCTCCAAAAGGGCAACAAGACGATTATTTAACGAATATTTCTTGGTCACCAGACGAAAAATATGTTTTAATTGCTGAATTAAATCGTGGGCAAAATGACATGTCATTAAACGTATACGATGCTGTAACTGGTAATTTTGTGAGAACCATTTTAAATGAGAAAAGTTCAAAATGGGTTGAGCCAGAACATCCAGCATTTTTCCCAAGCAATAAATCAAATAATTTTGTCTGGATTTCTGAAAAAAATGGATTCAACAATCTTTACTACTACTCTATTGAAGGAAAATTAATCAAACAATTAACGAACAATAAATTCCCAGTAAGAGAAATTATTGGTTCAAATACAGCTGGAACTGAAATTTATTTCAAAGCAACAGGTGAAAATGGCACAAATATGTTAGTCTACAAAGTAGACTTGAAAGGAAAACAAACTTTAATTACAAAAGATGCTGGTGTTCACACTGTAGTAGTAAGTACTGATGGTAATTGGTTTTTTGATGAATATTCAAATCACAACACGCCTTCAAAATCGTTATTGTATGACAAAAAACTAACAGCGAAAACACTTTTAGAAAGTAAAAACAAATACGAAGGTTATGAAATAGGAACTTCTGAAGTAAAAACCATCAAATCAGCTGACGGAACAACCGATTTATTTACCCGATTAATCAAACCTAGTAATTTTGACCCTAATAAAAAATACCCTGTTTTAGTTTACGTTTATGGAGGGCCACACGCCCAAATGATTACCAATTCGTATTTAGATGGTGCTAATCTTTGGATGTATTGGATGGCTGAACAAGGATATTTAGTATTTACGGTAGACAACCGTGGTTCTGACAATCGTGGATTTGCATTCGAAAGCGTAATACACGGAAGATTGGGTGTTAATGAAATGGACGACCAATTAAAAGGTGTCGATTATTTAAAATCATTACCATATGTTGATGCGAATCGTTTGGCAGTTCATGGTTGGAGTTTTGGAGGTTTTATGACTACTTCATTGATGTTGCGCAAACCAGATACCTTCAAAGTAGGTGTTGCAGGCGGACCAGTAACCGATTGGAAATGGTATGAAATTATGTATGGTGAGCGTTACATGGACACACCAACAGAAAATCAAAAAGGTTTTGATGAAGCCAGTACTTTAAATTACGTGAACGATTTAAAAGGAAAATTACTTCTAATTCACGGAACAAGCGACGACGTTGTAGTAATGCAACACAATTTGGCTTTGGTTAAGAAATTCGTAGAAGCGCAAAAACAAGTCGACTTTTTCCCTTACCCAATGCACAAACACAATGTTTTAGGCAAAGACCGAGTACACTTAATGAAAAAAGTCTTGGATTATGTAATAGAGAATAATAAATAATCTAAAAAACATATAAATAAAAGCCAATCGTAACTGATTGGCTTTTTTATTTGGCTGAAAATGTCTTTTTATTGACCAATCAACAACAAATTAAGTAACTATATTTGCCCTATAACTTAATAAACAGGCAGATGAAAGTAAAATTTGTATTTCTAGTTTTACCGCAAATACACTTGATGGATTTGGCTGGACCTGACCAAGCCATTCTGGAAGCAATCGATTTTGGTGCCGATTTCGAAATAGAATATTGCTGTCTCGAAAATAAAGTGATAACCACAGCAGGACTACCAATAGCCAATCTGAAACACTTTTCAGAAGTACAATTCAATGCAGGTGATTTTTTAATTATTCCGGGATCAAATGCGAGTTATCTCATCTCAGATGAGTTTAAAAAGCACACTGACTTATTGCATTGGATAATAACCAATTATAACCTTGGAGTTAAATTAGTCAGCATTTGTGCTGGAGCTTTTGTTTTGGCTGAATGTGGCTTATTAAACAACATGCCGTGTACCACACATTTTAAAAGAACCCAACAATTACAAGAATTATATCCACAAACGAAAGTAATGGATAATATTTTGTTCACCCAACAGGACGGCATTTATACCAGTGCCGGAATTGCTTCGGGCATCGACATCACCTTACACATTATTGAAGAACTCAAAGGAAGCCATTTTGCCCATCTTGTCGCCAGAGAATTAGTGGTTTACAACAGAAGAAATGGACATCAGAAACAAGAAAGCGAATTACTGAGTTTTAGAAACCATATCCATTCTGGAATTCATAAAGCCCAAGATTGGATTATAGAAAACATCAATCAAAAAACAAATCTGAATGAATTGGCAGAAATTGCCTGCATGAGTGAACGTAATTTCACCCGAATATTTAAAAAAGAAACTGAAATTACAGTAAATGATTATATCACCATCATTCGAAAAGAAAAAATAAAAGAATTTCTCAAAAATCCTGACTTGACAAGAATAGAAATAGCTTCACATGTAGGATTACAAAGTGAAAGACAGTTAAGTCGATTAATCAATTCTAATTAAAAATCATCAATAACAAAAAAATGGAACTAACACAAACCAAAAAAATGAAAACTTTAGACATTAAACCATCGTCCACTTCTTCAGAAAATGATTTCGATTTTTTACAAGGCAAATGGAAAGTTCACAATCGAATGCTAAAATCGAGATTAACCAATAGTGACGAATGGATAGAGTTCGAATCCGATTTACATATGAAAAAGACATTCAACGGTTTCGGAAATCTAGAAAATTTTTATTCAAATCATAACGGAACTCCGTTTGAAGGAATGGCAATTCGCCTTTTTAACAAAGAAACAAAACTCTGGAAAATATATTGGATAGACACCAACGGCAACAAAATGGATGAAAATCCAGTGACAGGTTCTTATGAAAATAGTGTTGGTAAATTTTATGCAAATGATGTTTTTAATGAAAAAGAAATTCTTGTACTCTATCAATGGGATGCTACAAATCCTGAACATCCTAAATGGTCACAAGCCTTTTCGTTAGATAATGGAAACACTTGGGAATGGAACTGGAAAATGGAATTAACTAAAATAGAATAAATCAAAAAACGAACAGTAATGAAAAAATCAGACATCCCAAAAATGCCAGAATATTTTGATCGCTACATCAACTTAACAGAAGATGTTCCATTTATGGAAATGCTCGAAACGAGTTTAAAAGAACTGGAAAATTTTCCTATTGAGAAATGGGTAGCTTTAGGTGAAAACGTTTATGCTCCGGGTAAATGGACCACAAAGGATTTATTACAACATTTAATAGATACAGAGAGAGTTATAAACTATAGAATGTTGGCTTTTTCCAGAAGTGATTCACAAAGAATGTTGGCTTTTGATGAAGATTCATATGCCGATAATGCTAACGCAAACAGGCGAACCATTGAAGATTTACTCGAAGAACTTATCTTAGTCCGCAAAAATTTTATTGCACTATACAAATCTTTCTCACCTGAAATGCTACTGAAATCAGGGCAAGGATATGATGGAACCGAATATTCGGTTTTAGCTATGGCGTATATGATTCCCGGACACCAGCGATGGCATTTAAAAATAGTCGAAGAACGATACTATCCTTTACTTTTAGAATTAAAAAGCCAGTCGTAATGATTGGTTTTTTAATTTAAAAAACAGACATACCTGTTTTTGTAGTCAGTAATTCCAATGCAGACATACCTAATTCTGAGTTTCCTTTTTCATTTAATCGTGGTGACCAAGTCGCTACCACGAAGTTTTTAGGATATAAGGCTGCAATTCCACCGCCAATTCCGCTCTTTCCAGGCAATCCTACTTTATAGGTAAATTCACCCGATTCGTCATAAAATCCACAGGTTTGCATTAACGCGTTCAATCTTTTGACTTGGCTTTTGGTTAGAATTTGTTTTCCGGATTGTGTTTTTCCTTCGTTTGCTAAAAAGAAAAAAGAATGTGCGAGTTCTTCACAGGTCATTTCAATAGAACACTGATGAAAATAGAAGTCTAAAACGGTTTCTACATCATTTTCAATATTACCAAATGATTTCAAAAAATTAGCTAACGCCGCATTTCTAAAACCAGTTTCTTTCTCCGATTGTGCTACTTTTAAATTAAAATCAATTGTTGGGCTTCCAGAAAGGATTCGGATAAAATCTAAAAAATCTTGTTTTGGGCTTTTCAAATGTGAAATCAAAATATCAGCAATCACTAAAGCACCAGCGTTGATAAATGGATTTCTTGGGATTCCTTTTTCGTATTCCAATTGCACCAACGAATTAAAAGCACTTCCCGAAGGTTCTACTCCTACCCGTTCCCATGTTTTTTCGTCCAAAAATGAAAAAGCCAAAGCTACAGTTAACGCTTTTGATACCGATTGAATGGAAAATTTTTCGTTACTGTCTCCAATTCCAAAATCTTCACCTTCAATTGTTGTCAAATGAATTCCAAATTTATTCGGATCAACTTTAGCCAATTCCGGAATCGTCACTGCCACATTTCCAATAACGGGAAGTGCTTTTGCTTCTTGGTATATTTCTTGTAAAATAGAGTTGTAATTCATTTTAGACAAATTGAATTTTTTTGAAATCAAAAATTACGTTTTCAATTTTTTCTTTCTCGCTGCAGGAAATAAAATATTATTTAAAATCAGGCGAAACCCAGGAGAATTGGGATGCAAATCTAAAACAGTTGGCTCATCACCTACTCTATGTTGGTAATCTTCCGGATCGTGTCCTCCGTAAAAAGTAAAAAAGCCTTTTCCTTTTTGTCCATGTATATATCTTGCTTCGCTATTGATTTGATTTTCACCTAAAACCAAAACGCTCGATTTAATTAAATTTCTGTCAAACGAAGTCGTTTGCCCCATAAAACCTTTTACCAATGAAGTATGGTTTTGACATAACATACTAGGAATAACATCCCATTTTGCAGAAAATTCCATTAGTGTGAAATAATCTTTTTCGAATGGAACTACTCTTTTTTCGGTCATATCTATATTAGAAAACTCATATTTTTCGGGTCTTCTTTCTAAAATAAAATCTTTAAACGCAAATGATTTAGAATAATCAATTTTTGATTGGTAATCGGCTTCACTTGGGTCACCATCAAACATCGTTTCACAAATATCAATTCCTTCGGCAGCCAAAGCAATATCAAAACTATCTGTTGCTGAACACATGGCAAACATAAATCCGCCACCTATAACAAAATCTCTTATCTTTTTGGTTACAGCTAATTTTTCAACCGAAACTTTTGGATAACCCAACTTTTGAGCTAAAGCTTCGGCTTCTCTTTTTTGCTCAATATACCAAGGCATGTTGCGATAATTAGCATAGAATTTTCCGTATTGACCGGTAAAATCTTCATGATGCAAATGCAACCAGTCGAATAATAATAGTTGATCGCTTAAAACTTCTTCGTCATAAATTGTGGTAAATGGAATCTCGGCATAAGTTAAAACCATCGTTACAGCATCATCCCAAGGTTGTTTCCCTTTAGGTGAATAAACAGCTACTTTAGGCGCTTTTTCAAGAACAACCACTTCCATGTTTTGTGAAGGCGATGAGATTTCTTCTAAAATTTGATTGGCTTCACCATCAGAAAGAACTTCAAAACTTACACCTCGAATTTGACATTCTTTTTTAATTTCTGACACATCTGGCAATAAGAATGAACCACCACGATAATTGAGCAACCAACTTGCTTTGTATTGTTTATCTAGTGCCCAATAAGTGATCCCGTATGCTTTTAGATGATTTTTTTGAGAAGTTTCATCCATGGGCAATAAAACGTAATTCGCTCTTGAGGAAAGAGTTAACAGAAAAAATAGTATTAAAAAATTTTTATTCACAGTAATTTTTAACTAAATTTGAGAGAAACAAACTAAAACACACATCTAAATGAAAAAAATTTACTTACAAAAAACATTATTTTTAATTTTGTTTTCTTGTAGCAATTTGATCTTTGCACAAGATACTAACAAAATTAAAGAAATTGACGGAAAATTAATGACTAATGGTCATTTAAAAGCTAATTTACTTAACAGCAACAATTATGCCGCAGGTAGAATTGCTAATAGTATGCTCGCTCCATCGATAACTCCTGCTTCACAAACAATATGCACAGGAAGCGCAATTACAAATATTACAGCAAGTACCCCGGCAATTTCGGATTCAGTTTTACTTGATTGTTTGACTGGGGGTGCTGGAACAGGTATTGATGTTCCAAATAATGGAATTTATTTTGATATTTTAAACTCAGGAGCTACACCATTAAGAGTAAGTGGGTTTACGCTAGTAATGTATACATTTGTAGGCACTGCAACAAACACCGTTGTTCCCTTTACCATTTACAAAACAACAACAGCAATCACTGCTGTAGGGAACTATACGACTGCAGCTAATTGGACAAATTTAGGAAACTTTAATGTTACTTTTGCTCCGACTGCTATGAACAGCGGATGGTCATTTGATAGTGAATTAAATGATAATGGATTTACTTTAGCGCCTGGAGCATCAACTGGAATTTATATTGTTGCCACCACAGCTACAGGCGGATTCAAACTTGGATACAGAACTTCAGGTACAACTGGACTACCAATTGCAAATGCAGACATGACCGTTACACATAGAGTAAGAGGAACTGGTTTATTTACTACTGATAATGTCGTAAGAGGCTTTTATGGAAATGTTCTTTACCATAAAGGTACTTATGGTTTTTGGACTAGAAATAATACAACTAACATAACAGGAACAACAACTGCTGGTGATCCTGCATCTGGAGCAACTCCATTCCCTATATCTGGTACATTAACAAACACTAATTTAACTGCTTCTGAAACAACTACCTATACCGTTACATCCTATGATGTAAATGGAGTTAAGGATGTACAAACTGCAACAGTTACTGTAGATCCAATCCCCATCAATACAGTTAGTGTAGCAGGCGGCTTAGCAACTGCAGATCAAGCTGGCGCGGCTTACCAATGGTTTGACTGTAACAATGCTAACGCACCAGTTCCAGGCGAAACCAATCAAAGTTTTAATCCAACTGTTGATGGAAATTATGGCGTTACAATAACTTTAGGCGCTTGTACAATAAATTCCGGATGTACTGCAGTTCTAAGTACAAACCAATTTGAATTGAATAATTCATTCGTTTTATATCCAAACCCAAGTAAAAATAACTTTAACATAAAATCAGAATATGATTTTAACTTCTCCATTGTTAACCAATTAGGACAGGTAGTAAAGAAGTTTAACGTAGCAGCTGGGTTAGAATCGAAAGTACACACTGAAGGCTTACCTAGTGGAATTTATATTCTTTCTGGAGTAAACAATGAGGGTAAAAAAGCAAATAAAAAAATCATAATCAATTAATTATGATTTAATAAATAAGCAAAAAAAAGCGGTAATTAATTTACCGCTTTTTTTTGCTTATTTATTAAAAAGGAACATCACTATCGTCGTCAAAATTATTCAAATTACTCCCGAAAGCTTCATTAGCACTTGGTAGATTTTTAGTGATAAACGGATTGTCGTCCAAATTCATTTTAGATGGTAAATCATCGTAACCAGAACCAAAATCATCTAAGTTATCAAATTTACCAAACTGACCAATAAACTTCAAACGCACATTTTCTAAACTACCATTACGGTGTTTTGCGATGATAAATTCGGCCTGTCCTTGAGTTGGTGTGTGTTCATCATCATCCCATTCATCAATTTTATAATATTCAGGACGGTAGATAAACGATACAATATCGGCATCCTGCTCAATAGCTCCCGATTCACGAAGGTCAGAAAGTAATGGTCTTTTACTGGCTCCACGGGTTTCAACGGCACGCGATAATTGCGAAAGTGCAATAACAGGAACTTCTAATTCTTTCGCTAAAGCTTTTAAGTTTCTAGAAATGGTTGAGATTTCTTGCTCACGATTCCCAGGTCCTTTACCACTTCCGCCAGCGGTCATTAACTGAAGGTAATCGACAATAATGATTTTAATATCGTGTTGCGATTTCAATCTTCTGGCTTTGGCACGCAAATCGAAAATTGAAAGCGAAGGCGTGTCATCAATATATAAAGGCGCTTTTTCGAGATCTTTTACTTTAACACTCAATTGTTCCCATTCGTGTTTTTCTAGCTTACCAGTTCTTAATTTTTCGGAAGATAAACTAGTTTCTGAAGAAATCAAACGGGTAATTAACTGAACAGAAGACATCTCCAGTGAAAATAAAGCAACAGCTTGATTTGAATTGATGGCAATATTTCGTGCCATAGACAATACAAATGCCGTTTTACCCATACCTGGACGTGCCGCAATAATAATCAAATCGGATGGTTGCCAACCCGAAGTTACTTTGTCTAGTTTTTCAAAACCGGTAGCAATTCCGCTTAAACCTTCTTTTCCTGCAATTTCTTCAATACGTTTTTTAGCTTGAATTACTAAACTTTGGGCAGTTTCGGAACTACGTTTGATATTTCCTTGGGTAACTTCGTATAATTTAGATTCGGCTTTGTCAAGTAAATCGAAAACATCGGTCGTTTCATCATACGATTCTTCAATAATTTCAGAAGAAATCTTGATTAGACTTCGTTGAATGTATTTCTGTAAAATGATTCGAGAGTGAAATTCAATATGCGCCGAAGAAGATATTTTCTGCGTAAGCTGAATTAAGTAAAAATCTCCTCCTGCCAAATCCAGTTTTGCCATTTTTTTCAACTGGGCAGAAACTGTTAATAAGTCAATAGGTTGAGAATCATTAAATAATGTAACAATGGCTTCAAAAATATATTTATGTCCGTCTTTATAAAAAGCGTCTGGCTGTAAAATATCGATAACCTCATCAACTCCTTTTTTATCAATCATCATAGCACCCAACACAGCCTCTTCTAAATCGAGCACTTGTGGGGGTAACTTCCCTTTTTCTAAATTTATAATTGTAGTTTTATCCACTCTAACGGGGTTAACGTTTCTGAGATTTTCCATACTGCGAAGGTAGGTTTAATTCTAATGAAACAGAAGTAAAAACAATCATTAAAATGTGTATAACTTCTGTTGATAAGTTTAATTATGTGTTAATAACCATAAAAAAATCCGAAACTGTAAGGCTTCGGATTTTTATGTTATTTGTAAGTATTTTACTCTTTAAATTCGCCCATTTTACTGTATTTATCCATTCTTTGAGCGATTAAATCCTTTGTTGATAAGTCTTTCAATTCATTAAATCCTTTAAGAACATATTCCTTAACCGATTGGAATGCTGTTGCCTTGTCATAATGTGCCCCTCCAAGTGGTTCTGGGATAATATCATCGATAAGATTTTGTTTTTTCATATCGAATGAAGTTAACTTTAAAGCTTCGGCAGCTTGTTCTTTAAACTCCCAACTTCTCCATAAGATTGAAGAACATGATTCTGGTGAAATTACCGAATACCATGTATTTTCCATCATATATACTTTATCACCTACACCTATTCCTAAAGCTCCTCCTGAAGCACCTTCACCTACAATAACAGTAATGATAGGTACTTTAAGACGAATCATTTCTAGAATATTACGAGCAATGGCTTCCCCTTGACCTCTTTCTTCTGCTTCAAGACCTGGATAGGCTCCCGGTGTATCAACTAAAGTTAAAACAGGTATTCCGAATTTTTCGGCCATTTTCATTAATCGTAATGCTTTGCGGTAACCTTCAGGATTTGCCATTCCGAAATTACGGTATTGACGCATTTTTGTGTTGATCCCTTTTTGTTGACCAATAATCATAAACGATTGATCTCCTATTCTACCCAAACCACCAATCATGGCTTTGTCATCTTTAAAATTTCTGTCTCCAAACAATTCTAAAAATGTACCATTTGTTAAATTGGTAATATGCTCTAAAGTATAAGGCCTACTAGGATGACGAGACAATTGTACTCGTTGCCAAGCAGTAAGGTTTTTGTATATTTCTTTTTTAGTTTCTTCTAATTTTTGAGTAATTTGTTCACAGGTAGCAGTAACGTCTACATCTGATTCCTGACCAATGACCTGACATTTGTCTAATTGGTCTTCTAGTTCTTTTATAGGTAATTCAAAATCTAAATATTCCATAAGATTTTTATATTTTTTATAATCAATTATTGAATTAACAAAGATAAAATTTTCAATTGAGTTTGAAAGTATATTTTGATATATTGTTGTTTTTTGACTTTAGTTAGTTAATTTTCAAATAGTTATTCTAGAATTATTTTCTTTTTGCTTTTCAGTATTCCATTTAAAATTACTGTTGATAGAATTATAAAGGCTCCTATGTAAAATTGCATACTCATTTTCTCTTTATCATTAAAAACAAGTAAGGCCAAAACGATTCCGTATATAGGCTCTAAATTAATCGTAAGCATCACAGTATAAGGACTTAAATACTTCATCACCCCTACCGAAGCTATAAAAGCATAAGCCGTACAAACCGAACTTAATACCATAAGCCAAATGAAATCGTTCATGGAAAGTTTAAAAAATTCGGGAGTAAAACTTTGTCCGTACATTAGAAATATAGAAAAGAATAAAACGCCTCCAATTATTTCATAGAATGAGATAACGGTTGGATCGTATTTTTGGGCAAACTTCCCGTTGATTATCGAAAATGAAGCCGATAAAAATGCCGATATTAATGCTAAAATAATTCCATATACATATTGCCCTTCGACCTGAAAAATCAAATACAGACCAACAACGACTATTAATCCGAAGAAAACTTCATAACCAATAATCTTTCTTTTAAAAAAAATAGGTTCTAATAATGATGTAAAAAAGGCCCCAGTTGACATACAAGCTAAGGTTACCGAAATATTAGAAACCTTTATGGCTTTAAAAAAAGTATACCAATGCAATGCAATAACCAACCCCGCAACAAGAAGAATAATGATTGTTTTTGTGGGGAGTTTGAAGGGGATCTTTTTAAAAATCATAAAAAGATATATAAACCCAGAAGCAAAAAGCATTCGATACCAAACTAATGGCAAAGCTTCTAGAGAAATCAATGCCCCTAACACAGCTGTAAACCCCCATATAAAAACTATGAAATGGAGATGGATATAACTATTTAGTGATTTATCTTTTGGCATTACGAAGTAAGTAAAAGGCTAAAATTCCGAAAATAATATTAGGTATCCAAACTCCAATTATTGGAGGAAAAGTAGATTTTTCGGCAATGGTTCCAAAAATTTTATCTAAAAACACATAACTAAAAGCGACTGCAATTCCTATCGCTAAGTTAATTCCCATTCCGCCTCGACGTTTCATAGAAGAAACCGCCACAGCAATAATGGTTAGTATAAATGCCGAAATTGGAATACTGTACTTTTTATATTTAACAACTAAATATCGGTTAATATTTGATGAACCTCTTTTTTGTTCCTTTTCAATAAACCTGTTCAGTTCGGTCATGTTTAGCGTTTCAGCAATGTAGATTACAGGAGTTAAATCGTCTAGTTCAAATTTAAACTTCACTTTCTTATTATCCTCTTTTTCTATTTTATCATTTAATTCCCCAACTGTACGTTTGTTGTAATTTATTAAAGTATACAAACTGTCTTTTGGGTTATATATTATTGAACTAGCCGTTATTTTATGTACCAGTTTTTCTTTGTCGAACTTTTCAAGCACGAAATTGTATCCTGTTTTAGCTTCTTGGTTAAAATTACTAACGTAAATAAACTCCGAATCACTAATTTGTCTATACACATCACTTGTTTCTCGCATTTCATTTCGACCACCTCCTATGAGATACATATACCTGAAGTTTTTAAATCCTTCACTGGCTTTGGGTACTAAAAAGAACCCCATTAATAAGGCAAAAATCGAAACAATAGTAGCGCCTATGATATAAGGACGCAAAAATCGGCTAAACGAAATTCCGGAGCTTAAAATAGCCACAATTTCGGTATTATTAGCCAGTTTTGAAGTAAACCAAATAATAGAAAGGAATAGAAATATAGGAAACAATAAATTGGCAAAATAAACTATGAAATCAAGATAATAATCGGCTACTTTGGCAAAAGGAACCTTATTCTCTAGAATTTTATTGATTTTTTCCGATACATCGACAGTAATACCAATAGGAATAAACAAAAGTAACATTACTGAAAAAGTCATTAAATACCTTTTCAGAATGTATTTATCTATGATAGTTAATTTTGAAAATAATTGTTTAAACATTATAAACGTTGGCTCATTTGTTTGACCATTTTTTCTTTCCACTCACGGAAATCTCCCGCTAAGATATGTTTTCTTGCTTCACGAACCAACCACATATAAAATCCAAGATTATGAATCGTTGCAATTTGCTTTCCTAAATACTCATTGGCAGCAAATAAATGTCGTAAATATGCTTTAGTATATTCTGTATCAACAAAAGTGTGTCCCATTTCATCTACTGGTGAAAAATCGGCTTCCCATTTTTTGTTTTTAATATTGATCGTTCCGTGTGCTGTAAACAACATTCCGTTACGAGCATTACGAGTTGGCATCACACAATCGAACATATCAATACCCAAAGCAATATTCTCTAAAATATTAATTGGGGTTCCAACACCCATTAAATAACGAGGTTTGTCTTCTGGAAGAATCGCTGTTACTACTTCGGTCATCGCATACATTTCTTCCGCTGGCTCTCCTACTGATAAACCACCAATAGCATTTCCTACTGCACCTGCATTAGCAATATATTCGGCCGATTGCATTCTCAAATCTTTATAAGTACTTCCTTGAACGATTGGAAAAAAAGCTTGATCATAACCATATTTTACCGGCACTTTTTCCAAATGATTGATACAACGGTCTAACCAACGGTGTGTCATGTGCATGGAACGTTGTGCATAACGATAATCACAAGGGTAAGGGGTACATTCGTCAAAAGCCATGATAATATCGGCACCAATAGTACGCTGAATTTCCATCACATTTTCAGGTGTGAAAAAATGATATGAACCATCGATATGCGATTTAAACTTTACGCCTTCTTCTTTTATTTTTCTGTTTGCAGATAAGGAGTAGACTTGATAACCACCTGAATCAGTCAAAATATTTCTATCCCAATTCATAAATTTATGTAAACCACCTGCTTTTTCAAGAATTTCGGTTTGTGGACGTAAGTATAAATGGTAGGTATTACCAAGAATAATATCTGGATTAATTTCTTCCTTTAATTCGCGTTGGTGTACTCCTTTTACCGAAGCTACAGTTCCTACAGGCATAAAAATAGGAGTTTCAATAACTCCATGATCTGTAGTAATACTTCCGGCTCTTGCTTTAGTCTGTGGGTCTTTTGCTAATAAATCAAACTTCATATGTGGCTCTCTTCCTTATAATTTGAACGGCAAAGATAATTGATTTTAGATTTTAGATTTTAGATTTTAGATATATTTAGTATTTAAAAGGATATTTGATAAGTTCTAATCATTTCATTTGCCTAAAGATAAAATTAGAAGTAATTTTGAGCGCAAATAATTTATACCTAATTAAAATGTCTGACATTCAACAACTAACAAAATTTACAACGCAAGTAAGGAGAGACATTCTCCGCATGGTTCATGCCGTAAATTCAGGTCACCCAGGAGGTTCTCTAGGGTGTGCAGAATTTTTTACAGTACTATACCAACATTTAATGATCAGAAAACCTGGTTTCGATATGAATGGTGTTGGAGAAGACCTTTTCTTCTTGTCTAACGGTCATATTTCGCCTGTTTTTTATTCGGTTTTAGCAAGAAGCGGTTATTTTCCAGTAAAAGAATTAGCTACTTTCAGAAAGTTAAACACACGTTTGCAAGGTCACCCTACAACTCACGAAGGATTGCCTGGAGTACGAATTGCTTCTGGTTCATTAGGTCAAGGTCTATCTGTAGCTATTGGAGCTGCTCAGGCAAAAAAATTAAATAAAGACAATCATTTAGTTTATGCACTTTGTGGTGATGGCGAATTACAAGAAGGTCAAAACTGGGAAGCTATCATGTATGCTTCAGCAAAAAGAGTAGACAACCTAATTGCAACTGTCGACTTGAACGGAAAGCAAATTGACGGAACTACTGACGAAGTACTTCATATGGGAAGTGTAAAAGCTAAATTTGAAGCTTTTGACTGGGACGTTGTTGAAATTAAAGAAGGGAATAATATCGCAGCAATCATCGCTGGTATGAATCACGCTAAATCACTTTCAGGAAAAGGCAAACCGGTTTGTGTTTTATTACATACTGAAATGGGACATGGTGTAGATTTCATGATGCATACACATGCTTGGCATGGAAAAGCACCTAACGATGAACAATTAGAAAAAGCATTAGTACAAAACCATTTAGAAGACGAAATCGATTACTAGAATATGAAAAAATATACAAATCAAGGAAGTAAAGATACTCGTTCTGGTTTTGGAGCGGGAATGACTGAATTAGGTCAAAAGAATGAAAATGTAGTGGCACTTTGTGCTGATTTAATTGGGTCTTTAAAATTTGATGACTTCAAAAAAAATCACCCAGAGCGTTTCTTCCAAATTGGAATTGCAGAAGCTAATATGATTGGAATTGCTGCCGGATTAACTATTGGTGGTAAAATTCCATTTACAGGAACTTTCGCCAACTTCTCTACTGGAAGAGTGTACGACCAAATTCGTCAATCTGTTGCTTATTCAGATAAAAATGTAAAAATTTGTGCTTCTCACGCAGGTTTAACTTTAGGAGAAGATGGTGC
>JASLID010000139.1 GCA_030153045.1 Flavobacterium sp.
CCGAATATGGTCCAGATGCAACGCGTTGGTACATGATTTCAAATGCCAATCCGTGGGATAATTTAAAGTTCGATTTAGAAGGAATTGCTGAGGTACGTAGAAAATTTTTCGGAACTTTGTATAACACGTATTCGTTCTTTGGTTTATATGCGAATATTGATGGTTTTACCTATAGTGAAGCAGAAGTTCCATTAGCAGAAAGACCAGAAATTGACCGTTGGATTTTATCGGAATTACATACTTTAATTCAACTCGTTGATGAAGCGTATGCGGACTATGAACCAACTCGTGCAACAAGAGCAATTTCCGACTTCGTACAAGAGAATTTAAGTAACTGGTATGTACGTTTATGTCGTCGTAGATTCTGGAAAGGTGAGTACGCGCAAGACAAAATTGCTGCTTATCAGACGCTTTATACCTGTTTAGAAACGGTTGCTAAATTATCGGCACCAGTAGCGCCATTCTTTATGGATAGGCTATATAAAGACCTGAATGCCACAACTAACAAGGAAAGTTTTGAAAGTATTCACTTAGCAAACTTCCCTGTTTCAGTTGAAAACTTTGTTGATAAATCACTAGAAAGTAGAATGCAGAAGGCGCAAACGATTTCTTCATTGGTTTTATCACTACGTAAGAAAGAAATGATTAAAGTACGTCAACCGTTACAAAGAGTAATGATTCCGGTACTTGACGAAGCTTTCAAAGCGGAAATTTTAGCTATTGAAGACTTAATTAAAGCGGAAGTTAACGTAAAAGAAATAGAGTTATTAGATGACGCTTCAGGTGTTTTAGTGAAGCAAATTAAGCCTAATTTTAAAGCGTTAGGACCACGTTTCGGTAAAGACATGGGCTTGATTGCCAAAGAGATACAAGCTTTTTCGCAAGATCAAATTAATGAATTGGATAAAGTAGGCGAAATAACAATTGTTAGTTCAGAAAAAAGTATTACTTTAACAATCGAAGATGTAGAGATTTCGTCTCAAGATATCCCGGGTTGGTTAGTAGCTAATTCAAACGGAATTACAGTTGCATTAGATATCACAATTTCTGATGAATTACGTAAAGAAGGGATAGCGAGAGAGTTAGTCAACAGAATTCAAAATATCCGTAAGGATTCTGGTTTTGAAGTTACAGATAAAATTAAAGTTCAAATTCAAAATAATGAAATTATTGAACAAGCGGTAGCCGCAAATGAATCGTACATAAAATCAGAAACACTTACAAATGAACTAGTTTTTGTATCAGAAATCAATAATGGTACGGAAATTGAGTTCGATGAGCTGAAAACAATAATTTTAATTTCAAAATAGGAAAACCATTTATTGGTTGTATTTTACCTAAATTGAGACAACTAAAAAAAATGAATTATGGTAGATGAAAAAATAAGATTCTCAGATGCAGAATTAGCTGAATTCAAAGAATTAATCAATTCTAAATTAGATAAAGCTAAAAACGATTTAGATTTAATTAAGAGTGCTTATTTAAATGATTCAAACAACGGAACTGACGATACTTCGCCTACATTTAAAGCTTTCGAAGAAGGAAGTGAAACAATGAGTAAAGAAGCGAACTCGCAATTAGCTATTCGTCAGGAGAAATTCATTCGTGATTTAAAAAACGCTTTAATACGTATTGAAAACAAAACGTACGGCTTGTGTAAAGTAACAGGAAAATTAATCAACAAAGAAAGATTAAAAATTGTTCCTCACGCCACTATGAGCATCGAAGCCAAAAATTTACAGCGTTAAAAACGTTAATAAATATACAAAACGCTCCTTTTGGGGCGTTTTTTATTAGTTAAAATTGCTACTTTTGCACAAACAATTAAAAAATGAATCTAAAAAAAGCCTATTTATTTGTATTTCTTATCTTACTAATTGATCAAGCAAGTAAAATATATATAAAAACGAATTTCTACATTAACGAACAAGTAAAAGTGTTTGATTGGTTTAGAATTTACTTTGTGGAAAACGAAGGTATGGCGTGGGGCGCTGAAATTCCAGGTGCTTACGGAAAATTGTTTTTAACTGTTTTCAGAATTTTTGCTGTCGCTGGAATTTCTTGGTGGTTGTATGATTCTATTAAAAAAGGTTTATCTAATTATTTAACTTTCGCGATTACTTTAATTTTAGCTGGTGCGATTGGTAACATAATCGACTCCGTTTTTTATGGTGTAATTTTTAACGATAGTTACAGTCAAGTGGCTACAATGTTTTCTAACGAACCTTACGGAACTTGGTTTCACGGTGAAGTAGTAGACATGCTATATTTCCCTATTATTAAAGATATTCCAATGCCAGAATGGGTTCCGTTCATTGGTGGAAAACCATTTACTTTTTTCAATGCTATTTTTAATGTGGCCGATGTAGCCATTTCAACTGGATTTGGAATTTTAATTGTATTTAATAAAAGATGTTTTAAATAAAATCAAAACATAATTTTATGTTATTTTAATATTTATTTATTCCTATTTTAAATAATCATATCGTAAATTTGCCACAAATAGTTATGATATGTTCGATGTTCAGAAAATAAGAGCACAATTTCCAATATTGTCACAAACCGTAAACGGAAAACCATTAGTGTATTTTGATAACGGTGCGACTTCGCAAAAACCTCAAGTAGTAATTGATAGTATAGTCGATTATTATTCAAAATACAACGCTAATATTCATCGTGGTGTCCATACTTTGAGTCAATTGGCCACAGATGCGTATGAAGATGCGCGATTAAAAATTCAAAAGCATTTTAATGCGAAAGAGTCGCACGAGATAATTTTTACTTCTGGAACAACCGAAAGTATCAATTTAGTCGCAAACGGTTTTGCTACATTATTACAAAAAGGTGATGAAATTATTGTTTCGGCATTAGAACATCACAGTAATATTGTGCCTTGGCAAATGTTATGTGAACAC
>JASLID010000040.1 GCA_030153045.1 Flavobacterium sp.
AATTGCTTAAAAGCAGCTGAAGTTGATACATTAGGAGACTTAGTATCGTTCAATAAAAATGACTTAATGAAATTCCGTAATTTCGGTAAAAAATCGTTGACAGAGCTTGACGAATTAGTAGCCGTTAAAAATTTAACTTTCGGAATGGACTTAGCCAAATACAAATTAGATAAAGAATAAATTACTTCATATTTTGCTCTCCAAAGCGGATTGAAGCAAGATGAAGGTTAATAAAGATAGTCATGAGACACGGAAAAAAATTCAATCACTTAAGCAGACAGACTGGACATAGAAAAGCTATGTTAGCTAATATGGCTTGTTCTCTTATCGAGCACAAACGTATTAACACAACTGTTGCTAAAGCTAAAGCGCTTAAACAATTCGTTGAGCCGCTTATCACAAAATCAAAAGAAGATACAACTCACAATCGTCGTATTTGTTTTTCTTACTTACGTAGCAAATATGCCGTAACTGACTTATTCAGAGACGTAGCAGCTAAAGTAGGAGATCGTCCAGGAGGATACACACGTATTATCAAATTAGGTAATCGTTTGGGAGATAACGCTGATATGGCGATGATCGAACTAGTAGACTTCAACGAACTATACAATGGTGGTAAAAAAGAAGAGAAAAAAGCGAAAAGCCGTCGTGGTGGAAAAGCTAAAAAAGCGGATGCGCCAGTTGCTGAATCAGCTCCTGAAGCTCCAGCTGCCTCTGAAGAAACTACTGATAGTGCAGAATAATATGAATCTTACTTCATAAATATTAAGGATAAACTTTTACTAGTTTATCCTTTTTTTATATCTTTAAAAAAATTATTGTATGAAAAAACTTATTCTGTTTTGTTTGTTAGGATGTTCTGTTGTTGTTTTTGGTCAGGAAGATGTTAAAGCTAATGTTCCTCTTGATGCTAGAAATATTACGGGAAAATGGAGTGGTTATGGAGCTGGAACTTGGTTGCCTGGTAAATCAATTGATAATTCAATAGAAGGAACTCCGCATTTGTTTTCTAATTGGAATGGAGTCTTTCAGATATTTGTAAATGAAAACCAGAGTTATAAAATTTCCAATTTAAATTATAATATAGTTTCGAAGACTTTAGAATCTCAAGTCGAGAAAGATTCTGTTTTTCAGTTTGATACCTCTAAAATTAATTCGATTAAACGTAATTCAGATAAGTATAAATTCTTTAATATTAATAATAGTAATGAACTTTATCAGGTTATTTATTCATCTCAAAAAGTAGTTTTCTTGAAAGGCTTTTCAGTGGAAATTACAAAAGAAAATGTTAATCCAATGACTCAAGAAGTTTTATCTAAAAGAAAATATAAAATTAAAGAGCGATTTATGATCAATTTTAATAATAGCAGTTTTATTGAAATTGACATGAAGAAAAAACAAATTTTAAAGCTAATGGGAGATAAAGCTAGTCAAGTTGAGAAATATGCTTCTGATTCAAAATTAAGTTTTACTTCTGAAAAAGAATTGTTTAGTATTTTTAGATTTTACGACAACCTTTAACCTTTTATAAACCAAATAATAAATAAACTATGAAAAAAAGTACAGTAGCCATTTTGTTTTTGTTTGCAAGCGTTTTTAATTACGCTCAAGGAGGAGGATTGCGTAGTGGCGCAAAAAGCAGAGGCTCAGGAGGAGATTTGTCCACAATTCTTTTTATAAATGATATTATGTCAGCCAAATTTGTGGCCAATAAAGATGCTGAAAATGTTGAAGGGTCAGTGTATTTGTTTCCAAAATGGGAAGATTCATTCCAAATCTTTGTTACTGAGGAAAAGGGGTATAATGTTGAAAATTTGAATTATAATATTGTTGATAAAAAAATTCAATCTAAAATTTCTAAAGATTCAGTATATGAATATGATTCAAGTAAAATCGCATTTGTAAAAAATAAAAACAAAATCTTTAAATTTTTTGATATCAATAATAGCAATGAATTATATCAAGTTATTTTCTCTTCTAAAAAAATCACCTTTATAAAAGGATCAGAATCTAAATTTATAAAAGGAAATGTACATCCTGCAAGTGGCGAAATTATCTCAAAGAATAAACATGTTACAAAGGAAAAATTCTTTGTAAAACTTCAGGATGGTAACTTTAAAAAGTTAGAATTGAAGAAAAAGAATGTTTTGAAATTATTTGGTGATAAAGCTATTGAAGTTGAAAAATTTGTCACAGATAATAAATTAGATTATGATTCTGAAGGAAGTCTATTTAGAATTTTTCATTATTACGATTCACTTTAAGATTAATGAATTTTATAACATTTAGGATAAACTTTTGCTAGTTTATCCTTTTTTTTAAATTATTTTTGCACCACAATATAACTACACAATGCAACACACAACAAAACAACAAGCAATTTTATTATTAAGTGACGGAACTATTTTTTATGGTAAGTCTATAGGTATCAGCGGAACCACTTTTGGAGAAGTTTGTTTCAATACTGGAACAACAGGATATCAGGAGATTTTTACCGATCCGTCTTACTTCGGACAAATCATGGTGGCAACCAATGCACATATTGGAAACTATGGTGTCAATATAGACGAAGTAGAATCAGATAGAATCATGATTTCAGGTTTGGTTTGCAAAAACTTTTCTACAAATCATTCACGTCCCAATTCAGAAAGTGACTTATTCGATTATTTCAAAAAGCAAAACCTCGTTTGTATTTCAGATGTAGACACACGAGCCTTGGTGAGTTATATTCGCGACAACGGGGCTATGAATGCGGTAATTTCAACTGATGGAACTTTAGTAGATGATTTGAAAAAACAATTAGCTCTAATTCCAGATATGAACGGATTGGAGTTGGCTTCTAAAGTATCGACAAAACAACCTTATTTCTTCGGAAATGAAAATGCAAAATATAAAATATCCGCTTTAGATTTAGGCATCAAAACCAATATCCTGCGTAATTTGGCGAAAAGAGATTGCTATATCAAGGTTTTTCCATACAATGCTACTTTCGAAGAGATGAAAGCCTTCAATCCTGATGGTTATTTCTTGTCTAATGGTCCTGGAGATCCAGACCCTCTAGAAAGTGCTATTGCGGTTGCAAAGGAAATCATCTCAAACAATCATCCGCTTTTTGGAATCTGTTTAGGACATCAAGTCATTGCTTTGGCTAATGGAGTTTCAACATACAAAATGTTCAACGGTCACCGCGGTATAAATCATCCAGTGAAAAATTTGGTAACTGGAAAAGGCGAAATTACTTCTCAAAACCACGGATTTGCAGTTAATAAAGAAGAATTAAACAATCATCCTGATTTAGAAATCACGCATTTGCACATCAATGATGAAACTGTGGCGGGAATGAGAATGAAATCTAAAAATTGCTTTTCGGTTCAATACCATCCAGAAGCAAGTCCTGGTCCACACGATTCTTCATATCTATTTGATCAATTTATTGAAAACATCAAACTTTCAAAGAACTAAAACGTTATCGTTAATAACATTCAGTTTTTGAAGCAATTCGGCTGTCAAAGATTGAATATATTTGTAATAATCTAAAAAATAAAAACAAGTATGAGTATCATTATAAAAATACATGCAAGACAAATTCTTGATTCTAGAGGAAATCCAACAATCGAAGTCGATGTAGTTACCGAAAACGGTGTTTTAGGCCGTGCTGCTGTTCCATCAGGAGCATCAACTGGAGAGCATGAAGCGGTTGAATTACGTGACGGTGGAAAAGCTTTTATGGGTAAAGGAGTTTTAAAAGCTGTAGAAAATGTTAACATTACTATTGCCAATGAATTGATGGGAACTTCTGTTTTTGAACAGAATCTTATTGATAAAACCATGATTGAATTAGATGGTACGCCAAACAAATCTAACTTGGGAGCCAATGCAATTCTTGGCGTTTCATTAGCAGTTGCAAAAGCAGCCGCTAACGAATTAGGATTGCCTTTGTACAGATATATAGGTGGAGTTTCGGCTAATACATTGCCGGTTCCAATGATGAACATCATTAATGGAGGTTCGCATTCTGATGCGCCAATTGCATTTCAGGAATTTATGATTATGCCAGTAAAAGCAACTTCTTTTACGCATGCGATGCAAATGGGTACAGAGATTTTTCACCATTTGAAAAAAGGATTACACGATAGAAATTTATCAACTGCAGTAGGGGATGAAGGTGGTTTTGCGCCAAATTTAGCTGGAGGAACAGAAGATGCTTTAGATTCTATTAAAAAAGCAGTCGAAAGTGCTGGTTATACTTTTGGTGATGATATCATGATCGCCCTAGATTGTGCTGCTTCAGAATTTTATGTAAACGGAAAATACGATTACACTAAATTTGAAGGTGAAACTGGGAAAATTAGAACTTCAGAAGAACAAGCAGATTATTTGGCTGAATTGGCTTCAAAATATCCAATCATTTCTATCGAAGACGGAATGTACGAAGACGATTGGTCTGGTTGGAAATATTTAACCGATAAAATTGGTGATAAAGTACAGTTAGTTGGTGATGATTTATTTGTAACCAATGTACAACGTTTGTCTCGTGGAATTTCTGAAGGAATTGCCAACTCCATTTTAGTAAAAGTAAACCAAATTGGTACATTAACTGAAACTATTGCTGCTGTAAACATGGCACACAATGCAGGTTATACTTCGGTAATGTCTCATCGTTCAGGAGAGACAGAAGACAATACGATTGCTGATTTAGCAGTGGCATTAAACTGTGGCCAAATCAAAACAGGATCAGCTTCACGTTCAGATCGTATGGCAAAATACAATCAATTGTTGCGTATTGAAGAGGAGTTAAATGATGTGGCTTATTTCCCTGGAACTCGAGCTTTTAAAGTGAAATAATTTTCTAATTATACATGAATTTGCACCCGTTAGTTTGAAGAAGCTAACGGGTGTTTTGTTTATTTGCTTTTTTTCGAAACAATTAACAAAAACCTTACCTTAAAAACTTTTTTATTTAATCAAGAATTTACTAGATTTGTTAAATTATATTTTTAAGATTAATTCCCAAATTACATTATGTCAAAAACAGCGATATTAGAATTTGATGGCAATAAGTATGAATTTCCAGTAATTGTTGGAAGTGAAAATGAAGCAGCTATCGATATTGAAAAATTACGTGCCTTAACTGGTGCAATCACACTTGATCCAGGGTACAAAAATTCAGGTTCTTGTCAAAGCGAAATTACTTTCCTTGATGGAGAAGAAGGAATTTTACGTTACCGTGGTTATGCTATCGAAGATTTAGCCGATAAAGCAGGTTTTCTTGAAGTATCATATTTAGTTATTTTTGGTGAATTACCTACAAAAGAGCAATTAGCACAATTCGAAAACGATATTAGAAAATACACTTTAGTGAATGAAGAAATGAAAAACATCATTGATGGTTTTCCTAAAACAGCTCATCCAATGGGTGTTTTGTCTTCACTTACTAGTGCGTTAACAGCATTTAACCCAAAAGTGGTTAATGTTGAAAACGAGAAAGAAATGTACGAAGCAGTTTGTAAAACCATGGGTAAATTCTTGGTTATTGCCACTTGGACGTATAGAAAAATGATGGGTTATCCTTTGAATTATTACGATAATACGATTGGATATGTAGATAACTTCATGCAATTAATGTTTAAACTACCTACAGGACCTTATGCTACAAACCCTGTTATCGTTGATGCTTTAGATAAATTATTTATCCTTCATGCTGATCACGAACAAAACTGTTCAACTTCAACAGTAAGAATTGTAGGTTCATCACACGCAGGTTTATTCGCTTCTATTTCGGCAGGTGTTTCTGCACTTTGGGGTCCATTACACGGTGGAGCAAATCAAGCTGTACTTGAAATGTTGGAAGAAATCCAGAAAAATGGTGGTGATGCTGAGAAATATTTGGCAAAAGCCAAAGACAAAGATGATCCTTTCCGTTTAATGGGCTTTGGTCATAGAGTTTATAAAAACTTTGACCCAAGAGCAAAAATCATTAAAAAAGCAGCTGACGAAGTATTAGCAACGCTTGGAGTTAACGATCCAATTTTAGCGATTGCAAAAAAATTAGAAGAATCAGCTTTGGTTGATGAGTATTTTGTATCAAGAAAATTATATCCAAACGTAGATTTCTATTCAGGTATCATTTACCGTGCTTTAGGAATCCCAACAGATATGTTTACCGTTCTTTTCGCTATTGGTCGTCTTCCAGGTTGGATTGCGCAATGGAAAGAAATGCGTGTAAACAAAGAACCAATTGGCCGTCCACGTCAAGTATATACAGGACATCCGTTAAGAGAATTTACTTCAATGGATAAAAGATAAATTGTCAATTAAATAAATGAAAAGCTTCTCCTAATCGAGAAGCTTTTTTTATATTTGCTAATAATCAAATATTTCGCAGGGGTAGATTTTACAACCTACCTTACAAACCAATACTTTATGAGTAAAAAAGTTGTCTTTTTAATAAATAAATCTGAAATAACCGCAGGTACAAGAGGAGCTTCACTAGGACCAGATGCAATAATAACTGCAGCTAGGAAAAAAGGGAGTTATATTTTTGGAGAAAATGAAGTTCAAAAAATAGTAAACGTTAATAATTTTTTAGATAAACCCACTCAATTCCCGTTTGCAAAGCGAATTGACGGCTTGTTAAGTATTTACAATGAGCTTAATGACAAAGTGTCTTCGGCTTTAAACAATCAATCTTTTCCTATTGTATTAGCGGCTGACCATGGTTCGGCTGGAGGAACAATAGCAGGAATTAAGTCTGCTTTTCCTCAAAAAAAACTCGGTGTTGTCTGGATCGATGCCCATGCTGATATTCATACTCCTTATACCACTCCGTCTGGAAACATGCACGGTATGCCTTTGGCTACTGCCTTAAATATTGACAATCTCGAATGTAAAAGTAATGAGGTAGATGCGGAGACTATTTTATTTTGGAACCAATTGAAGCAAGTTGGCGGTATCTCACCAAAAGTGTATGCTGAAGACATTGTCTATATTGCTGTTCGTGATACCGAAGCTCAGGAGAATGCTATAATGGATCGTTTGCAAATCAAGAACTGTGAAGTTGCCGAAGTCCGATCAAAAGGGACGTCAGAAATTAATAAGATTATTGAAGAAAGACTTAAAGATTGTGATATCATTTATGTTTCATTTGATGTCGATTCAATGGATCCTGATTTAACATCACATGGAACAGGTACTCCTGTAGATAACGGATTGAAGCCAGAGGAGGCGAAAGATATCTTAATTGCCCTGGCACAAAATCCTAAAACCATTTGTATTGAAGTGGTAGAGGTTAATCCTTGTCTTGACGAAAAAGAAAACACAATGGCCGAAGTTACGCTCGACATTGTAGAAGCTATAACCCAAACTATTAAAAAATAATCATATGAAGCAAACTGCAAATTCCATATTGATGATTCGCCCAGTGGCGTTTCGTATGAACGAACAAACAGCCGTTAATAATTATTACCAAAAAGTAATTGACGGACTGTTGCCGGCTACTGTAAACGCTAAAGCGCAGCAGGAATTTGATGTTTTTGTTGAAAAATTGCGCGACGTAGGTGTCGATGTGACTGTGGTTGACGACACTTTAGATCCTGATACACCAGATAGCGTTTTTCCAAACAACTGGATTTCATTCCACGAAAATGGAGATGTAGCTTTGTATCCTATGTTTGCCGAAAACAGAAGATTAGAGCGTCGCGAAGAGATTCTAGATTTATTGGAAGACAAAGGATTCCGAATTGAAAATATTGTCGATTATACTTCTGCGGAAGAAGATAATATTTTTCTGGAAGGAACCGGAAGCATACTTTTAGATAGAGAAAACGGAAAAGCATATTGTGCTTTATCATCAAGAGCCGATGAAGAATTATTTATCGAGTTTTGCGAAGATTTCGAATATACGCCAGTAATCTTCGAAGCATTCCATACTGTAAACGGCGAACGCAAACTCATATATCACACCAACCTTATGATGTGTTTGGGTGAAACCTACGCGGTTATTTGCGCCGATAGTATCGATGATAAAAAAGAACGTAAAATGGTTTTAGACAGCTTGCGTGGCGATGAAAAGGAAGTCATTTTAATCACCGAAGAACAAGTTGATAATTTCGCAGGAAATATGCTCGAAGTTAAAGGTACTGATGATAGACGTTATTTAGTAATGAGCGAATCAGCACACAAAAGTTTGACTAAAAAGCAAATCGCACAATTGGAAGAACACGTTACTATCCTAAGTTCAAATTTAGACACAATTGAAGCTTGTGGTGGTGGAAGTGCCCGTTGTATGATGGCAGAAATTTTCTTACCATTAGAATAACATTGTCACCCTGAACTTGTCGAAGGGTCAAATTAATAATATAAAAAAAGCCCGATTCAATTTGAATCGGGCTTTTTTTATATTCCTCGTATAATACTCAATATCGAACTGATAATATATTGTACTCCAATAGCAATGGTTAAGAAGCCTACAATTCTAGAAATAGCTACAATTCCTGAAGCTCCTAATATTTTTGAAAGGTAATGAGCACTTCTCAATACAATATAAATAATTGCCGAAACGGCTATTATGGATAGCGTTGAAATAATCATTTCGTTAGGAGAATGGTGTTCCTGATAAAAAGCAATCAACAATGAAATAGAACCTGGCCCAGCAAGCATTGGCATAGCCAAGGGCGTTAATGCAATATCGTTTCGGCTTTGAACATCGGTTTTTACTTTTTTATTTATGCCTCGTTTTTTGCTGAATTTTCCTGAAAGTAACGAAAAACCAGAGCTGGCAATAATAATTCCGCCTGAAATACGAAGGGCATTAATGGTAATTCCAAAAAAGGATAACACATACTGACCTATAAAAAAAGAAATAATCATAATGATGCACACGTTGATCGAGGTCCACAATGAAATACGGGAACGTTCCTTAAGGTCATCGTGTTGGGTTAATCCAACAAAAATAGGAACCGTCCCAATTGGATTTAAAACTGAAAATAAGGCGAAAAACAGATAAATAAATAACTCCATGGTTTTTTTTGTAAAGGTAATTTTTCGAGCTAAAACGATTATCAGTAAATCGTCATTAATTTATAAAGATATAGAAATTTACTAAAAGCCACAATTTTCAGTACTTTTGTAAAAAATAAATATAGAATGAGCAATAAAAAAACTTTAGTACTTGGTGCTTCAACAAAACCGGAACGTTATGCTTTTATAGCTATTAATAGTTTAGTCGAAAAAGGGCATTCAGTAATTGCTGTTGGTCAATATGCAGGAGAAGTAGCAGGAGTTAAAATTAACACCAAACAAATTCCGTTGGCTAATATTCATACAGTGACTTTGTATCTCAATCCAAAACGTCAGCGTGATTACTACAATTATATAATAGAGACCAAACCCAAACGTGTCATTTTTAATCCAGGAACTGAAAATCCTGAATTTTATCAGTTGCTAAAAGCCAATGGTATCAAAGTAGAGGTGGCTTGTACTTTAGTCTTATTGTCTACGAATCAATATTAATTAAGTTTTTTAGGAGCTGTTTCCAGCACCCGAGGCTGAAAGCCGAATTGGCGAAGCAATACATTCTAATCTTTTCCTTTTTTAAAGAAAAAAAGGAAAAGGATTTCCTCCCGAAACTTCAGGACTATCTGGGCTAAAAAGAGCTGTTTTTAAAGATTTTACTTGCTTAAAAGGGTGCTTTGCCTCTTTTAAACCGATACTTTTCGACAACAAGTACAATAATGATTCCAGTAACATAAGCCAGTAAATCCATCCAAGAGAATGAAGTACCTATAACAGTTCGAGCAATTTTCGATTTTTCTAAACCTAACTTTTCTACAATATTCAAAAATTGTAGAAATTCGATAGTGAAAGAGAAAATCAATACAAATATTGCGACTACCACCACTGGTAATTTGAGGAACGATTTTAAAAAGCAATAAATTAAAATGACAACCAAAACATCGCCAAGATAAGGTCTGATAAAACTGTCGTTAACAAAAAGAGCAATTACAACTTCAATGCAAAAAATCAAAATTGTAAAAGCAAAGTAGTTTTTGTTGAAGGTTAGCATGATGTTGGTTTAGGCTTGTGACAGGTAAAAATGGGAGTTTAATATTTTATTTCGATATCTAATTGTCTTCCTTCTTGAGAAGCTTTTTTGTCCATTCCTGAACCTACTGCAATTCCGATACCCATACCAATTGGTAAACCAATGGCTAATAATCCCATATTGCTCATGCTTAATCCAAAAGCAACTCCAATGGGTAATCCAAAAGCGGACATTCCAACAGCCAGCCAAAGATTGCGATAATGGTTTTTGGGTACAATTTTAAGTTCCTTTTCAATCAGTTTTATGATTCTCGTTTGCTTCTGTTTTACTAATTTCTTTAATTCATTATCTGTAAGAGAAGCAGAATTTAATTCTTCGATATCTTGATTCACTGATTCAATTATTGTATGAGGTAATTCCTTGTTTTTTAATTCTTTTAGAAGTTCTCTAAATTGGTTATAAATTCTACTTAATACAATGTTGTCAGAAATGTTTTGTCTTTCTTTTAGTTCTATTATGTTCATAATGTTCTGTTTTTCTGGCTGAATGCTAACGTTTTTCGGCTTGGCGATGTGGCAGATTAGAAAGCCTAAACTTTCTGTTAAACACTGTTTTACAAGTACAAAATCAACTTCAAACAAAGCCCAAAACCCTCCATATTGCCAAACCGATGTTAGTGGTTCGGGCTACTTTCATTATCCGTTTATAAAATTATTAATCTCTCCAATTGCACTTTTTGAAGGCTCGGAATGTATGTCATCTAAAAGCCAAACGTGATTTTGATTTTCGTAAATTTTTAATTTTGTAACTGGCTGTTTGTCTGCAATTGTTGAATATGCCATTTTGCTGTCGTCTAATAATATTTCAGATGAACCAACCAATAGGAGTGTTGGAGGGAAATTGCCGTAAATTGTTTCAATTGGATTTGCATCTGAAAGTTTATTGTTGCCAAGATATAATGATGTGAAATTTTGCAATTGCTCTTTTGTCAAAATCGGGTCTGTGTCGGCATTACGTGTTATAGAATTACTACTTACGCTTAAATCGACCCAAGGTGAAAGCATCACAAGTTGTTTTGGTTTAGCGATGTTTTTTTTATTCAGAGTTGAAATTACAGACATTGATAAACCAGCACCAGCACTATCACCCATAAAAATGATATCCTGTATTTTATTTTTAAGAAGTAAAAATTGATAAACTTTTAATATTTCGTTTATAGCAGAAGGAAATGGATTTTCAGGTGCTAAACTATATTCTATAAAAAGTATTGGTGTGCCAAGTATATCAGCAAAATGAGAAACAAGTGCTTGATGAGAATTAATAGAACCTAAAACAAAACAACCACCGTGAAGATAAATGATAATTTTGTCTTTAGACTTTGTATCAGTTGAATTGAACCAGTAACAACTGATGTTTTCAATTATTTCTTTTTCAATAATAACATTGCCCGCTTTTTCATACTTTATTCCGAGTTTTTCAAAATTGTTTCGGGAGATATTGATTTTTTTGTCCATTTTTTTTGTCGTTAATTTAGTGTACTCGTCAACAGCCTGACCGCTAACTCTTAAACATACACTACTAAAACCTAGTTTCTTCCGTTGCTGGTTTGCTAATCAAAAATAATCCAATAAAAGTAATTAACCCATTAACGATGATGAGTTCATTATCAATCACATAATCGCCTAAAAGTTCTTTAGAATAAGTCGAAATTAAAAAACAAATTGCTGGCGAAATCAAACAAATAAAAGGAACCAGCTTGTCATTGACCGTTTTCGTTTTTACAAACAACCCAAAACAATACAACCCTAAAAGCGGTCCGTAAGTATAAGAAGCAATTTTGAAGATCATTTTCACTACCGAGGCATCGTTAAACGAATTGAAAATAACAATCACTAAAAACATCAAAGCTGAAAAACCAAGATGAACAATGTGACGCGTTCTTACTATGTTAGGCTTGTTTAGGTTTTCGGTTTTATCCATACCTAAAAAGTCGACACAAAACGAAGTTGTCAAAGCCGTTAATGCCGAATCGGTCGTGGCAAAAGTAGCCGCCGTTAACCCTAATAAAAATACAATAGCAGGAATTAACCCTAACGATTTTAATGCGATCTCAGGAAACAAGAAGTCGGTTCTAGCAACATTATCTACCATGGGAACTGAAATTCCATTTTTCTCGGCAAACATATATAACAAAGCTCCAACGCTCAAAAAGAAAATATTGATAATTACAAAAATTCCTGTAAAAGTGAACATGTTTTTTTGGGCTTCGCCAATGTTTTTACAGCTTAAATTCTTTTGCATTAAATCTTGGTCTAATCCCACCATGGCAATGGTGACAAATATTCCGCCTAGAATTTGTTTCCAGAAATAATTACCTTTCAAATAATCTTCAAAAAAGAAAACTTTAGAGTAATTGCTGTTTTTTACAGCTTCAAAAGATTGAATGACACTCAAATCTAAACTTCTGCAAATAAAGAATATCGTTAAAAATACCGAAGAAACCAGGAAAAACGTTTGCAAAGTATCGGTAATAATAATCGTTTTTAATCCGCCACGATACGTGTAAGCAAAAATCAATAAAAGCGACATTAATACTGTAAAAGTAAACGGAACACCATAATAATCGAAAACATATCGTTGCAAAACAATGACTACCAAATACAATCTAAAAGCCGAACCAATCGTACGACTAATAAGGAAAATAGTTGCTGCTGTTTTATAACTAATAACACCCAAACGTTGTTCGATATAACCATAAATCGAAGTCAAGTTCATTCGGTAATACAACGGAAGTAATACTTTGGCAATAATGATAAAACCAATAGCGTTACCTAATACAAACTGAAAATATTTGAATTGAAGTTCAGGATTTCCTACTTCGCCCGGAACTGAAATAAAAGTCACGCCCGATAATGCCGTTCCAATCATTCCAAAAGCCACTAAATACCATTTGGAGTTTTTATTGGCTTTGAAAAAAGCATCGTTATCGCTATTTTTTTTACTCACCACATGTGAAATAATGAACAATAATCCGAAATAAACTACAATAAGTGATAAGATGGCGAATGGCGTCATTTGGTATAAATTTTAGTAGCGCCAAAATACGAAAAATATGTTTATTTGACCATTCGGTTATTTCTTTATTTGGGAAAACTGAAAACTTAAATTTCGACTTTTTTAAAATGCTTATTTGATTATTTAGTCTTATTAATATTTGTGAGACATCTAAGTACTCAATGAGTAGTCAAATAACCAAATAACCGAATAAACAAATCAACAAAATCACTACTTTTGCACCATGGAATTTTCGTCAAAATTATTAGAAAACGCAGTCAATGAAATGGCTCAATTGCCAGGAATTGGTAAGAGAACGGCTTTGCGGTTGGTGTTGCATTTGTTGAAACAGCCTAAAGAACAAGTTGGTTTTTTGGCGCAATCGTTGGTAAAGATGCGTGAGGAAATTAAATTCTGTAAAAGCTGTCACAATATTTCTGATGTCGATGTTTGTGAAATATGTTCTAATGAAAAAAGAAATCACCAAATAGTTTGTGTCGTAGAAGAT
>JASLID010000053.1 GCA_030153045.1 Flavobacterium sp.
TTTTATTTGAAAGATAAATTAGTAGAAAAGTTTCAGTTCAACCTTAAACCTCAATTTCATAAAACCGCTGTTAGCAGCTGTAATTATTTTTGGTTATTTATTTTTTCCTCGAATTCTTCAATCGAGATAATTCCAAGTCTGGACAACGCCATTGAAAAATAGGGTTCAAATTCCTCGCCTAAACCATTATTCATTAATTCTGTTATCATTGGAATAGTGTTTGGATGATTTCTAAAAAGATGAATTCTTTTTAAAGCAGCAAATTTTACATCAATGTCAGTTTCTTGTTCAATAGCATATTTTAAGTATGGAAAGAATTCCAGTTTTCCGCTGTCGCCTAATATCATAACTATTCCCATTTTTTCATCAGAATTAAGCTTCGGGAATTCTTCTATGCTTGGAAGTTTTTTTAGGTCTTGTTGTACTTTCTGTTTTTTTTTCCGGAAGAATTTATCAAATATATTCATTGTGGTTTTTATTATTGCTGCAAACTGCTGTTAGCTATATTATAATATCTTACGTTCTTATTTGCTTCTAAAGTACCGTATTTATTGACTTTGTTGTTTTAATAGATGCAAATTGGTGCAAAAAAAAGCAATCAAATGTTTGCTTTGTTGTACCTAATGTTGTACTTTCGTTTCAGGTTGCACTCAAATGAAACGCTTTATTTTTAAGGGCTTCACCCGTTTGCTTCCTTTTGTAAAGATACGTACAACATTTTAATTTTGCAATTTATGGCTTCAATTAAGTTAATTTTAAGAACACACCAACAAGACCAAGCGGGGCATTGCCCTTTGTATATAAGGGTTATCAAAGACAGAAAAACCAAATTTATTTCTGTTGGTGTGAAGCTAAAAGAGAGCGAATGGGACGAAGCAAAACAGAGGGTAAAAAAGAACCATCCCAATAGTGCGAGAATGAACGCTTCCATTTCCCAAAAGATTGCAGATGCAGAAGCGCAGGTTGCAGATTTGGAAAGAAAGGTAAAAACGGTTTCTGCCAACAAACTAAAAGAAGCTATTAAGGGTAAAGAAATGCCTAATTTTTTTGATTACGCTTATAAGCGTTGTGAAAAAATTAAGGGAAGCGTTTCGGTGGGAACATATAAGAATTATAAATTATATTTGAAAAAGTTTGAAAATTGGGCAGGTACAAAAGATGTATTCTTTGATGATGTTACTGTTTCTCTGCTTACGGATTATATGGCATATATGGTCAACGAATTAGGAAACGGACAAACCACCCAACGTTACTCAATAATGATTTTAGCCATTATGTTTAAGGAAGCCATTAAGGAAGATGTTATTCCTGAATACTTATATCCTTTTAGTAAGCTTACTTTAAAAAAGAATACAGCACCCCGAACGTTTTTAAAGAAAGAGCAAATCACAGAGTTTGTGGAATATCCAGTAAAAGAAGGTTCACTTGCCGAACTGGCTAAAGATATGTTTCTGTTTTCGATTTATGCAGGTGGTTTGCGTTTTGGGGATGTGGTGGAATTGCAAGACAAGCATTTTTTAGAAGCTGATTCTAAAATTAAAAAGACCATTAATAAAACAGTGAATAGAACCAAGGCAGAGCATCAGTTCAAAATCGGAAAAGTGGCTTTGGATATTATTGAGAAATACAAGAAAGAAAATCCTGAACCTACGGATTTTATTTTTCCAATCATCAAACATAAAGAGCAGTATTTAAAAGACAGGGAGTACCGCCAAAAGATAAAAGAGAATGCCACAGGATCGATAAACTTCCAATTAAACAGAATCGGCAAAGCTTTAAAATTTGATTTTAGCCTGTCGTTCCATTTGAGCCGACACACCTTTGCTACTAATGCTCTGAACAATGGAATGAGAATAGAACACGTTTCCAAACTTATGGGGCATCAAGACATCAGAACCACTCAGGTATATGCAAAAATATTGGGAGAAGAACTCGATAAAGCGGTTGATAATTTCATTTATTAAAATGTATAAAAAAAACAAGAATACTAAAATATTGTATATCACGTTATTAAAATGCAACTATCGTAGTTAAAATAGTGCTAAATATTTAATAAAAAATTATGAAATCCTTTTTGCAAAAGGATTTTTTTTTCTTCTAATTTAGCGCCAAAGAAAGAAGTTCTTTTAAATAATTATTCCGCAACAGTAAAGGCTTAACAGCCAAAACAGAAGCTCCAAAAACAAATTTGGTCGGGGATAGATTTAAAACTGCCATTTCAAGAAAATGCAAAAAACTAACCCCTAATTGTAGCAGTTATTCTATGGAGCAAAATTTTCAAACTACCCCGTTTCTGGAAATGGTAGTTGCGCATTCTGCAAAAATTTCCAATCACGATTTTGATATTATCCTCGATAAAAAAGTTACCACACAAAGCTATTGTGATGCGCTAATCAATAAGATTTTTGAACTGCCCCAATCCGATTATGCGTTTTTCCTAAATTATCAGACCAGTTTGGTTAAAGAGCCGATTGTCTGGCTGAATAGGCTTGAGGAATTGATTTCCCATAATGAGGATTTATTTACAAGTAAAAAAGCCCTATCCCGTTATAACAAATTATTCAATTTGATAGAATCAAAACGAAAGGAAGTGCAGTTTTCGGGCGCAAAAGAAAACAGGCAGACCATTGCCAAAAGGTTTATCAGTGCAGAGAGCGAAGAAAGGCATTTTTCATTTTATGAAGTCAAAAGGCAGATTGACAGCCTTGATGATGATAACGAAAAGATACTTTTACTTACCAAAGAAAAACACGAATACAGGCAATCCAATATTGAGTTTATCAATCAGAAATTGCCATTGTTTGATGTGCAATGCAGTAAAGAAATTAAGCAGATTTATGAATTGCAAAGCATTAAAAGTACCATCGATAAATTTAAGCCCAATGTTCCGGGCAATTCAAACGTGCAGATTAAATTGCAATTCCATTGCAATGTCAATCAGTTTGTTGATGTATTCTACCAAATGTCCCGTGAAATAATTGTAGAGGGCAAGCCAATGGTTGAGGGTAATATCAATGATATAGCCACAATGATTGTAAATACATTCATTGATAAAGATGGCAGGGAAATCAGTCTGCAAAGCGTTAAAACAATCCTGCAACCATCCCGAGAGGATAAACGCCCCAACAGCCATAAAAGAATAGATATTAGCAAACTTATACGATAAATATAAAAAGTCCACAAAAACGCTGTGGACTTTTTTATTTTCTCCCCGTTTCAGCTTCTTCAAAATCGCTGTAAACACCTATGAAATAAGGGATTTATAAAAACGAAAAAGGTCTTTTTAAAATAAAAAGACCTTAAAAGACTTTTTTGAAATAACCCCTTTTTTAGCCCAAAAAAAACACAAAAAGCATCATTTTGAGGGCTAATTTCACCCATTTTTATATAAAATACAAAAGGTCTTTTTACTGCTACATTCTACACGCTGTTTTTCCAAGAGTGAAAACTTGCTAACCCCTTTAAAATATAGGCTTTCCAAATTCTATTAAAAAAACTTAGTCCTTGTGGACTAAAAAAAGACTAAAAGACTTTTTCATACCCCGCACATTTGCTTCATAATTTTTAAATACGCAAAAAATATGGAGGTATTTATCTTGTCCAAAGCGCAGTTCGCAGAATTAACTTCAAGGTTGGATTCCCTGCAAAATCAATTAAGCACCCAAACCAATACCTCGAAAAAATCCTTTATGGATAATGAGGAATTCATACAATTAATGGGTATTTCCAAACGCACCGCTCAAGGTTGGCGTGATGAGGGCAAAATCTCATTTAGCCAGGTAGGAAATAAAATATACTACAAGCAATCAGACGTTGACAAACTGCTTGCAGAACACTACAACAAATCATTCAAAAGATAGACCATTGCAATCCCATTGCAATAACACGATACATAGACAGCAATTCGCTGAATTCCCTTGACGCACAGGCGCATCACAGCGCCTTGCCGAAAGGTTAAAAACACAAACTATGAGAGCCAGTTCACAGCAAAAAATAGATGACAGGGTTTTTTCCCTTGCTTCAAATCTCTTTGGTTTCGGCAATACAGAGGTTAAAAAACAAATTGAGCAAACCATTGCAATAGAAAACGCCACATTGCAATTGGATAACAGAATCATTGCGGTTTATCCTGCCATAATTGAGGAAGCTTTTTCAACCACGATGGATAATTACCGCAAGTACATTGCCAGTTATAATTTTAAGACACAGGCAGAGAACGAACTTATCCAAAAACATAATACTTCAGTACAGCAATTCTGCAAACAGAACCCGCTTACAGAAATTCAAACAGAATTTCGCAAAGTCTTTCTACTGAACAGAAAAAACCTAAAGCCAAGAGCCTATAACGAGGCAGTAAATGAGTTCTGCAATGATTACGGGCTGATTGTAGAGAAAAAGAAAATCCAAAGCGTTAAATACGCCACAGAGATTGTTTTTCAAAACCTGTTGCATCTGTACAATTCCCAATTAATGAAACGCAATGAAAAATTTATTAAGTCGGGTATTACAGCCAAACGCCCGATTCAGGAATTTAAAATAAACTCTTTTTTGGTTACCGAGTTAAAGCGAAAAGAGATTCAAAGTATTGACATCTGCACCAAAACGGTACGCAATCACAGGCAAAGACTGGAAGAAGCGGGAGTGTTCACAGAATATCATTTTGCAGGGCAAAACAGACCCGTAGAGGTACATATCAACCCTGAAATTTTAGTGGTTTTGGACATCAAAACATCGAAATTAAAAAATGCTGAAAACAAGATAGTTAGAGTTGAATTTTGGAATCTTTTACCTGATAACAATGAGAATACTGGAACTATTATAAATGAATATCAAAAGAATGAGAATGTTGAAAACATTTCTCAATTTCAAAGGAGTTCGGGCGAAGCCCTCACGCCTTCTAATTTGTTTTTTACAGGAACACATGCCAGCAAGAAAGAGATTTCAAACCAAGGGGGGCGCGAAAAAAATGTTAAAGTTCAAAATACTTTATCGGAAAAACTGCAAAACCTAATTGTACATCCGCAGGAATTGGCGGTAAACCTTGCCAATGGAGAGTACCTGAACTACAAGCCTATTGATATTCGCTACCTGTTCAAAGAAGCTTTTTCCGGAACGTTGACCAATGACGAGTTTAGAGAACTGGCAATACAGGATTTCTTTAAAACCATATCCAAGATTTACAGGTTTTCTACGCCTTTTGCGGGAAGTTGGAAAAAAGCCATTACCCTGTATTATCAAAACAAATGGATAGCCTTTACAGGCAACAGCTTCAATAAAAGCGTACTGGTTGATGAAATACAGCAGATGCGTTGGCGTATCGAATGGGCAAGAAAATGGTTTATGAAAAACCAGTTCCCGCCATTATTCCCATACGAATATTTCGATATGACCCGTAAAACCTCAAAAGAAGTCGGTTTTGAATACACCAAAGCCAAGTGGAACGAGCATTTATTATCCATTGCCAAATACGATGCGCTCAAGAAGAAACAGGAGTGTAATGCCCTCAGACGAAAAGAGACAATAAACCACGCCAAGAAGTGTGAAACTGTGCTTAACCGTTTCTTTAAAAACAAAGTAACCTACACGCAATTGTTCGATTACGTGGAGAAAAATTTACCGAAAGAATACATTGAAAAATTGCCTGATTTGATATTGAAAAAATCATTGAAAGACAACGAGAAAACCATTGCAATTACGAGCGATGAAGTAGTAAAGTACAGTTTGTTTGAATTTTAAAATCCAAAGAATATGCCAGTATTTGACAAAGAACAATCGAAAATTAAAATGGTAATCCTGACCAAAACCAAAGAACGCAATACGGTTTGGTGGTCGCCCATTAATCAGAACAAGCGTAAAAGTGAACTGGTCATAAGAAGTATGCTCAAGCGATTGGAAAGAAGCAAACTCTTTGCTATTACCAACGTGGTACAATTTTATGAAAAAAACCTATTAATCTCCCAATTCAAATATAAATATGAAAATAGCCTTAAAGAAAATCAAGATAGCAGACATTGAAATCATACAATCCGAACTGCTGAAATTCATTAGAAACAAAGTAGATAATATCGCCCATTGCAAGGATTATGAAAAGTATTGCAATGATATTATTGTAATCGACACGCTTCAAAGTATGTTTTTCATTTTCAGGACGAAGATTGAAAGCAAAAAACTGGAATCAAACATTACCCTTTCGCCCACACAGGCGGTCATACTTCTTTTCTGCTGTCAATGGGAAAGAGAAGAAAGAACCCAACAGCAAAGAATTGCAATGCAGATGGTTTCTGATGTATTGCACGAGAAACTTGTCAATATTTAGAGAAATGGGAGTATTAAAAATAAGCCAGTACGGAAAGCCAATACAGGAGTTTGAAATTGCCAGTATTAAACTCGCGAAAAGATATGTTGATGCTTCCAATTCTTTGCCCTCACAAACTTTTGTGTATTCCACTTTCAATAAAGGCGGAATTGAAAACACGATTAACATTCAAAGAAAAGTAAGCATCTGAAAATGATTTGTGTTCCAAATAACTTTTAAAAACTATATAAATGAAACTAAAAAACCGCCTTAAAATACTGATATATAACGCTTATGTAGTATTGCTGTGCATTGCAATTGTGGTAAGCTTCCCATTGCAATTGGTTCTTTTGCTGATAAAAGGCAAAAACAGGATATTGAGATACCTCGAAGATAAGATTTTCAGAACGCTGTTTTCTGTCAATGATTTGAGAAAGAATATTAACCCAGTTAAGAAGCCTTGCAATGAGTAATAGAGATAAAAAGCCGATGCCCAATGCCGTAACCAAATCGGAACTGGTCAGTATGTACCTGAAAAACAAAATGAGTGAAGCCACCATAAAAAAAGCCGTGAATACCATAATCGAAGCTAAAATAAAAGAAGTACAGAAATGTGAATATTCAATAGGGATGCACACCGTACCACCTGATATTTTAGAAGAATTTGTAGCAATTTATGGTTTGCCCGTAGGCTATTATTTAGAAGATGATGATTGATTACAATTGCAATTGTCCAGAAAAATAATTGCAATTAAATTGAATCAGTCGAAATCACCGCTAACCCCCGTCAATCAGCCTGACGGGGGTTTTTTATTTCAAACATTTGTATCAGAAAGTTAGAGAATCAGCAAATGACGAAAGATGAAATCAACTTAATTCTAAAGCGTAGGATAAAAAACGGTGACGAGTTCAACCATTTAATTGAGAAGCCCAAAAACCAAAAGGTAAAACTGGAAAAAGGCGATACAGTTTATTCGGTTGCCATGATGAAAGTATGGGTTGAAAATTTTTACAAGCAGGTTGCCAAGCTGTCACAGGTTTTAAAAGGTCAGACCATAAAAGAGACGTGCGAGAAGATCCATTACTTTTTATACTATGACATACAGTATCAGGCTGACGGGGTTACGCAGAATTTAAGAAGTCCTGCAAACAGTTGGTTTAACAGACGAGAAGGGATTGACTGTAAAAGCTATTCGATTTTTGCGAGTTCGGTTTTAATGAATTTGGGGATTAAGCATTACATCAGGCAAATCAAACAGCCCAAGTTTAATCCAAGACAATTTACCCATGTGTACGTTGTGGTTCCCAATGACCAAGAAAACGGAAAATTAGACCAAGGACATTCAATTATTGATGGAACAATACAGAGTAACATAGAACCAAATTACACCGATAAAAAAGATGTTTTTATGAATCAGAAATTGCCACATATCGGGCTTAACTGTCCCTCTCCGAGAAAGGGTTTAAAAGGCACAGCAAGCAGAAAAAAGAAAACTACTCCTGCCAAAAAAAGCAGTAGTGCCAGTAGAAACAGATTCCCTTTTTAAAAAATGCAAGTATGATAATATTAGAAGAACA
>JASLID010000137.1 GCA_030153045.1 Flavobacterium sp.
TGATTTCAGCTTTGGCATTGGCCACAAACTTTTCATTTGATAATTTAACTTGTACCGACTTTAGAAAGCCGGCGGAAAGTTGGCAGTAATATTACCAAAATTGCAAGATAGAATTAAAATAAACTTTCTACATTATTACTTTTAGTTTTTTATTATTCATTTAGGCAACTTAATTTCCCAACATATGCTTTTAGTACTAAAGAGTTTGCATTTTATAATGTAGAAAAATCTAAAATAGAATTGGCTAAAATAGAACTTTAAAGTTTCAAAATTATTGACACAATTATGAAACCATACAGTTTTATAATTCAACATTCATCCACAATATATTTTGCGATTAAAACGAAAATAAATTTAATGAATATCAACTTCTAACTAGAAACGAAATTAATCAACAAAATTTAGTTTTAAAAAACACTTTGAACCGAGTTTCTAAAAATGATAAATTAAAAACCGACATAATGTTTTTAAAATTAACAATACCAAATCCATAAGAAGTTTGTTTATAAAAGTAATCCTTATACAAAAAGTGCAGCATCAATTAAGTTTAAGCATGTTCGTAATCGAATAAAACAACTTTGTTTCTACTTCTTAATAATTCTTTTTGTAAATGTTGTACCTGATTCATCCTTTAAAGTCATCAGATAAACACCCTGACTAAAAGAAGAAACATCAATACTGGAGGTGTCTTTAACAGAAAGCACCAATTGCCCCAGATGATTAAAAAGGTCAATGGTTTCAATTGAAACATTGGAAACAATATTCAAAATCCCATTCGTAGGATTAGGATAAACAGACACCTTATCTACTTCAAAATCAACCACAGACAAAGTTTCAAAAAATTCTGTTGATGTTGTATTGGTAACAATAGGAGGATTGAAATCAAAATAGATAGCTGCGGTCTCGTTTATGATGTTACCTACCACAACATTGTCTTTTGGCTTAATTTTATAAGCGATAAAGCCATGTGAGTTAGGTTCATCATTGGTGCTATTTGGTAAATTGATGTTGTTAAAGACAAAACTCACCTCACTACCATTACGGATAGTAACTTGACCCGAATGACTCAAGCTCTCCAATTGCATGGTGGTCCAGTCCAGTTTGTCATCCAAGATGTTGTCTACACGAACATTGATAGCATCTGCTGTACCCGTGTTCTGAAAGCGAATAAGGTAATGCAGGTAGTTGTCTGCATCTTCTATTAGTACTTGGTCGCCTTCAAGACAGGTAATATCATTAGGATCATAAGAGCCGACTACAACCTGACGATATTGAAATACATTGTCTTCAGGAGTAAAATCGCCTGCAGCAGGATTTATAGTGGCTGAGCTTATCAAAACATCGCCAATGTTTGTGGTAGGAGGTGTGAAAACATTAAATCGCAAATCTATCGTTTTTGTTTCGAAAGGATTTAAACCTGTGAAATCAAAAGTCAAGGTGTTGCTTGTTTGTGATGCAATGGTTTCGGTTGCGTTTAGGAAATTTAGTTTTGAATTGTCAAACGTAAAAGACACAGAACCATTTAGTTGTGTGGTACCGGTATTTTTATATACGATGCGATATCCTGCCATAAAACCGGGTCTTGGGTTGATAAAGGGATAAAAGCTAACCGTTAAATCATTAATAACAGCAATAGGTGCGATACAAAAATTAACGGCATCACTATTTCCAAAGCCTGTAAAATTAGATTGAAAACTTGCCGGATTTGCTGCATAATGGGTAGGCAGTTGCGATGTCACTTGGGTGGTCACTGTACCTTCCTGGGTGGTGTAAATCTGAAACTGTCCGTTTTCTTGAGAGAAGGTAGCATTAGTGGTCGTGTTATCCGTAGCAATCAACAAGATGCCGCTTACTAAAGCATCGGTCACAGTACATCCATCGCCCAACAAATCAAAACGCACAGTACCACTGATACTATTGGAAGTCGGAATACCTAAATTTTTATGCAACGAAATCTTATCATCAAAATTGGAGATGGATACAATATCTACAGTGCTATTGTTATCAATATCTACAGCAAATATATCGTATGGGCTGTTGGAAGTTTGGGAAATAATCTGTTGTGTATTTGCAAAAGCCCCCTGACCATCTGTATTCTCATACCATGCTATAACACCGCCATTGCCTTCGGCAGAAGAAGCAACATCCATATCACCATCATTATCAAAATCGGCAACAATGACGCTTTTAGGATAAGAAAGAATAGTACTGATGATTTGAAGCGAACCGAAGCTTCCTAAACCATTCAAATTTTTAGACCAACCTAAATAAGAGCTTGAACCGGTAGAATCTGTGTTGCCTATATACACAATGTCATTATCACCATCACCGTCTATATCTGTAATTTTAGTCGAAACTGATTGATAATTAGTAGTTCCATTAATAAGTTGTCTTGTACCAAAAGTACCCTGGCCATTGAGATTAAGATAGCGCATCAGCCCATAAGTTCCAGCTACTGAAATATCCAAATCACCATCGCCATCCAAATCACCGAAACTCATATCCTTCATCGAAAAATTGCTAATGTTGTCTATCGACTGTTGGCTGCTAAAGCCTCCTAGCCCATTAAGATTTTCATACCATGCGATTTTGGTCCTTCCTAAAGCGAACACATCCATATCACCATCATTATCGATATCTGAAAGATACACTCTTGAGGAGTTAATTAGATTATTATCAACAAGTTGTGGATCTGAAAGGGTACCCAATCCATCTGTATTTTTAAACCATACAACAGTATTATCTAAATAAGACGTAGCCAACACATCCTTAAATCCATCACCATCAACGTCTCCAACAAACACTGAAGATGCACCGTTAATCGTAGCAGATATAATGGTCTGCGAATTATAAAAATTGCCTTGACCATCCACATTTTTAAACCATGAAATTTTATCATCCCAATAGGAAGCGGCAATGATGTCCTTATCGCCATCTCCATCTAAATCATCTGCAACCACAATTCGTCCCCCATCGATGTGTTTGGTAAGGATATTATTAGATGTAAAATTGCCTGTACCATCGGTATTTTTAAACAACTTAATATTATTATCTATATTAGTTGCTGTAAGAAAATCCAAATCGCCATCGGCATCCATATCGGAAAAATAAATATCACGTATATCCCCAGAATGTGGCGCAATAAAGGTTTCACTACTGAAATTGCCCATACCATCCATATTTTCAAACCAACCGATAGTTTTATCGTTATTAGACCCAAAAATTACATCCTTATCATTATCACCATCTACATCGGCTATACGTACTACCGCAGCGGCATCTGCTGTCAAAGACAAAACTTGTTGTGTACCAAAAGTGCCAATGCCGTCCAAATTTTTGTACCATGCAATTTTGTCGTCACCTCCAGATGCCGATACCAAATCCATATCTCCATCGCCATCCAAATCACCAGCATACACAGAATTGACATTGCTCACTGCATTAGATATTAATATTCTGCTTCCAAAGCTACCAAACCCGATATTTTTATACCATGTTACACCTTGTGAACTAGCATCTATCATATAACAAGAAACAATATCCTTGTCGCCATCACCATCCATATCGGCAGGGTAAATACTCATTATCGTGGATACATTGTCTTCAACATTAAATGTGGTGTCAAAATTTCCCAATCCATCACTATTTCTGATCCATTTGATTGTGCCCTCGCCTTTAGATGACCATACAAGATCCAAATCAGCATCATTATCCATATCTGCAGCCATAACTATATTTGCTTGATAAGCGTATTTAGACTGCTTTAGTACAAATGTGCCGTTGCCATCCGTATTTTCATACCATGTAACACTATTACCAGCCAAGGAAGCTGCAAGTACGTCCAAATCACCATCACTATCCAAATCGGCAGTATAAACTCCCCAAGGCGACTGAATTGTTGACGAAATAGTATGAAGCGTAACATCATTACCCGCACCATCCAGATTCTCTAACCATACTAATCGATTGCCAAAGTACGATGAGGTCAAAACATCCATATCTCCATCGCCATCCAAATCAGCAGATGTAACAGAATTAGGCGATTGTACATAGAGCGCAGGATCAATAACCACATGTTCCTCAAACTCAACTTGAGCGTGTGACAATAGACCGGAAAATAAGAATGATATTAATGAGAAGGTAATTTTTGATTTCATTGTGTCTTTTTTAAAGATACACAAATATAAATAATTATCAATCAGTAACTAGTTCTGATGTAGGTTTTTGTGTTGCTATCTAAAATGAAGCACAAAAAGGATTGTGGTGTAAAACGAACATTGAAATAGAAGTTAAATAAAAATATACTACTATCAACATCGGTTTTATGAAATTGAGGTTTAAGGTTGAACTGAAACTTTTCTACTAATTTATCTTTCAAATAAAA
>JASLID010000063.1 GCA_030153045.1 Flavobacterium sp.
TAGCTCAGCTGGTAGAGCGCGACCTTGCCAAGGTCGAGGTCGCGGGTTCGAGCCCCGTTTTTCGCTCTGATACAACCTTCTGCTCGGATGGTGAAATTGGTAGACACGCTGGACTTAAAATCCAGTGAACAGCAATGTTCGTGCGGGTTCAAGTCCCGCTCTGAGTACTAAAAGCTTCAAACTTATGTTTGGAGCTTTTTTTGTTTTGAAAACTTCATAAATTTTTTGTTTATAACATTTTAATTTCTTCTGTAATTAAATCCTTTTTGGATGATGATTCTGGATTATCTTCGGCCTAGAAATAGTATAATTTGTAATTGAGGTATGGGTGCATTTGTAATTAGCAAACGTCTTAGTGGAGAGGAATATAAGTTTGAGTTTACCTCTAGAAAAGGAAAAACAATCTTTACAAGTAATAATTATGAATTAAGATTTGAATGTGAAGAGGAAATTGAATTTATAAAAGCATCGATAGAAAATGCCACATTTATGAAATTCAAATCTTCAGGAGGGAAATATTATTTCAGATTGATTATTTCAGAGCGAGAAATGGCTATTAGTAGAAAATACACCACGCCATTGTTGTTGCAGAAAGGAATTGATGAAATAATTAAATATGCTTCAAAATCTGAGACGCTAGATTTTTCAAGCGATGCCTTTGTTTTTCCAGATTTCCCAGAAACAGATAAAGTGTAATTAAGCTCTCGAAAAGTGTATGCAAAAGAAAAGCCACTCAATGAGTGGCTTAGTAAAAATATTTAGATTGTTATCTAATTATTTTTTTACTTCTTCTTTAACAGCAGCAGCAGCAGCATCAGCAGCTTCAACAGCAGCACCTTCTACAGCTTCTGTAGCAGCAGCAGCAGCAGTATCAACAGCCTCAGCAGTAGCTTCAACAGCTTCTTCCATTACTGGAGCAGCTTCTTCAGTAGCAGCAGCATCAGTAGCAGCAGCATCTTTACATGATACGAAAGAAACACTCATCATAGCTACTAAAGCCATACTTAAAACAACTTTTTTCATCTTACTTAATTATAAAGGTTAATTATTAATTCGTCGCAAAGATATAAATTTTTTAATACTTATAAATTTTTTTTATTTTTTTTTTCAAAAAAAGTACTCTTCACTAACTCCTTGCTCAGTCACAACATTCATGCCAAAATAAAGAACCAGTAAGTCAAATAATTTCTAAATTTAATTTACTGGTTTGTAGTATTTTATTTCTTTTTTGGAGTGATTAGTTTCATTTCGTTAATTAGGTTTTTTGCACCTGCAAACTTGTCAACTATAAACAAAACATAGCGTAAATCGACCATAATATTCCTACAAATTTCTGGACTGTAATGAATGTCACTCATGGTTCCTTCCCAAACGCGGTCGAAATTTAAACCAATCAAATTTCCATTAGCATCAAGAGCTGGACTTCCAGAGTTTCCTCCTGTAGTATGATTGGTTGCAATGAAAGCTACTGGCATTTTTCCGTTTTTATCGGCATATTGTCCGTAATCTTTCGTGTTGTATAAATCGATTAGTTTTTTAGGAACATCAAATTCGTAGTCACCAGGAACGTATTTTTCCATTACACCATCTAAATAGCTTATTGGAGTATAATTTACCGCATCGGCAGGTTTGTATCCTTTTACTTTCCCGTAAGTGATACGAAGTGTACTGTTAGCATCCGGGAAAATTCGAGCCGATTTTGGACTCAATTCTAAAATTGCTTTCATATACGTGCGTTGCAAAGCAATGTTCTTTAAATTCATTTCACTGAACTTTGGTGCTACATTTTTATCATAAGCTTCGGCAATCGATTTAATTAAAATATAGCCTTTGTCCTGATTCATTTTTTCAATAACCGATTTTGCATCACCATTCAGTAATTCTCTTAAACCGTTGTATGAAGTTAGTTTTGAATTTGTGAAAATATCAGATGCCAATTGCGTAGCATTAATATTATTTAGGCTTGTTGGTAAAAATTGCTTTGGGGATTTGGTCGCATAGATATTGATCAATTGTTCGAAAACTTTTTCATCAACCTTAGCATTGAAATCTTTATATAATCCTTCGAATGCGGCAATTGCATTGTTCTTTCTGTCGTTAAAAGCTTGTTCTCCTTTGTTATTGTACACTTGTTCCAATTGATACAAGCGGAATCCAAAAGATAAAATCTCAGTATTACGCTGTACCACTTCTGTAAAATAGTCTTTAGCTAAAGCGTATTCTCTTATATTAGCATAATTAGTTTTGAAATCATTCAGCAAATTACCGTATTCAGCTTGTTTTCCAGCCTTTTCAATTTTGGCTTGTAACTCTTTTTCAAATTTTTGTTTAATTCCAACTACATTCGATTTTTTCAAACCTTTCGTTTCGCCAATCCATTTTTTCCAATAATTGGCTACTGAAGCGTATTTTGAAGCGTATTGAATTTTTATAGCATTGTCTTTACGCATAAATCCATCTTGTACTTTCAAAGCAGCATCGCGTACTTCAATTTTGGCTGGATTCAACTCGTTCATAATTTGCTCAACAGCATAAGACGGTAAGTATTCCTGAGTTCTACCCGGATACCCCATAACCATTGTAAAATCATTTTCTTGAATGCCTTTTAACGAAATAGGGAAGAAATGCTTCGGAGTGTACGGAACATTGTCTTTAGAGAATTCGGCTGGACGATTATTTTTATCGGCATAAATTCTAAACAAAGAGAAATCTCCAGTATGACGTGGCCAAACCCAGTTGTCTGTATCCGATCCAAATTTCCCAATAGAACTTGGCGGTGCGCCTACTAAACGAACGTCTTTAAAGGTTTCAGTTACAAATAATAAGTATTGGTTCCCGTCGAAGAAAGTTTTAATGCTATTTTCTTGCCAAGATTCTTTGGGTAACGATTTGTGTAAAGAGGCAATGTTTTCTTGTATTTTCTTTTGTTTGTCCGCTTCCGTAGATATTGAAGCAACACCCTCAAGTACTTTTGAAGTCACATCTTCAATACGAACAATGAAAGTCACGAATAAATCCTTGTTAGGTAATTCTTCCTCCATCTTGTAAGCCCAAAAACCATTGGTTAAGTAATCATGCTCAACAGTAGAATGACTTTGAATGTTGTCGAATCCGCAGTGGTGATTGGTTAAAATCAATCCTTTTGGCGAAATGACTTCGGCTGTACAACCTCCATCAAAATGAGGAACAGCATCTTTTAAACTTGATTTGTTTACCGAATAAATATCTTCGGCAGTGATTTTCATTCCGAGGCCTTTCATCTCCGTTTCGTTCATTCCTTTTAGTAATGAAGGAATCCACATACCGCCTTGTTGTGCGAAGGTTGGGAAAACGAATAATAGAACAAGTAGTTTTAAAAATTTCATATATAAGTTTTTTGTTTTCAGGTCGCAAGTTACAATTTTAGAGTTGTTTGCGTTTTATTTTAAGGTTTTGTTAAGAAATGTGCTGGAGTATACTATTTGTAGCGCCTTTATTCATTTGTACAAACGTGCTACAGATATGTCCTTTTTCATGACGTTCGTCAGGATTTTGTACTAATAAATCCAAGGCTTGATTTATTTCTTTTTGATTGGTAATTGAAATGCAACCTTCTTGATGTACGAGGGCGGTTGCTTCAGCAAAATGGGAATAGTTAGGGCCAACAACAATTGGAATGCCGAAGGTAGCCGGTTCTAGAATATTGTGTACTCCTGGATTGCCAAATCCGCCACCTACATAGGCAATATCAGCATAGCTGTAAATTTTGGTTAGGATCCCGATTGTATCAATGATAAAAACGTCATAATCAGCTAAATTTTTACCTTCCATTTCTGAATAAAGGATTGTTTTTTTAGCAATTTCCGATTTTAAGTTGGCAATTTGCTCCGATTTTATATTGTGAGGCGCAATGATGAATTTCAAGCGGTGTGAAGTCCTGTTGATGTAATTGACTAATAATTCTTCGTCTTTTGGCCAAGAACTACCAATTACAATCGTTGTCATTTTAAATTCATGCGATGGATTTTGGCAAAATGCTGAAACAAAAGGTAAAGAATTATCTCTTTCCAAAATAGCAACTACGCGGTCAAAACGAGTGTCTCCTGAGATTTTCACGTTATTAAAACCAATGCTTTGCAAGAGGTTTTTAGAGCTTTCATTCTGTACAAAAAAGTAATCGAAGCTTTTAAGGGCATTGCGATAAAATCCGCCATACCATTTAAAAAAGGCTTGTTTTTTTCTAAAAACGCCCGAAATTAAATAGGTTTTGATGTTCTTTTTTTTGAGTTCGTTCAGATAATTGGGCCAGTATTCGTATTTGATGAAAAACACCATTTCTGGATGAACGAGTTTTAAAAATTGTTGCACATTGCTTTTAGTGTCCAAAGGAAGATAAATTGTAACATCTGCCACTTGATTGTTCTTGCGAACTTCATAACCCGAAGGCGAAAAAAAAGTAATCACAATTTTATGTAAAGGATACTGTTTTTTTATTTTTTCAATGACAGGGAGTCCTTGTTCGTATTCGCCTAATGAAGCTGCATGAAACCAAATTGTTTTATCATTCGCGTTTAATTTGCTTTTTAAAGTAGAGAAAACAGATTTTCGCCCGTCAACAAAAAGCTTGATTTTTGGACTAAAAAAGGCAATGATTCTTAATAGAAATTTAGTGATGTGAACCATCAAATTGTACAGAAAAAGCATACTCGATTTTTTACACCGCTAAAATACATTAGTTTTAGAAAAATCATGGAAATAAGTCATTAAATTAGTAGTTTTGCTTGATTAAATTTTTCGCCATGAGAAAACTACAAATGGTTGACTTAAAAAGTCAATACGATAAAATAAAAGAAGAAGTAAATGCTTCTATACAAGAGGTTTTAGATACCAATACATATATTAACGGCCCTTTAGTTCATCAATTTCAAGCTGATTTAGAGAAGTATTTAGGTGTTAAGCACGTAATTCCTTGCGCTAACGGTACCGATGCCTTACAGATAGCTATGATGGGATTGAATTTGAAGCCTGGAGACGAAGTAATTACTGCCGATTTTACCTTTGCTGCAACGGTTGAAGTGATTGCGTTATTGCAATTAACTCCGGTTTTGGTAGATGTAGATATGGATTCTATGAATATTTCAATCGAAGCTCTTAAAAAAGCAATTACGCCTAAAACCAAAGCCATTGTTCCCGTGCATTTATTTGGACGCGCAGCGAATATGGATGCCATTATGGAAATTGCTAATGAGCACAATTTATATGTGATTGAAGATAACGCTCAAGCTATTGGTGCCAATTATACTTCAAAAGATGGTTCAAAAACGAAAGTTGGAACTATCGGTCATGTGGGAGCAACATCATTTTTTCCGTCTAAGAATTTAGGCTGTTATGGTGATGGCGGTGCTATTTTTACCAACGATGATGCTTTAGCGCACACACTTCGTGGAATTGTAAATCACGGAATGTATGTTAGATACCATCATGATGTAGTAGGTGTAAATTCTCGTTTAGACAGTATTCAGGCAGGTGTTTTAAAAGCAAAATTGCCACATTTGGACACGTACAATACTGCTCGTAGAGAAGCTGCAAACAAATACAATCAAGCTCTTTCGGTAAATTCAAACATAGTTGTCCCAAGTTTTGATATGAATGGAGATGATCACGTATTTCATCAGTATGTTTTTAGAGTGACTAATGGAAAACGTGATAGCTTACTGGAGTATTTACAGTCGAAAGAAATTCCTTGTGCCATATATTACCCAATTCCATTGCACAGTCAAAAAGCTTATTTAGACACTCGTTATAAAGAAGAAGATTTTCCAGTAACCAATCAATTGGTGAATGAAGTAGTTGCCTTAGCAATGCATACTGAGCTTGATGATGAGCAAATTAAATTCATTACTGATTCAGTTTTAGAGTTTCTTAATTAAAAGGTAAAATGAGTAAAGACAATAATAAGTTATCTATTCAGATAATAATTTTTATTGTGATCTTTGCTATAGCTTTTTTGGGAACGAAGTATGTGATGTCGAGTTTAACTTCGACGGAAAATATACTTGAAGAAGTTTCTAAAGAGATGAATGTAAAGTGTCCTATGATGCTAAATCCAGATATAAGATTGGAATATACGGATGTAATGGCTGTACAAGGAAAGTATGGTTTGCTTTATGTTTGCACATTAATCAATGAAGACGTAAGCGATAAAAAATTCGATCCAGAACTTGTGGGTAAAAAAACAAAATTAGCAGCTCAAAAAGACTTCGAATCGAATCCTGAGATGAAAAAGGCTAGGAAGAGAGATGTGACCATTTACTATGTATGTTATGATAAAAACAAAAAGAATTTAGTAGGTTTTGAAATCACTGGTCAAAAAAATAACACAAACAAATAATGATAATACTTGTAACAGGTGGTCTCGGGTTTATAGGTTCGCATACGGTTGTAGAATTGCAAAATGAGGGTTTTGATGTAATTGTAATTGACAATCTTTCCAATTCTTCTATTGAAGTTTTAGAGGGTATTTACAACATAACTGGTAAAAAGCCCGTTTTTGAAAATATCGATTTAAGGGAAAAAAAAGCGGTACAAGATTTTTTTAAAAAATACAACGATATTTCGGGAGTTATACATTTTGCAGCCAACAAAGCTGTAGGTGAAAGTGTGGAAAATCCACTATTGTATTACGAAAATAACATTAATACATTAATATATATTCTTCAGGAATTACAACAAAAAGAACAGGCAAATTTTATTTTCAGTTCGTCGTGTACCGTTTATGGTCAAGCTTCAACAATGCCAATTACAGAAAATGCTCCAGTTCAAACTGCCATGTCGCCTTATGGAAATACCAAACAAATTGGAGAAGAAATTATTACCGATGTTGCTAAAATATCAAATATAAATTCAGTTTTATTGCGTTATTTTAATCCCATTGGTGCACATCCTTCGGCTGAAATTGGAGAATTGCCATTAGGTATTCCGCAAAATTTAGTGCCATTTATTACCCAAACGGCTATTGGTTTGCGTCAGGAGTTATCCGTTTATGGAGATGACTATTCAACTCCAGATGGAACGGCAGTAAGAGATTATATTCACGTAGTCGATTTAGCCAAAGCTCATGTAATTGCTTTGCAACGATTAATTCAAAAAAAGAATGTCGAAAAAGTAGAAATTTTTAATATAGGAACAGGTAAAGGAAGTTCCGTGTTAGAAGTTATAACGGCATTTGAAAAAGTTTCTAACCAAAAATTGCCTTATAAAATAGTTGGTCGAAGAGAAGGTGATGTTACTTCGGCTTATGCTAATACAGATAAAGCAAATAATGTATTGGGTTGGAAAGCACAATCTACTTTAGAAGAAGCATTGCGAAGTGCTTGGAATTGGGAACAAAAAATTAGGAAATAGATATAAATAAAAAAACCGAGCTATAAGCTCGGTTTTTTATTGTAAGATAAGCTAAAATTATTTTTTAACTTCTTCAGTAGCTTTAACAGCAGCAGCAGAATCAACAACAACAGCAGCAGAATCAACTACAGCAGCAGCAGAATCAACAACAGCAGCAGCAGAATCGATAGTTTCAGCAGTAGCTTCAGTAGTTTCAGCAGTTTTTTCTTTACAAGATGTCATTAAAGCAGCTACGAAAGCTAAGCTTAAAATTGTTTGTTTCATTTTTAGTGATTTAGAATTAATAATAATAATTTTCCGAGCGCAAAACTATAAAAATATATTAAATAAAAAAATATTATTTTGATTTAGATGGAAAAAAAATAATCTGAGCTTATTTAAGTAACAATCTCAGGAGCAGCCATAAACAAATAAATCCCCACAGAAGTAGGGATTTATTTTATCAGGAATTAAAAAATTACTTTTTAACGTCTTCTTTAACTTCTTTAGCAGCTTCTTCTACTGCACCTGCTCCAGCTTCAACAGCGCCAGCAGCTTTAGAGGTAGCTGAATCAGCAACTTCTTCCATAGCATCACTTGCTTCTGCAGCAGCATCTACAGCTTCAGTAGCAGCAGCATCTACAGCTTCTCCAGCTTCTTCTTGTGTTTTTTCTTTGCAAGATGTCATTAAAGCCGCAATAACAGCTAAGCTTAAAAGTGTTTTTTTCATTTTTTTGAGTTTTTTAGAATTAATAATTTAAGATTAACTCACTAAAGATAAAAAAAATATAATATAAATTAATTCTTATGAATAATTTTTAAAAACTATTGTTTTCAAACTGTTGTATTTACAAGACCAGCTCGGCGTATAGTTTTTCAAATGTTTGATCTAAGTCGGTGCTAAATCCTGGGTGTGGCCTTGAAGTTTGTATACTTGAACTTCTAACAGCGGTAAGCCATCTAAAGCGCTCAGCAGTTTCAAATGTTCCAATCGGGCCTGCATCAGCTTTTCCGGCACTGATTTTAGTAAATGAAGTTAAGTTGGTTTTCAATTGCTCAATATCAAAATCAGGACATAACAGTCTTACTTTCTCCGTTGGAATTTGATGGGCTATTCGTAAATATTTCTTCTGCTTGCAAAAAAGCAAAAGGCCGACATTGATAAATTCTTCGCGTTCTACTCTAGGCACTACACGAATTACGGCATATTCATATAAGTGTTTTTCGGGCATCTTGAGTTTGTTTAAAAAATAAATTTGCGTTGGCTAATCGAATCGATAAAAATTGGAAATAAATAGTTTTAATTTCTTTGGGAGTAATGGCTCCATTTTCCCATTGCAGCCAATCTTCGGGAATTAAATTTACGAGTTCTTTTAATACAGTATCATTTAGTTTTTGAGTGAATTCAGCATGAACTTCTTCCAGCTTGGTTGCTTTTGGCAATAAAACATGATCTTTAATCAATGCAAATGAAGTAACTGCAGCTGCTTCCCAATTATCCCAAGAATGATGAAAATAGAAAGAAGCGCCATGGTCAATTAGCCAAAGTTTTTTATGCCAGATTAATAAATTGGTATTGCGAAACGTGCGGTCTACATTAGTAATATAAGCATCTAGCCAGACAATTTTTGAAGCCAGCAATTCATCACAGTCATTGGCAGAAACATCATAAGTAATGGCTCCGGAAAGGTAGTGCAAACCTAAATTTAGACCTTGGCTAAACTGTAGCAAATCCTGAATTTCTTCATCGGCTTCAGTCCTTCCAAAAGCTTCATCGAGTGTAGCAAAAACCAATTCAGGAACCGGAAGTCCTAAAAAACGAGCAATTTCACCACCTAATAATTCGGCAATCAAAGCTTTCACACCATGACCAGCTCCTCGGAATTTCAATACATATTTGAAATCGTCATCAGCATCAGCTAAAGCAGGTAAAGAACCTCCTTCCCTCAAAGGTGTGATGTATCGGGTTACATTTACGGTTCGTAAATTAGGTAAACTCATATCGTAATGTTCAGTTGTAACAAAGATATCATTAAAATAAAAAACTCCGATAGGTAAGAATCGGAGTTTTTGTTTATGATATTATTTTAATTAAGCAGAAATAGTTTCAGCCTCTTTATTAATCTTATTTACCAATCCAACCAATACCTTACCTGGACCTACTTCAGTAAATGAAGTAGCACCGTCAGCAACCATTTGTTGTACTGATTGTGTCCATTTTACTGGAGCAGTCAATTGGATGATTAAGTTTTTCTTGATTTCATTAGCATCAGAAACCGCGCTTGCAGTTACATTTTGATATACTGGGCAAATAGGAGTAGAGAAGGTTGTGGCTTCAATCGCCGCAGCTAATTCTTCACGAGCCGGTTCCATCATTGGAGAGTGAAAAGCACCACCAACCGGTAAAATTAAAGCGCGTTTTGCACCCGCTTCTTTCATGGCTTCACAAGCTCTTTCTACCGCCGAATATTCTCCGGAAATAACCAATTGTCCAGGACAGTTATAGTTGGCAGCCACCACAACGCCGTCGATTGAAGCACAAATATCTTCAACAATTTTATCATCTAAGTTTAATACCGCAGCCATTGTAGAAGGAGTAATTTCACAGGCTTTTTGCATAGCAATTGCTCGTTGTGAAACTAATTTTAATCCGTCTTCAAAAGATAAAGCGCCATTAGCAACTAAGGCCGAAAACTCTCCTAAAGAATGTCCAGCTACCATTTCTGGTTTAAAATTTTCTAAAGTTTTAGCCAAAATCACCGAGTGTAAAAATACTGCTGGTTGTGTTACTTTGGTTTCTTTTAGTTCTTCCGCAGTTCCTTCAAACATGATGTCTGTAATACGGAAACCTAGTATTTCGTTTGCTTTTTCAAACAAGTCTTTTGCTAATGCTGAATTTTCATATAAGTCTTTGCCCATTCCTGTGAACTGTGCTCCTTGACCTGGAAATATGTATGCTTTCATTCTAAATTGTTTTAGTTTGTTGTGACAAAAATACTAATTTTTGGTCGTAATTGACTAAGGTCTTTATAGTGTTTTCAAAATAAAGATTAAACAAAACCTTTCTCATATGCGGCCTTGATAAGTTCTTTGTTACTGTTGTTTTCAACATTGAGCAACACTTTTAAATTTCTTTTCCTTTTTTCGATACCTGCTATCGATAAAGGGAGAAACTCGGGAAGATCCTTTGTTTTTGTTCCGATGGAAATTAAATATAGAATTTGACGGTCAATATTGTCAAGTGTAAAATCAGTTGTCAATTGCCTGCGTAACAATTGATTTACAGTTTCGCTGTAATAAGTTTTATTGTTTATAATGGCAGTTATCGCATTTACCAAATTATCGGTTGTGACATCACTTTTAATCAGGAAACCTTCGGGATTTAAATTCTTAAATATCGATTTGATGCGGTGATTGTCATCAAACATAGTGGATACTATGATTTTAGTTTCAGGCATTTTTTTTCGGACTTTTAGCCCTAAATCTTCTCCGCTTACTATTTTTCCATTAAGAGAGGGAGGAAGTTTTACATCTAAAAAAACAATGTTGTAGTTTTGATTTGAAGCGCAGTTTTTTATTTTTTGATCACCGGCTTCGCAGTCATTTGCCGAATCGACTGTAAATTTTATATTTTGTTGGTTCTCCGCAACGCGACAAATCGCACTTTTGTATGCTTCAATTATCATTGGATGGTCATCAACTATTAAAATTTTGAATTCACTTTGCATCGGTATTGATTTTTATGGGTAATGTAATGAAGAGTTTTGTTCCTTTATTGCTTTCTGAATCTAGACTGAAATATCCATCTAGTAATTTGGTTCTGGATGCAATGTTTTTCAATCCAATTCCGCGAATCGTTTCTTTTTCTTTAAAGCCTATTCCGTTATCTGCAATCATCAGATTAATGTTGTTGTCTATAAGATTAAATTGAATGTCGACTTGAGTAGCGTTTGCATGTTTGTTAATGTTTTGTATGGCCTCTTGTATAATACGGTAAACATTGATTTTTACGTTGTTGCAAATGAGTTTCCAGAATAGATTTGGACTGGATTCAATACTATAATCAAAATCACTTACTGGGCTTTGAGTCTCTAGAAGTAAATGAACAATATTAATGAAATCGATGTCTGAGGTTAATAACTCATTATTTAATTTATGTGATAGGTTTCTGATTTCCTCTTCGATGTTTTGTAATTCTTTGAGGAAGCGTTTGTGATTTTTTATGTTTTTTTCTTCTTCAACTACATTTAAAAAACCAATATTCATTCGGGTGCCAAATAAGCTACTCAATACGCCGTCATGAAGTTCTTCTGAAATTCGCATACGTTCCTGTCTTTTACCTTCATCAATTTTGTTGTGTTGTTCAATCATCAATGAGTAAATTTCTTCATTGCTTTTTTGCTGTTCTCTTTCAAGTAATAAAGTTTTATTTTTAGTGCTTTGGTATTTAATAAAATACAATAAGCCACCTACTAGAGTTGTAAATATACCAATGACAAGAATGAGCATTTTTTGTTTTTTCTGCTCCTGAGATTCTTTAATATATTGATCGGTTTCAAACCGAATGCGTTCAAACTTATTTCGGGTAATGCGTTCCTGTTTAAAAAAGGAATCATTTAGAGTGATGTATTTTTCTGCATAATTATAGTTCTTCTTTTTGTCTAATTTTGAAAGCAATAACAAAGAGTTGAGAATGTCCCTGTTGTTGTGTATTTTGTGAGCTATTATATTTGCTTCGGAAGCTTCTTTTAAGGCTTTTATCGTGTCTTTGGTTACAGCATAATATTCGGAAATGTGTAATTTATTGATTACTATTCCTGATGAATAATGATATTTCTGCCTTATTTGAAGCGCTTTTTCAAAAAGAGGCAAACTGGATTTTAGGATTCCTATTTTTAATTTGCAATAAGTAATATTGTCAAGAAGCATGGCATAAACCTGAGGGTCTTTTCTGTAAAGTTGATCCGTTTGAAGTCCTTTTGCAAAGATTGCAATTGCTTCTTTATACTTATTTTGATTGCTTAAAACGACGCCAATATTGTTTAATGAAGAAGCAATTAAAACACTACTGTTTTTAATTTTTGAAAGGTTATTTTCGGCTTCTAAGTGAAATTCTAGAGACTTTTTGTAGTCACCAATTTCATTGTAAATAATTCCAAGGTTATTGTAGCATTTAAATAACTGCTGGTATTTGTGCAGTGGTTTCAGTTTTGAAATGGCTTTAAAAGTATTGATTTCGCTGCCAGTATAATCTTTCGCATTGCACTGGATAATAGCCATATTGAGTAGCATACGGGCCGAATTGTAATTTTGCCCAATTTCAGATTGAATTTTTTCAGCTTTATAATAGTAATAAAAAGCGCTATCATTCTTAGGAACATTAGAAGTATAAAAATTACCTAAATCCCAATATAAATTAGCAAGAACAGATGTGTTTTTTGACTTTGTAGCCAATTTAATGGCTAATTTATTTGCTTTTTTAAACAAAGTATAATCTGAAAACAAATTTGATTCTTTTGATATCGTACTAAGGCAGAAAAGTTTAATGGAGTCATTCGTTTCTTTCAAAACTTTTGAATAAGCTATATAGAGCCTTTTGTTTTGATCGGATTCATTAAAAGGTGGTGCTTGATCGAATTCAGAATCTGAATCTCTTTGCAACATTTGTTGTACGATGCACTTAGATTTATTTTTGTTACAGGACAGTAAGCAAAATGAGATTAAAAGTAAACAGGTGAAATTGTAAAAGTTTCGAGGAAACATATGTTTTTTTATAAAATTTGGCCCATATCGAAATAAAATCATTTCTGTAAGTAGGTTAGTTTTTGGGTCTTTTTATAAAAACTATTTAAAGTATTGAGGGGAAGGCGAGTGATTATTCTGTAAGCTGAATTTGAGTTTAGTCTCTTCTTTCTACTTTGTTCACTTGATTACCTGGTTCCAATTCGCTGGCACTTGAATATGTGGCTGCGATAATTGTTTTTTTTTCTTTTGATTTTAGCACTTCTATTGTAGAATAAAGAACTGTTGTCCCTATTGTTAAAATTGCCAAAAATACTTTTAAAATTCTCATGTTTCTTTTTTAAATCTGATAGTTAAATGTAATTTATTTTAATGGTTCATACTTTTAACAAATCAATTTCATTAAGCTACGAAATTGATTGTTTAGTTTTTTAATTTGGAGTAAAACTAGATATATTGAAAAAAGATTAATTACGGTTTTTCCGTAAAAAAAGTTAAAATTTTTCTTACAAAAATTTTAACTTTTTAATAATTGGTTTTGAGGAAACTAGCCAAATAATAAAATTCCAAGGCGTAAAATTTTAACCACAATTAATTGTGGATTTTTTATTGGAAACTATAAACTAGAATATGGATTGAGGTAGTTCGAAATTTCATTTAAAATAAGCAATTCATTAAGTGAATCGATTTTTTTTTAGAAACGGAAGAAAAGAATTGGGTGCTGGCTGGCTATGTGACAGCAGTATTCTGGCGAAATATCAATTTGATCAAGATAATATTCGGTGTTTTCGAAAGTTGCAATTGAATTTTGATAAGACTGTATTGCATCAAAAGAGAGAAACAATCCGTCTCCAATAGTTTTAGATACACTTTCTTTAATTGTCCATAATTCAAAAAAATTCGAAAACGGATTGGAGCATGTATGAATACTTCTCCATTCCATTTCCGAAAAGTAGTTTTGGTAATGTTTTAAATCTTTAAAAGTTATTTTTTCAATATCAATCACAATTTCTGATGCATTTGAAAGGGCAAAAACAACATACTTTTCAGAATGAGAAAGATTGAAATGAAAGTAACTTTCTATAAAAGGCTTCTTGTTCTTTTGATATTTAATCAGTTACCACTACTTATAAATTAATTTACTACCTTTTTCTTTAGGTTAATAAATGTAGCCAATGGTCCATCGGTAACTTTACTGTTTGCAACCCAAGCAGGAATGCTTCCTCCTGGCTCTGCATGAATCTGTTGTTCCACCTGTACGAATCCGTTCTCTTTTGGTGTTAAAACCCACTTGCCTCTAAATTTTGGCATACGAATATAGTCTTCCTGAGTCTTTAAAAAACTAGTATTCTCGTTCATCGCAAAAGTTACAATACCGTTGCTGTCTTTGTTGATTAGTGCTTCAATAACCGCATCACGATTTTTTAAGGGCCACGGAAGACTTAAAGTGATACGATAAATGAACTTATTTGGAGTGATTTTTTTTAATAGGTTTCCAGACTTGCATCCATCAATCCATTTGGAGTAGTCACCAAAATTGATTAACATTTCCAGTATCTGATTGATGTCAGCTTTCACATTGGTAGTGGCTTTAAATTCTTTTATTTTGGATCCTTGTACATCACGCGTATAAATTTGGATCTGTTGATCATTTTTGGACAAAGTCCAATCAGATTGAGAGTTGGCATTTATTGAAAATAAAAATAATAATAGAATTGATTTAAAGTAGGTTTTCATGTTTTGATTTTTTAAAAGTTAGAAATTGTATTTTAATCGGATTTGGATTCGATCATTTGTTCTGTAATTACCAAAAAAAGTGTTTTTCTTACCACCTAAGCAGTCTACAAAAGCACTTAAGTTTAATCCATCAACAATTTGACGGGTGTATTGCGGTTGGATGTAATAATTTTTTGCTGTAAAATCGTAGATAGTCTGAAGGCTCAGTTTTGAAATGGAATTTAATTCCAAGTCGATTTTTGAAATCACCGATTTTTGAAAAATGGCATTCATATTCGTATTAGGAGGAAGTTCGCCTTGTGTAGCCATTAAATTGACCCATTGAACCAATACAAAAAGATTATTTTCTCCCACAACATTGCTGAAATTTCGATCAATTCCAACCACATACCAGAAATAAGGATTGTCTATATAATCAATGGTTCCTTTCTTATCCTCGGTTTGAAAATAAGCTGCTTCCCCTCGCAAACCGTATTTTCCAATGGCTTTAGAGAAATCAAATCCATATACTTGAAGCTTTTTGATTTCTGGTTTGATGGTGACAGTTGCTGAACTAAAATCAGTGGCAAAACTAACTTCTGTATTAAAACTGGGTAAATCGTCAAAGCCATTATAATAACTCATAGACAAATCCCAACCTTTGAATAAGGTGGATAATTTGAAGGCAAATTGAGCACTTCGAATATCATTTTTGGGCATTTTGGTTTCCGAGAAAAGATAATTGGCATTGATTGCTGTCCCTGTTGGTAAAATAATTTGTGGATCGAAATCAGTAAACCAGCGTGAATTTTGATTTGGTAAAATAGAGGAATTGTAAACAGGCAAAAGATCACCTTCTAAAGTAAAGTCCCCAAAGTAGTATTTGGTTTGAATAGCGAAAGAAGCAATCCGTTCGTCTTCAATATCCAAAATATCACTAAAATCAATCGGGTTAATGTTGTTAGTAGGGTTAATTGCATCGGCAGTTCCCCAGGTTATCAGTTGTTTTCCCAGTCGGATGTCAAAGTTCTTAGAAAAATAATCGATGTAGGCTTCATCTATAAAAACTCGATTTCTAGCGCTGTCCGATTGGTCATTTCTAATTTCAACAGCCGAGTGCAAATTGAATTTCTGACTCATTTTCTTATCAGCGATGATTTGAAGAATGGCTTGATTTCGGCTATTTATTTTATTGTCACGTTGCTTGAAATAACTGATATGATCCAATTCCACAAAACCACTGACTTTTAATTTTTCAGCTTCAGTTTGATTTTCAGCTTCAGTTTCGACAGTTGTTTCCGTAGAGGATAGTGTGTCAGTTACTATACTAGGTTCTTGTGAAACCAGGGTATCATTTTGGGCAAAAATTAAACTGCTTGTTAAAATAAGAAATAATGTAAGTAAAAATCTCATGGGGCTTATGAAAGTTGAGGTAATTAATTAAGTATTGAGAACTGCCTTTGTTTTTTAGTTTGGTAGGTTGAAAAGAAGGAACATTACAAAAGCAGTTTCAATACTTGGGTTTGGCAAAAATTTTAGATACCTTTCTCTAAATTTCGTTTAGAGAAAGCGTCATTGCTAACACCTTTGTTAATTATTATATTTTTATAAACTAGCGTTGTTTTGTGCCCTGTTTTAATGTTGTTCACAATAATTTTATAGGCTCTCCATTTTTTAGAATCTTTAGCAATACGGATATCAGCTGCCTGAAGTTCTTTTACAAGCTCATTATTTTTATCGAAGTACTTAATCAAAGAAAACATATAATTGTCTTTTCTAACAAACAGGATTCGTTTGCTGTATCCGCTTTCTTTTTTCTTTTTTGCATTATTTGGCGTAGCCTCAATAACGAAATGATCCACATTGCCTATGGTTTTTGAACCGGTTAGCTTGTAATCGTATTCACTGGTTTCTTCAGTATCTAAATCTTCATAAGCTAAATCTGATCCCATAAAGTTGTCTGATTTGTCTGCTGCCGAAATTCTTCTGGTTTTGTTTAATGCAGGCAAATACAACCATTGGTCATCTTCTGCTTTTGGGTTTTCAATAGCAAGAAAGCCAGTTCCTTTTACGTCTGCAGGAGATGAGAAAGTAATCAATGAAGAACGATTGTTTAAATTGTCTCTTTTTGTTACTTGTTTCAATTCACGAACACGGTTTTTCCCTTTATCATTCGTTAATGTCATCATGATTTCAAACTGCTCGTCGTTAGCCAAAATCTGAGCTTCGTTTTTCTTCATTACTTCCACTCCAGTTTGAGCGAAAAGCGCCGTGCTGTTTGTTACTGCTAAAAGCGCTACGGCTATTATTTTTTTTGAAATTTTCATATAAATTATTGTATTAGAATATTATTTTTTTAAGATCTTAAGCAAGTTCTTCTTCCAGTTGTTTAACTTTTGATTTTTTCTTCGATAAATTCTCTTTTACAGTATCTTCAACTTCCACATTAGAAGCATTGAATTTAGGTTTGAAAATGCTAAACAATGCTGGGAATAAAACCAAAGTTCCAAAAGAAACCGTAACCATGGTAAAGGAAATCAACCATCCAAAATATTGAATTGGTAAGAATCCTGAGAATACAAAAACCATAAAGCAAAGAATGTTAGAAGTTGAATCGTAAACGATCGCTTTACCAGTTGTAAGCATCGTATGTTCTAAGGAAACAGTCACGTTCTTCGAGGTTTTTAAATCATTTAAGAAATGGAGTAAATAATGCATCGCAAAGTCAATTCCAATTCCAATTCCAATAGAAGTGATAATCGCAGTTCCTGTTTCTAAACGCATTCCCAAATAACCCATTAATCCAAATGTGATAATACTCGAAACCGTAAGCGGAATAATACTAAGAACACCAATTTTAACAGATCTGAAAGTAATCATACAAAGTGCCAGTACTGATAAAATGGCATAAAGAATATTCTCTACTTTTCCTTGAACGATGTATCTGATTTGTGCTAACCAAAACATTACTTCACCACCAAATTCAATTTTTGCAGAATCTCCAAAATTTTCTTTAGTGTATTTTTTGAAGCTTTCGTAAATACGGGTATGATCGTCTTGTTCTGAAGTGGTCAGGAAGAATTTTATTTTCGCTCTTTGGTAGTCATAATCTACTAAGTCATCAAAATCACCCGTATCTCCAGACATAGAATACAATAAAAGATATTGCGCAATAGTATTTTCTGATGTTGGAATACTGTTATATGCTTGATCTCCATCATGCATTTCCAAGTTGATTTTTTTAACCACATTCGAGAACGAGTTACTAGAACCTACACCTTGTTGCGCTTCTGCAAATTTTTGGAAATCGGCAATTTTTTTCAAAAACTCAGGATTCTTAAGCATTCCCGGTTCTTTCGCTTCAATCATAATATCTAACGAGCGAGCACCACCCAAATTTTCATTTAGTTTATGGAATGTTGTTCTTAAAGCATGGTCTTTTGGGAAATATTCTATAAAATCAACTCCCACTTTAACTTTTGTAATTCCATAAACCGAAACCACAAGTAATACAACTGTAAAAGCCAAAACCTTATAGCGATTTCTGATTGAAAAAGCAGACAAATTCACTAATAATTGACCTAGTTTTTTACTGTCGCTTGAATCATTTACTTTGTCATTTCTTTTTTTGTTAGAAATTGCCAATATAGCTGGGATAAATAAAATGGCTATTACGATAGACCAAACAATTCCCATAGCAGTAATAATACCGAACTCCTGAATAGAAGTAACTTTAAAAGTAATCAAAGTTACAGCTCCAATAGCTGATGATACTCCTGTAATAAAAATAGGAAAGCCCACTTTTCTGATTGCTGCCTTAATCGCCGCAGCTTTATCCATAGTGGCTGCCTCTTCATAATAACTTTGCAGCACGTGAATTCCATAGAAATTCGAGATGGCAATCATTAATAACGGAATTGCCGATGAAACTACCGTCATTGGGAAATTCATAAGTCCCATACTTCCCATAGTCCAAATGATGGTTAGCAATACCACAATAAAAGGCAAAACCACTCCTTTTACACTTCGGAAAGCAAAAAAGAAACCAAGAAGCGTCATTAATAATCCAATAGGTAAAAGAAGATTAACGTCTTTTTCGATTCCTGAATCAACATCATGCTGTGTTATTGGAGAACCGGCTAAATAAAACTTTTCAGTTCCTTTGTATTTCGCAATGATCTCATTTACCTGACCGCTTACGATGGTTTGATCGTATCCATCTTTCATGTTGGCCACAATCGCAGTAAATTTTCCGTCTTTCGAAATTAATTTACCTTGAATAAGCTCGTTATTTAAGATCTCTTTTTTTAAGGTTTGAATGTCTTCAGGCGTCGTTGGAGCTTCCTCCATTAAAGGGCCTACTTCCAGTCCCCATTCTTTTCCTTGGATATTGTTTATAGTGGCAATACTTGAAATTTCGTCTTCAATTACGCCGTCTACTTTTTTTAGTTCTTCCGATAATTTTACAATTTTTGTTAGTGTAGGTGTTGTAAAAATATCATTTGACTCTATTCCGATGATTAAAACATCTTTCTTTCCAAAGACACTTTCTAGGTGTTTGTTTGTTATTACAATTGGGTCGTCTTTTGGAAGTTCAGATTCCTGGTTGTTTCTAGTTTCAAGCTTTGACAATCCAAATCCCATAATCAGGGTCATGACAAATAAGAAGGCTAAAACTAACTTCGGCTTTCCTTGAACTAAATCTGCAAATTTTTTCATTTTTATTTAAATTTTAGATAGGTTGGGGTATTTTTAAAAAGTGATCATTTAATTTTTTTACATCTTTTTTCATGATGTTTTCTACTGCTTTTTTGATGATAATGTGAGGAATGATCCCGAAGAACTTTCCGGGATCAATTTCAAATAACCATTCAAGTTGGGTTCCTTCTCCGTCTTTCGTTGGAGTAAAAACCTGGTGTCCACGCATTGGAAAAACACCTTCTATTCTTGTATACGTTCTGGTTTTATAAGGATCTGTTGTTATTTCGATTAAAAACATTTCTTTTTTTCCAAGGAAATCATAGTGAATTTGAAATAAATCGCCTTCAACATGGTCAATTTTTGTGACTGAAGAAATCCATAACGGTTCATTTTGAGGATCATTAATGTAATCGAATACCGTTTGAACGGGATGATCTATTAGGTAGGTACTTTGAATTGATATCATTTTTTTTATTTAATATTTATGAAAGGACAACTTTTTGTTCAGTTTCTTCTAGGATGGAAGTGATGCTTGTTGCGACAACTTTTGCGTTTGGATTGTACAGCATGGTATTGTGGTCGCCAGGTACATCGATAACATTCAGTTCGCCGATATTGCAACGATCCCAGCCTAAATTAATTCCAATATGCTCAATTAAAGGTTCGTCTACGGCGCGTAACAAGTTTATTTTTCCTGCATATGGTTTTGATTCATAGGTTGCTAAAGCAGCTCCATTGGCAATGTAAACCTGTAAGTATCGGTGTATTTGTGAATAGTCAATATCATCACTGATAATTTGCTTGTCTTTGGCTCTGGCCAAAACTAAATCAAACATCGTATCGGTATCTTCTAGTTTTCTCAATTCTGCAGGATCTATGGTTAACGTTTTTCCATAAGGGATAGCTAAATCCCTTGCAAACCACGAAAGCAAAATAGCATCGTCAAATTCAGTTTCTCCTTCATATAGCGGAGAACGGGTATCTAATAATGTTAGAGAATTTATTTCCTCATTCTGTTCAGTTAACTGTTGTGCTATTTCCAATGAGATTAGCCCTCCAAAACAGTATCCTACTAAATTATACGGTCCTTCCGGTTGTATTTTTTTGATGTTTTCAATGTAATCTGTAGCTAAATCTTCAACTGTTACATGTGGTATTCCGTCCTGATATAAGAAAGGGGATTGTAGAGCATAGATATTATGAGTTTCTTCAAAGCTTTCTACCATTTGTGAGTAGCAAAATACGTTCCCACCAATAGGGTGTACGCAAAATACATTTGTTGAGTTGGTTTCTTTTTTTCTGAAAGTTACCAATGGACTAACTTCTGTATCCTGTTCTTCCTGACGGATGACTTTAGCTAGTTTTTCGATGGTTGGATGTTCAAACAATACTGAAATCGCATAATTTTTATCAAAAACATCTTTAATCTTACTCATCATAGTAACCGCAAGCATAGAGTGGCCACCTAATTGAAAGTAATCATCGGTAACTCCAATTGGTGTAACTTCTAAAACATCTTCCCAAATTTTAAGAAGCTCCAACTCAGTAACATCTCTTGCAGGAACACAAATTGCATTCTCATTTTTCAATACAGGTTCCGGAAGTTTTTTGATATCTGTTTTTCTGTTATTGTTTAATGGAAACTCTTCCAATTCCATGAAAACTGAAGGAACCATATAATCAGGAAGTCTCTCATTGCAGAAGTTTCTTAAAGCTACATCGGACAAACTGTTTGTTTCTTTTGCGATATAATACGCCACTAAACGTTGTTCGTTTTTGGCTGATGTTTTTATCGTAACCACACAATCTTCAATACCTGGGAAGGTTGCTAGTATTGACTGAATTTCGCCTAATTCTACTCTAAAGCCTCTAATTTTTACTTGCGTATCAATACGACCCATGAATTCAACGTCACCATTTGCATATAATTTCCCTAAATCACCGGTTTTATAAATGCGGTCTCCTGTCGCTTGAGGGAAAGGATTATTTAAAAAACGTTCAGCAGTAAGTTCAGGTAAGTTTAGATAATGTTTTGCAATTCCTTCACCACCCAAATAAATTTCACCAGTAACACCATATGGAGTTGGCTGTAATTCCTCATTTAAAACAAACATCTCAACATCAGGGAATGGGCGTCCAATCATGCTTTTATGCGATTCTAAGTCTTTCGCAACAATTTCTCTGTATGTAGAATAAACGGTAGTTTCGGTTATACCATAAAGATTGATTAGTTTCGGACTTTGGTCACCATATCTGTCAATCCAAGGTTTTAAACTTGTGATTTCCAATGCTTCTCCGCAGAAGTTAATGAAGCGTAAAGCCAGATCTGATGGATTCGCTAACGACGAGTCATAATTCATCAATTGTTTGAAAGCCGATGGTGTTTGTGCCAGCATTGTCACTTTTTCGGTAACAATAACATTGTGAAGCTGGTCCGGATTACGGCTTATATCGTGAGATAAAACGACTAATTTTGCTCCATATAATAAAGATCCGAAGATTTCCCAAACACTAATGTCAAAAGAATAAGTGTGGAATAAGCAGAAAACATCATCCGATTTAATGTCATACCAATGGTTTGTTGCTGTAAACATACGAAGTACATTCGCATGCGTATTCAGAACTCCTTTTGGTCTTCCAGTTGAACCCGAAGTATATAAAATATAAGAGTACTCTTCCTCCTGACTGTTATGAACTAAATTGTCTTTAGAATAAGTAGCAATTGTAGTGTTCCAATCTGAATCTAAGTTTATTTTCTGCAGTACATTTTCAGGATTAATATCAATTGTTAAGCCGCTTTCTGTTAAAAGAATGGCCATCTTAGAATCTTCAATGATTAAATTCAATCTTTCAGATGGATTTTTTGGATCTAATGGAACATAAGTACCACCTGATTTCAGAATGGCTAATATTCCAATGATTACTTCGGCAGAACGCTCCAGACAAATACCAATTGGTGATCCTTTTGTAGTACCTAAAGCAACTAAATAATGTGCCAACTGATTTGCTTTGGCATTAAGTTCAGTATAAGTTAAAACGGTAGTTCCAAAAGTCAGCGCTACATTGTTAGGATACTGTTTTACTGATGCTTCAAAAGCTTCGTGTAAGGTTTTGTATTTTGGAAATTCTTCAGGAATATCATTCCAAATAGTGATCATTTCGTTAGTTACATCTTGACTAACGATAGCTAGTTTTCCTAATTTTTCTGCCGGATTTTTAACAATGCTTTCCAGTAAAACGATAAAGCTATCTTTGATTTGCGCTATGGTTTCAACATTAAATAAATCGGTGTTGTATTTAATGATTCCTGGTAAGGTTCCATCAATTTCGTTACCCATTTCGAAAATAAGTTCAAACTGACCTTCCTGCTGCGGAATATCTAAAGACTCTAATCTAAAAAGGCTTTCCTGACTGTTGTCATTTCCATTTAATGCAGCCTCAATGTTTTTTAATTGAGGTAATTTTTGCCAACTGAAAATAGTCTGAACGATAGGAGAGCGGCTTGAATCCCTAGCTGGTTTTAACTCTTTTACTAAGGAAGAAAACGGATAATCCTGGTGTTTCATCCCTTCAATAACGTTAGTCTTTACTGTTTTAAGGAAATCGCTAAACGTTTCGTTTTTGTTAAAAATAGATTTTAAAACAATAGTGTTCACGAAATTACCGATGAGGTTTCGGTATGATTTTGGATTTCTTAAAGCAACCGGAGTTCCAATTAACAGTTCTTCCTGATTTGTGTAACGATGCAACAATGTTTTATAAGCCGAAATCATCAGCATATATAATGTTACCCCTTCGTTTTTGGCAGTATTGTTCAGTTGCTCGACTAAATTTTTATTGATAACAAAACGTTCAATCGTACCATTATAAGTAACGTTTTTAGGTCTTGTTTTATCAACCGGAAGCTCTAGGATTGGAAATTCATTTCCGATTTTTTCTTTCCAATAGTTTTTTAACTGTTCACCTTCTTCGCTGGCAAGAAATTTTTCCTGATTCGTTACATGTTCGTATAAAGAAGTGGTGAAAGGCTCTAATAAAGGCTTTTCATTATTTTTTATGGCTAAATAGGTAGGCTGTAATTCTTGTAAAAGAATACTTAGTGACCATAAATCCATAGCAATATGATGTGCAGTAACAACTAAGGTAAACTCGTTTTCAGCCGTTTTATAAAGGTGAATTCTGACTAAAGAATCCTGCTCTAAATTAAAAGGAATTTTAGTGTCTTTGTCTATTTCCTGTTCTAAACTGTTCGTTAAATCAGCTGTATTTTTTTCTTCAAAAAAGAGTTTTGTTTCCGTTTCTGAATCTCTGTATTGAACAGGTTTTCCATTAATTAATTTAAACTTTGTGCTTAATCCGGAATGTCTCTGAATTAAGTATTGGAACGATTTTTTTAATAATTCTCTGTCTAATGTTCCAGTGATTTTGGCACCAAAAACAACATTGTAAGCCGTGTTTTCAGGTGATAGTTGTTGAATAAACCACAATCCTTCTTGTTCTTTTGAGAGTGAAAACTCTTTTGTAGAAATAACCATGTTTTTTTGTTTTATAAAAGTTAAGTTTATTCGATTGAATTAACAGTGTTGTATAAATAAGTTGACAGACTTTCAATTGTTGGATAATCCCATAAAATAGTTGAAGCCAGTTCAATTTCTAAAGCATCTTCAAGCTCTCCTGAAATCATTACAGCATCCATAGAATCTAATCCATAAGTTGCCAATTCGTTTGTGATTTCTATGTCTGACGGTTTTAGGTTTAGCTGTGAACTAATTTTATTCAATAGCCAATTTTGAATTTCTTCTGTTGTGGCTATTTTTGAAATGTTAGCCGTGTTTTCTAATATCATGGTTTTAATTGTTAGTTTGAAAAGGAATGTTTGAAAATAATAAGTCGTTTTCGTGTAATCGTAAAAGCTCGGTCATGGCGTTTTCGACATATGTTTTGTCTAAATCAATTTTTGTATGTTTTAATTGAGAAATCGTTTTTTGTAAAGAAAGAACGAGCCATTCTCCTTTTGAAAAATAATCTCCCAGATGGTCTCTGTTAAAGAACCACATGTACAAGCAACTTGCAGCAGTGTGTATGTCGCAATATTCATTGGCGGCTTCAAAATAAGCAGGAGGTAAATGATGACCGTTTTCTATTGGATCCAATAAGAGAATTTTTTCTTCCAACTGGTTTAAAGATTCTATAAGATCTAAAGCACTGTTTTTTATTTGGCAAAGTACTTCGGATGTAGTAACAGTAGAATCGATAGATATGTTATCCAGTTCGTCAACAATCATTTCCAATCCTTGGAGAATCCAGTTGTTTCCTTTGCTGAATAAATCGAGTTTCGAATAATTAAATTCAGGCAATTCTTCTTTTAGATTGAAAATATTCGACAAATGGGCAAACAATTTTTCTGAATTTTTTTCCGCTTTTCTTTTGGTGACTAAAAAGCGCAATTGCAATGAAAGTGCACTTAAATTGATTAATGTGCTTCCGTCGAAAAGACTAATGATAGCATTGTCTCGTTGCATTTTTTGAAAAACACCACTGTCGTGATTGTCTCTGAAATAGTATCGCGACCCCAGAATTACTGATAAGTTCTGAATGATTTTTTCGCTTTTTATCGGAACATAATTTTTAACCACAGCAGACCAAACACTAAATTGCTTTGTTGCCACATGTAAGCCTCGAGCCGAAGCAATGGCCACGCATTCACACATTAAAATGTCTATAAATGTAGTAGCTAAGGTTTTTCTGGCATGCGGAATTTCTACTACTGTTGCGCCGTATAGATTTCGATCTAAGGCAAGACGTAAAGTTGTTCGAAGGGCAGTATCTACAGCACCCAAAGACAATCCGGCACACAAAGATCGAGTGATTTGAAACCCTTTTAAAGTAAGTTCCAGTCCATCACCTTCTTTTCCAATTAGTGCGTCTGATGGTATTTCGGCTTTGTCGAAAACGATTCCGCTGATATCGCAACCTCGAATACCTAAAGTTTTTATTTTTGACAAATGTTGGTAATTGGCACTGTTTGTTTTCGATTTGTCGATAAGTAAAATGGATAAACTACGGGCGCTTTTTTGTTCGCTTGTTCGTGCTAAAACGCAAAGCATATCCGTAAGAGTAGCTTTGTTTATTGGCCATTTTTCTCCAGAAACCGAATAGCCATTCTCTGTTTTTTCCGCCACGAAAGTGCTGGCATTCAAATCACTTCCATGCGCTCTTTCGGTTACTGCCAGACAAGCTGCTTTTCGTTGTAAAATTGCATTTGCTTGATCTTGCTTTTGTTCTTCGGTTCCACCAATCCATACAGGAATTGAACCTAGAAGTGTGTGTGCATCAGTAATGGCTACTGATAAATCACGTCTAGAAATAACTCTTGTTAAAAGTAATAATTCATCAAAAGAACGCAATTTTCCGCCAACTGATTCGGGAATATAATAGTGATGGAATCCCCAATCGTGGAGTGTGTTTATGCACTCTTTGGGAAAAATTTCTTCCTCATCTAAAATCGCAGCCTTTTCATATGAAAATGTGTTTTTTGCTACAAAGGGACTTCCAAGATAGATTTCCAGTTTCTCAGCAGCAAGATACTGAGGTAAAGTGTTTGTGTTTGGTTCTAAAAGTATATTGTCAATAATCATTGGTTCGATTTATTATAAAGAAAGAGCTGGTTCTTGTTGAATTTCTTTCAATTCTTTTTTCAGAAATTGTTCTTTTGAAGCTCTTCGTTGTAATTTCCCACTTGATGTTTTTGGGAATGTTGAAGGTTCAATAAGAATAATGTGAGCAGGAACCAATTGATGTTCTTTAGAAACGGCACTTCTTATTATTGTAGTAATTTCTGCTACGTCTATTTTACGTTTGAATTCTCGCTTAACTTCTTGGATGATTACTAGCTGCTCTTCTCCATTTTCGTCTATACTGAAAGCTGATCCGTAATCTTTTCGAAGTGATTCATGTGAGTGTTGTACTGTAAATTCGATGTCTTGCGGATAATGATTTTTCCCTCGGATAATAATTAAATCCTTCAAACGTCCTGTTACGAATAATTCGTTTTCACTTATAAACCCTAAATCACCAGTCCTGAAATAAGAAGCATCAGTTTCGTTGTGGATGGCACAATTGAATGTCATTTCAGTTTCAACCACATTGTCCCAATATCCTTTAGCAACATTAGGTCCGGATATCCAAATTTCACCAACTTCATTTTCATTGCATTCTATTGTTGTTGATGGATTTACAATTCTCAATTTTTGTCCTTTAAGTTCTACTCCGCAACCCACTTTTTCAATAAGTTCAATTTCATTTTCAGCTTTTTCAGTAGCGTTATTTTCTTCTAAAAGCATTTTGTTTATTTTTTTAACTACAGGCAACTGCGGAACATTACCGGCGCTCACTAGTAAAGTCGCTTCTGCCAAGCCATAAACAGGAAAGAAGCTTTCTTTTTTAAATCCAGTAGATTTGAATTTTTGATAAAATGCTTCCAAAGTCGCAGCGCGGATAGGTTCTGCACCATTAAAAGCTAATGTCCAATTGCTCAAATCAAGATCAGCTATTTGATCGTCACCTATTTTATTTACACACAGTTCGTAAGCAAAATTGGGTGCCCCACTGATAATTTTACCATCTTTTGCACATTCTGAAATGACAGAAAGCCATTTTAGTGGTTTTTTTATAAAAGATACTGGTGATATTAATGTTGTTCTCATCCCTGAATATAAGGGTTGTAAAATTCCTCCAATTAATCCCATATCATGATAAGGTGGCAACCAACTTACCATTTGTCTGTCAGGACCCATTTCGAAAGCTTTTTCTGAAAAATCGAAATTGGTCATTAAATTATCATGAGTAACAATAACCCCTTTAGGATTATTAGTTGAGCCTGAAGTGTATTGTAAGAAGGCAACATCATTTTTTGTTATGCTTGTCTCGTTCCAGTTTTTTGATTCTTCAGTTGCAATGGTATCGCTTAAATGCCATTGTATGTTTTGGATGAATTCAGATGATTCTTTTCTTATCAGGTCGCTTGCTCCGTTTTCTGAAAGATGAGATACATTAGTATAGATAGATTCTGTGCTTAACGCAATGGCGGCATTGGCATTATTAATAACATGTAATAATCGTTTTAAATTTCTTCCATCTGGCGGATAAGCTGGAACGGGAACAACGCCTGCATAAAGACAGCCCATAAAAGCTTCTATATAATCTAAACCAGGTTGGTAGAGTAGTAAGGCTCTGTCGTTTTTGTTTGTTTTTGTTTGTAAATAGCTCGCAATCGCTTTTGCTCTTTCGTCTAATTGACTGTACGTGAACTCAGACTTTCGATCTTTCCCATCTTCTATAAATGAATATAAAACGGTTTGTGGTGTAACGGAAGCACGATGGCGAAGTACTTCAATAAGGGTATTGAATTTTGAAATCATGTGGTTTAGAATTGCTATTTTTTTACTGAAGCAAAACTACTTTTTTGGACACGATGATTTTATTTATTTAGCTTATGAAAAGTAAGGGAAAACCTTATTTTTTGCTCTGTTTCGATTGTAAATAATTGATAACTAAACGATTATTTTTTCATTAATTTTGTTTTTAATGCTTTTTGTCGGATAATTTTCACCGTTAAACGATTTTTTTTGAGAATTAATATCGGAAGTTGTACTTAGTGAAATTGAATGTAAAAACGAAGTTGTCAAAAGTTGTTTTTCGTTATTTTTTATTGTTTCAGATTTCAATTTTGTAGTAGTATAAGATTCGAAATGAATGGAAGTATGATATAATAAAATGTTTCTGATTGACCTTATAGCAAAACCCTGTATTCTGAAATAGAATACAGGGTTTTATCATCAACCAAAAATCTAATTATGAAATTATTACTGTTTTAAAAGTTGTAATTCAATATTCAAGCGTACATCATCGCTTACTAATACACCGCCAGTTTCTAAAGCAGAGTTCCAGTTTAATCCCCAATCTTTTCGATTTACTTTGCCTGAAATGCTCAATCCCGCTTTGGTGTTTCCCCAAGGATCTTTCATCAATCCGCTGAATTCTGCTGGAAGTTTCACAAATTTGGTTACCCCTCTCATGCTTAAATCGCCTGCTAATTCATAATTTTCATCATCTACTTTAGTAAAGGAAGAAGCTTTGAATGTCATTTTTGGATGATTTTCCGCATCAAAAAAATCAGTGCTTTTTAAATGGTTGTCGCGATCTGCATTTCGCGTATCAATCGAATCGATATTAGCTGAAAATTCAATGGTAGCCTTACTAAAATCGTCGCCTTCAGTTATAATATTAGCGTCGTAATTTTCAAATTTCCCTGATACATTAGTAAACATCATGTGTTTTACTTTGAAACCTATTTCTGAGTGTGTTGGGTCAATTGCCCATTTTGTTGTTGCCATAATTATTTTTTAAATTTTATTTCTTTCTATTTGATAAGACAAAGTTACTTTGGTGTTCTAATTCAGTCACTTAACCTAGATTAAGAAATGATTTTATTATAAATTCATAGGAACTTCCATTAGTAAAAATTCTGCTTCCGAATTTGCTTTAATCGAAACTTGATCCGTATTCCATATTCCTAATCCATCTCTGGTATTCAATTCCTGATTGTTTATACTAACATCACCTTTCAAAACAAAAACGTATAATCCGTTGCCTTGTTTTTTAAATTGGTAATCTGTTGTTACGTCTTTGTCAAATTTTCCCAAATGAAACCAAGCATCTTGATGAATCCAAACACCAGCGTCTTCTGGATTTGGAGATAAAATTTGTTGCAATTTGTTATGTCTTTCTTCTGGGTTCAATGTAATTTGGTCGTATCTAGGTGTTACATCTCGTTTGTTTGGAATAATCCAAATTTGTAAAAACTTTACTAGTTCATCCTTATTTTTGTTGTATTCGCTATGACGAATTCCTGTTCCGGCACTCATAATTTGGATGTCTCCGTTACGGATGACCGTTTTGTTACCCATGCTGTCTTGGTGTTCTAAATCGCCTTCTAGCGGAATACTAACAATTTCCATATTATCATGAGGATGCGTTCCAAAACCCATTCCAGCAGAAACAGTATCGTCGTTTAATACGCGGAGCACTCCAAAATTCATACGTTCCGGATTGTGGTAATTGGCAAAACTAAAAGTGTGAAAACTTTGTAACCAACCGTGGTTCGCATTGCCTCGAGTGTCGGCTTTGTGTAAAATGATATTTTCCATAATTTTTGAATTTGTGTTTTGAATGTGATTGAATCCAATTGCTTCTTCTGTTTTTACAACAGTTTTATTTGCCAATGCAGCTCCAGTTATTATGGCGCTACTACCTAATATGGTTTTTCGGATAAAATCTTTTCGGTTCATGACTTTAATTTTAATACTACAAATTTAGTATGAGTCAATAGCAGAAACACTTAACCTAGATTAAGAAATGATTTCGGGGAAAAGAAGTCTTATTTTTTGAGAAGTCGCGCTTTCATTTTACTGAAAAACTCAGGTGTAACGCCTATATAAGAAGCGATTTGTTTTTGTGGAAGACAATGGATCAAATCGGGATATTTTTTGCTGAATTTGTCATAGCGTGCTTCTGCGGTGAAGCTCATATTGTCAATTAATCGTTGTTGATTGGCAACTAACGAGTTTTCAATTAGGATACGGAAGAAGCGTTCCATCTTAGGAACTTCGGTATATAATTTTTCTTGATTTTCTTTGGAAAGAATAATGACTTCAGCATCTTCATTGACTTCGAGGTATAAATGACCCGGACGTTGGGATATAAAACTGTACATGTCGGCAATCCACCAGCCGGGACAGGCAAAACTCACCACGTGTTCGACTCCATTTTCGTCTATGGTATAACTGCGAAGAATGCCTTTGGTTACAAAAAAAGAATGTGTGCAAATGTCACCTTCTTTTAGTAAGATGGCTTTTGGTTTGTAGTGTTCGATTTCAGTTAAAGCCAAAACACGTTCCTGTTCTTCTGTTGTGAGTGAAACATGTTTGGCTATATTTTCGAGAAGTAAATTCAAGGATTATTTTTTCTTTTCAGTTTCAAGAGGCAATAATTTGAAAGAAGTGGCTTTGAAACGGTTGTCTGCAATCATTCCTGAAACTTCGGCTTTACGAATAGCTGAACAAAAACCATCGGCAGCATGTGCATCGCCATGTTGATCGATAGCAGTCCCATCTACAAAATAGGATTTTCCATCAATACGAACGGCTAGGTCGCATCCTTTTGCATTCATTCCAAATTTACATTGTCCGCAAGACGCTTCTACAATTTGTGTTTTTGATTTTTCTTGTGCATTCGTTGCTAGAGCGACAAATAAGCATAGTAAAGTGATTATTTTTTTCATTATTAGAATTTTAAGCGTTTATTTTATTCTGAAAAGATTCTGGTATGAGTATGTTCGTTTTTTTCTCTACCCCGCATCTTCGTGGCCCGCATTTCATTCGATGAGGTCCGCAAGAAGTTAGAGCAACTATCGCAAATAAAAATAAAACTGTTTTTTTCATACTGCTAATTTACAACGACTAATGTAGCGGTTTTTTTTGCTTTTTCAACAATTTCTTCAATTGGAGTTTCTAGGGAATCATTTACCAATACAACTCCCATTCTTCTAAAAGGCCTTGAAGTGGGTTTGCCAAAGATTCTGAAATCGGTTTTTGACAAACTTGCCACTTTTTCAATACCTTCGAAAGTTGGATTTTCAGAATGTTTAGTGGCTAAAATTACGGCGCTTGCACCAATTTTTTCTTGAATAATTTCAGGAATCGGAATACTCAAAATGGCACGCAAATGCAATTCGAACTCATTAAAATTTTGCGTTTTAGCTAAAGTCACCATTCCGGTATCGTGTGGTCTTGGTGATAATTCAGAGAAATAAACTCCTTCATTGGTTAAGAAAAATTCTACACCAAACAATCCGGCTCCACCCAAAGCTTCGGTTACTTTGCGGGCCATGTCTTGTGCTTCCAAGATGTCTTTTTGCGAAACATGTGCCGGCTGCCAGCTCTCCTGATAATCACCGCGTTCTTGTCTGTGACCAATTGGAGCGCAGAATAGGGTAGGGTGATTATTTTGCGTAATGGTCAATAATGTAATTTCAGAATTAAAATTCACGAACGCTTCCACAATGACTTCGACTACATCTCCACGTGAGCCTTCTACAGCGTAGTTCCATGCTTTTTCAATATCTGCTTCTGATTTGATAGTCGATTGCCCTTTTCCTGACGAGCTCATTAATGGCTTTACAACGCAAGGCATTCCTACTGCTGAAACTGCCTTTTGTAATTCTGCTGCCGAGGTGGCATAACGGTAATTAGCAGTTCGTAATCCTAAATCTTTGGCAGCTAAATCACGAATGGCTTTTCGGTTCATGGTGAAGTTCGCCGCTTTCGCTGAAGGAACTACTGTGATGCCTTGTTTTTCATAATCGTAAAAACGTTCGGTACGAATGGCTTCGATTTCAGGGACGATAAAATCAGGTTGATGCTTAGCGACGATTCGATCGAGTTCGGCACCATTGAGCATGTTGATGACTTCAAAAGCGTGTGCGACTTGCATGGCGGGTGCATTTTCGTAACTATCGACAGCGATGATGGTTTGACCTATTCGTTGTGCTGCGATGACAAATTCTTTTCCTAATTCTCCGGAACCGAGTAGTAGTATTTTTGACATTTTAGTTGTGTTTTTATTTTCCAGTTTCTATAAATTGTAAAGCTCGATCCAACACTTCATCTTTTCCTTGCTGAATCCCTTTAATGGTTGGTTTAATTTCTATGTCAGGAACGATTCCTATTCTTTGTGTTTCGCGTCTATCAGGATAATAAACGCCAATTCCTGAAAATCGTGAATGAAAAGCTTTCATGTAATCAACATCACTAACATTTCCATCAGCACCAGCAGTTTGACTTCCAATAATTGTTGTATTGCCAGCAGTTTGAAAACACATTGCTGTCCATTCTGCTTGGCTCATAGATTCTTCATTAAGTAATACTACAACTTTGCCTTTGTAATTATTATTGTTTTCTGAACCCGATGAACTTCCTTCTGTCCATTTGAATTTTCCAGGATAACTTAAATCTGGTTTTGTATAAATTGCAAAGGTTTTTTCTTTAGCATTTAAAAAATTTGATATCGCTTCATAAGTCTCTTTAGGATAATTTCGCATGTCGAAAACAATTGCTTTGGATGATTTAAGTTTTTCAATCATTTCAGGAACATCCTTAACTGCTATAGCTCCCATATTTACATAACCAATGTTGTTTTCTAGAATTTTAAATTTTTCTTTTTTAATTCCTTTTTTTAATTCATTTCTATGAGAATCACGATATTCATACCGATTTACAGTTCTCGTTGTATACTTATCGTCTTTTAAAAACTCTAGTTTAACATTGTCTGAATATCCTGACAGAGCTGATTTTGCTAAATTATTTAAATAGGCAGCTTCATTTGAACCATGAATTAAATTTCTGTTTTCTAAAATAATTTCTTTAATTGTTTTGTCATTTACTTTAGTAATTACATCTCCTATTTTTATATCATCTGCTTTAGCTACACTATCGCTTAAAATTTCTGTAACAATTATTTTTTCATCAATTATTTTGCATTTGGCTGGAAAAAAATTAACGCTTTTTTTAGCGTATTTATAAAATACACCATGAGAGTCATTGAGTTGAACCGTTAATTTTTGCATAGCGGTATAAAAATCATCTTCGTTTTTTGCTTCAATAAAAGCAGGTAACATTTCTTCTAAAGTAATGTCCCATTTTTTGTTCATAACATACTTATAAGGAAAAAAATACTCCATTAAATTCCAATAGGTGAATAAGGCTAGGAGTCTTGAATTTTCATTCTCGCTTTGGAATCCAGAAAAATCTTCATTTTTCACAAAAATGTTTTCACCTCCAAGAAGTCCTACATAATGTTGTTGGCCTTGAAATCTATTGTTTTCTATAAATTTTAACTTCTTTGAAAGGTTTTTTGAAAACAATTTGTTTTTATCGATCCAAGATAGATCGAAGTTTTTATCGAAATATTCTATCTCTTTGGGTTGAATGATTGGTGCGATTTCTTTTACTTTGCCAAGAGAATCTATCCAGTTTTCTAGAATTAATGAAAATTCTTCTTTGGTTTTTGCTTGCTCAATTTTGGGTAAAACTTCGAGAAGTTGTTTGTCCCAATTGGATTCGCCATTGGCGACTTTTGGATGATAATACTTAAGAAATCCCCAAACTTTGCATGTAGTGGCTAGTTTTTGAGTTTCGGTTAGTGGTTTGGTATGAGCCAATACAATTTGCGAAAGTAGAATTAGTAAAAGAACAATGGTTTTTTTCATTTTTGGTTTAAGGTTGTTTACGTGAGATTTGCTTCGCCAGTTCACTATCGCTCGAGTGAAATTAAAAGGAGGAAGTCAGAGACTTTCAGTTGCTTTTTTTTTGCGTGAGGGATTGAGGCGATATCCTCGTAACGAAGTGGAGAGATAAAGCCGAAAGCCCGACCCTTGCGGTCACGCCCACCCAAGCCTGAAAGAGCGAGCTGGCAAAGCAAATTTAATAAAAAAAGCCTCAAGATTTCTTGAGGCTTTATAATTTATGCTAGAACTTCGGCAGTGGTTACTGCGTCTTTTATTCTTCGAATGGCTTCTGCTAGTATTTCTTCACTGGTAGCGTAAGAAATTCTGATACAGTTTGGATTTCCGAAAGCATCACCAGTTACTGTGGCTACATTGGCTTCGGCTAACAAATATAAAGAGAAATCATCGGCATTGTTGATTTTTGTGCCTCTTAATGTTTTTCCGAAGAAAGAAGATACATCTGGGAATACATAAAAGGCTCCTTCTGGAACATTCAGTTTCATTCCTGGGATGTCTTTGATTAGCCCAACCACTAAGTCTCTACGACTGTGGAAAGCTTGAACCATATTGTTTAATACGCTTGGGTCAGCATCGACTGCAGCGATAGTTGCACGTTGCGCAATACTGTTGGCTCCACTGGTTACTTGACCTTGCATTTTCGTACACGCTTTAGCAATTGTTTCGTTTGCTCCAATATATCCAATTCTCCAGCCTGTCATGGCGAAAGCTTTTGCTACTCCATTTACAGTAATGGTTTTGTCGAACATTCCCGGAATAGAAGCGATGCTGCAAAATGTTCCTGAGAAATTAATGTGCTCGTAGATTTCGTCTGAAACGACAAAAATATTTGGGTATTTTTCTAAAACTTTAGCAATAGCTGTTAATTCTTCACGATTGTAAACAGAGCCACTTGGATTGCAAGGAGAACTGTACCAAATCATTTTGGTTTTTGGTGTGATGGCAGCTTCTAATTGCTCAGGTGTGATTTTGAAATCGGTTTCTACTGAAGTAGGTACTTCAACAGGAATTCCACCAGCAATTTTGATGATTTCGAAATAACTTACCCAGTATGGTGCTGGAAGGATTACTTCGTCACCAGGGTTAATCATGACTTGAGCAATATTGTATAAAGATTGTTTCGCTCCTGTTGAAACAACAATGTTTGCAGGAGAATAATCTAAATTATTGTCTCTTTTAAATTTACGACAAATGGCTTCTTTCAAATCAGCATAACCTTCTACAGGGGTGTAAGTGCTGTAGTTTTCGTCGATGGCTTTTTTGGCAGCTTCCTTAATAAAATCAGGGGTGTTAAAGTCAGGTTCTCCTAAACTTAAACTGATAATGTCGATACCTTGTGCTTTTAGTTCTCTTGCTTTTGCGGCCATGGCCAAAGTTTGAGACGTAGATAGATTGTTAATTCTGTCTGAAAGAAAATTCATAGTAGTTATAGTGTTGTGTTTGTAGTTCTAAGCTAGAGACATTGGTTTTTGTCCTAATGTTTTCAAATGTTTGAAATGGGCAATAACAGCGCTTCTCATGGTTTTGTATTCGTAATAAGGTAAATCACACTCTTGAGCTGTTTGCTTAACGATTTCTGCAATTTTGCCATAGTGAACATGACTAATATTTGGAAAAATATGGTGTTCAATTTGATGATTCAAACCTCCAGTGTACCAGTTAACAATCCAGTTTTTAGGAGCAAAATTGGTTGTTGTAAACAATTGGTGAATCGCCCAAGTATTTTCAATTTCACCGTCTTCATTTGGAACGGGATTAGTTGTGTCATGAATAATATGTGCCAATTGAAACACAACGCTCAAAATTAATCCAGCAGTATAATGCATGATAAAGAAACCGATTAAGACTTTCCACCAAGTGATTCCCACTAAAAGAGGAAGGACAATCCAAAATCCAAAATAAACAATTTTTGAAATCACTAAACCAGTCCATAATTTGGTTGGATTAGGGAAATCACCGTATGATAATTTTCTTTTTAAGTATCCGCCCATTTGTTTGAAATCGGTTGTTAGAGACCAGTTGATCGTTAACAATCCATATAAAAATATAGAATAGATGTGTTGAAATTGGTGGAAACTATACCATTTAGCTTCTTTCGTAAAACGAATGACTCTTCCTGCATCTAAATCTTCATCATGACCTGGAATGTTCGTATAAGTATGGTGTAAAACATTGTGTTGTACTTGCCAGTTGTATACATTTCCAGCTAAAATATAAATACTTCCTCCCATGATTTTATTCAACCAAAGTTTAGAAGAATAAGAACCGTGGTTTCCGTCGTGCATTACATTCATTCCTACACCGGCCATTCCAACCCCAATCACTATTGATAAAAGAAAGTACACCCAGAAAGGCATTGCAATAAAAAGGATTAAGAAATAAGGAACTAAAAATAAGGTAAACATTACTGCCGTTTTAAGGTGCAATTTCCAGTTACCTGTTTTTGAAAGGTTATTTTCTTTAAAATATGTATTTACTCTTGTGTTCAAAGTTCTAAAAAACTTCATCGAGTCATTTCGTGCAAAAGTTGGAGCTGTTGTATTCATAATTTTTTCAATAATCTACAAAGGTAATTATTAAAAAAAATTATCCAATAAAGATTAACAGATTTTTGTTTCCTAAAATATGTACTTTTGCATAAAATCATGACTCATGGAGGAAATTTTACAGTATTTTCCTAGTTTATCTGAAGAGCAAATTGCTCAGTTTGAAAAATTGGAAGCTTTATATCAAGATTGGAATGCTAAAATAAACGTTATTTCCAGAAAAGACATTGACGAATTATATACCAAACACGTTTTGCATTCTTTGGCTATTGCCAAGGTGCAGTCGTTTGAACCCGGAACTTATATATTAGATGTAGGTACTGGTGGTGGTTTTCCCGGAATTCCGTTAGCGATTCTTTTTCCTGAAACCCGTTTTTATTTGATTGATGTGATTGCGAAGAAGATAAAAGTAGTTCAGGCTGTTGTCGATGCATTAGAACTTAAAAATGTCAAGGCCGAACAAATGCGTGCCGAAAATGTAAAAGGTGATTTTGATTTTATTGTGAGTCGTGCCGTTACGAATATGCCCGATTTTGTTTCCTGGATTAAAGATAAAATCAAAAAGACGAGTAAGCACGAATTAAAAAACGGAATTTTATATTTAAAAGGAGGCGACTTAACAGAAGAATTGAAAGACTTTCCAAAAGCGACCGAATACAATATTTCAGATTTCTTTACACCTGATTTTTTTGAGACTAAAAAGGTAGTGCATTTACCTTTAAAGTATAAAGTGTAGTGTTTTAAGGTGATTGCCTGTTCATAAATATGTTTTTTATTTTTATAATCTGATTCCACAATAGTTGCGTTATGTTTAGAAAACTTCTTTTACTTTTCCTATTGGCTTTTTCCGCTTTAACAGCACAGGAAAACAGGCTGGAAAAACTAATTCAGGAAGCCAAAGAAAAAAAAATTACTCCTAAAGCCATTTTGGAAATTGAAAATTTAGTTGAGAAGTCCAGCAATGATACATTAAAAATAAATGCTTATACCCTTTTAGGTAAAACATATGAAGAGCTTGAAGTTTATGATAAAACCAATCAGTTTTATCAAAAATCACTTAATCTGGCAAAGAAAAAACAACTGACCAACAAAATAGGTTATTGTATTGTGTATTTGGGAGCACTTCAATATAAGCTTGGGAACTTTGAAAAAAGTTTGCAATTGCATACAGAAGCTAAAAAACATTTTCAAAAGGTTAATAATTATAATGGTTTAGTGTCGGCTAATGCCAATATAGCGGTTGTTTTTGGTGCCACAGGACGCGAACAAGAAGCTATTAAGCTAATGATTCCAATTATTAACGATAAAAGAGTAAAGCAAAATGTAAAGGCGAGCTTATTAATCAATCTAGGGGCTCTTTCTGAGAAATTAAATAATTCAAAAACCGCAATAAAATACTATTTGGAAGCGATTTCCACACTTGAATCCATAGATAACATGGAACAGTATAAAATTATGTTGTTTCAAAATTTAGCGGAAAGTTATGTTAGTCTGAAACAATATGATACTGCTTATTTCTATAATCATAAAAGTGAGGTATTGATACAAAAGGATGGCAATAACGAACTGAAAGCTGCTTTATACTTCTACTATGCACAAATTTATGAAGGAAAATTACAATTTAGAGAAGCGTATAAAAACTTTAAGTTACATAAAAAATTTAACGATTTATCAGAAAAAGCAAAAGCTACCTTAAAGTTTGAAAATATTGAAACGCTGAATAAATTAGAAAATCAGAAGCTTGATATTCAAATCAAAGAGCAGAAAATACGTTTATTAGAAAGCGAAAAATTTGCTACTCGAATTAGAATATTTTTCCTGGTTTTATTGATTATTGGAATTTTACTTTTATCATTTTATCTCATAAAAAAACAAAGAAGTAAGGTGAAATCTTTGAGTCATGTTATCCATCAAACAGAGGATAAGCTCGAATTTACCCAAACTAAAACCGATAAAATGGTTTTGAATATTGTTAAAAACAACGACTTTATTGAGCGTTTTAAGGAAAATTTAAAAAGGGTACAAACTTCAACTAATGATTCTGAAAGTAAAGCGGAACTCAGTAAACTTCTTTTTGAACTTCAGAATTTCAAATTGGTTAATGACACCAAAGAAGAATTGTTCAATCAGGTGGATGCGCAATTTTCGTATAAGCTGAATAAAAAATACCCTGAATTAACAGAAGAAGAACAAAAAATTTGCATCCTAATTTATCTTGATTTAAAAAATAAAGACATGGCAGTTATTCTAAACTTATCACTGAGAAGTGTTGAAAATTGCCGATACCGAATAAGAAAAAAGATGAATTTAGAAGCAAACGAGAATCTTTCCTCCATCTTGCAAACTCTGTAAGGGGTTAATTTTAAAGAGATGAGTAGTTTTTGAGTAGTGTTCCATTAGTGTTTTTCGATTGAGTACCAATACATTTGGACGCAAATCTTAAAAACATTAAAGAATGAAAAAAACTCTCCCTCATTTAATTTTATTTTTCCTCTCTTTCAATGCATTTTCACAAGTTGGTATCAATACTACTTCCCCTAATGCAATGTTAGATATTGCTTCAAGCAATCAGGCTGCACCTTCGAATACTGATGGAATTTTAATTCCTAAAATTGATGCTTTCCCTGCAACAAATCCGACTGCCGCACAACAAGGAATGATGGTTTATCTGACTACAGCTGTGGCAGGAAAACAGCCGGGTTTTTATTATTGGGATAATACCACCACAAGTTGGACAAATATTGGTACTGATGCTAACGATTGGAAATTACTTGGTAATACAGGTACAACTGCGGCCAACTTTATTGGTACGACTGATGATGTGCCATTACAATTTAAGGTTAATAATGAAAAAGCAGGAGCAATAACATCTGCTGGATTGGTATTTTTAGGCTATCAGGCAGGAAATATAAACACAGGAGCTTTCAATACAGGTGTTGGTAGTCAGGCTCTTTTTTCCAATACTTCAGGAATTAATAACTCAGCCTACGGATCTAGAGCGTTGTATTCTAACACTACTGGAGCAGGAAATACCTCCAATGGCACAACGGCACTTTATTCCAATACCACTGGAAGTAATAACACTGCAATAGGAGAACAGGCACTTTATTCAAACACTCTGGGATTTTATAATACAGCTACTGGAAGACGTTCTCTTCGTTCTAATACTACGGGCGATTATAATGCTGCTCACGGATTTCAAGCACTCTATACTAATGCTACTGGAGTGCGTAATACAGCTAATGGAACATTTGCACTTTATCTGAACACAGGTAGTTATAATACGGCTACTGGAATGAATGCTTTGTATGGTAACATTACAGGAATAAGTAACACAGCAAATGGTTACCAAGCACTTATGAACACGGGTGGAAATAATAATACCGGAATCGGATATCAGGCACTTAGTATTAATACTACAGGGAATGATAATACAGCAATAGGAATGAATGCTGGCCCAAATGTAAATAATCTTTCGAATACTACCAGTTTAGGAAATACTACTACAACTACTGCCAGTAATCAGGTGCGTGTTGGCAATGCTGCTGTAACTTCTATTGGCGGACAAGTTGGTTGGACTACAGTTTCTGATGGTAGATTCAAAGAAAATGTGGAAGAAAATGTTCCAGGACTAAATTTCATCAAATTATTACGTCCTGTAACGTATCGTTTAAACAGAGATAAAGTCAACGAAATGCTTGTAGTAAAAGAACCAGCTGTAGATAAATATTCTATAACAACTACAGGTTTTATCGCTCAGGAAGTAGAAAAAGCAGCAAAAGATTCTGGCTTTGATTTTAGCGGTGTCGATAAGCCGAAAAACGAGAAAGATTTCTATGGATTACGTTATGCTGAGTTTGTAGTTCCATTAGTGAAAGCGGTTCAGGAACAACAGGTGATTATTGTTCAGGAACAAGAGAAAAACAAACTGCTTCAAGCTGAAATCAAAACGTTGAAAGAAAATCAAAAAGCTGTAGAAGAAAGATTGAAGGCAATAGAAGAAAAGTTAAACAGGTAATATTCTTCTTAATCGAATAAGAAAAAAAGAGAGATTCAGAAGCAAAATAAAATCTCTTCTCCATCTTTAAGATGCTATAAAGTATTGATTTTAAAGGATTGAGTAGTTTTTGAGTAGTGCTTTATTAGTGCTTTTCAATCGAATGCTAATACATTTGGCGTCTAATCTAAATAATTAAAAATATGAAAAAAATTACGCTATTGCTGTTGCTGATTGCATTTCAAATGAATGCACAATGCTGGAAAACTATTTCTTGCGGACTGACACATACTTTAGGAATAAAAACGGATGGAACCTTATGGACTTGGGGGAGAAATGATTCCGGACAATTAGGACTTGGCAACACAACCAACAAAAACATACCAACACAGATTGGAACAGCGACGGATTGGGAGTTTGTTTCTGCGGGCTATGACACTTCTTTTGCTATAAAAACCAACGGAACTCTTTGGGGTTGGGGAGATAATCAATACGCTCGAATTGGAGACGGAACCCAAACGGACCGACTTGCACCTATTCAAATTAGTACTGACACTAACTGGCTAAAAATTGACTCAAAAAACCATACTATAGCATTAAAAACAGACGGTACACTTTGGGCTTGGGGATACAACGCTAGTGGAGAAATGGGAGATGGTACCAGTTCAAATACAGTGTATCGGACACTACCCGGTCAAGTGGGTACCGATACCAATTGGAGTGCCGTTTCTGCCGGAAGTAGCTTTAACGTTGCCTTGAAAACTGATGGTACTTTGTGGGCATGGGGTGGTAATAGTCATGGACAATTGGGCGATGGTACCCAAACTACTAGAAAAGTGCCAATACAAATAGGAACTGCTACTAATTGGCAAAAGATTACTGCAGGATCTTTACATGTAATGGCTATTAAAACCGATGGAACCTTAGGGGGCTGGGGAAAAAATGACAAAGGGCAATTAGGTACTGGTACGGTTACAGCCTACAATGTTTATCCAGTACAAACAGGAACCGCTACGAATTGGCAATCAATTTGTGCGGGTAATGATAGTAATGTTGCCATTAAGGCAGATGGCACTATTTGGACCTGGGGCTATAACCATAGAGGTCAGCTTGGAGACGGAACACTAGTTGATAAAAGTGTACCAATACAAATTGGTGCGGCTACCAACTGGTCTGCTGCTATCAGATGTACAGGTTACTTTTCTGCGTCACTAAAAACAGATGCGAGCTTGTCAGCTTGGGGATCTAATACCTATGGTCAATTGGGAGATGGCACTGTTGTTAATAAAAGCATTCCAACAACTGTTGCTTGTCCTACGACACTTTCATCAGAAGATTTTACTGAAACTAATGCTTTTTCGGTTTATCCAAATCCTGCAGCTGAATTTCTTTACATTGGAAACAAAGACAATTTATCTATTGATGCCGTTGTCATTTTTGACTTAACCGGAAAAAAGGTAATCGAGCAGAAAAATACGAATGCTCCAATTAATGTTCAGCAATTAGAGAGTGGTATTTATATGATACAAGTAATTTCAGGAGGGAGAAATTATTTGAATAAATTTATAAAGGAATAGGCAATTAATTAAAGTTGTTCATTTGCTTTTAAATTTAAATCATATAAAAAAAACGTCCCATTCACGGGACGTTTTTTATTTTATTATTGTTTGATAATTTGTTTTACAGTTCGTGTTTTACTGTTTTCAATAATTAGAAAATAAGCCCCTTGCGATACATTTGAAATGTCAATTTGTAATTTGTTAGGATTTAAAACCGTAGGCTTTTTATCTAAAATGATTCGGCCTCTCAAATCGACTATCTGTGTTTTAGTTTCCGATAAATCGCTGCTGCTATTAATGGTAAGTGTTCCAAAACTTGGATTAGGATATATTGAAAGACCAACAAATTCATTTGTATTTGTACTTAATGAAGGCTCAACGATGACTTGAATACCAACATTGCTTGGAGCCATTCTGGCACAGTCGTTTGTGAAGGTAACTGATGCGTTCCAATTTCCTTCTTCTAAACTATTGTCTTGAATATTGTTGATAATTGGATTTGAATTCCCTCTCGAAGCACCACTTGGATCAAACCATTCGATTGTTCCATTGTATAAATTGGATGGAATTTGGAGTTCTAAATTAGCACCTTGATTTACAACTGCGCTTGAAGCTTGTATATAAGTCGTTCCTCCATTTGTGCTATATTCAACCGCTCCAGATAAATCTGGATTACTTGGATGAATGGTAATATTTACAGGAATGGTTTTTAAAGAATTATTGTCTGGTGTAACTAAAACAGTGTAGGTTCCAGGCGCTATGTTGCTGACATTAAGTACGACTGTTCCATTTGCCGAAATTGAATTTGGGGTAAAAGTAACCACAGCTCCTGCTGGCGCTCCAGTAGTTGTAAATGTTGTTGGAGCAGGTAGGCAGCCGTGAATGTTATTATAATCGAAAGTAAAAGAAGCACTGTTTCCATTACAAGTCATCACGGAATTAGAACCGTTAACTGCAAAGTTATAATCTGGTTTTACGATTTCACACCAAGCAAAATCAACGTTTCCTTGTGTCACTTTTACATGTCCTTCATTTGTAGGAGGCATATACCAGTTTTTAAAAGGGGATGTGTTTGTAGTTGTTGTATTTGTACCATCCCAAGGAGTGTCTTTTGTGCCTAAATTGATATTGTGATAATAATCAGGTTGGTTGTTTGCCACAACTCCACCTACATTTAATCCCATAGCGCTTACAGTTGGAATAAAACTAAAATAACCACATTTTAAAGCGCCCATGAAGTTGGTCAATATAGGATCGCCACCCAAAGAACCTGCCAAGCCAAAAACATCAAACAAACCACCTGGTGACGAATCTACCCCGTTTGTATTTGCACTTTGTTTTGCATTGGCTATGAAGGTGTCTTGGGTTGCCCAAACAAATATTTGCGCTTGAATTTTAACATCCACAATTTTTTCCTGAACATTAGCATTGGGCATGTATTCGCAAAATGTTACTGCTCGTGTGTTCAAACCCATAACAGTTCCGGTATTGATGTTACTACTAATCAAATCAAAGCCCGGATTTACATCAGCGTTGTTTATATCTTTGAATTTTGCACCAATACCACTGCCATTCACCATTGAAACGTTTCTGGTATTTTGTGGAAAACCCATTGCATTCATTCTGTTTTGGAAATTATCTCTAAAATTTACTGCTCCAGTAGGTAACAAAGGCATTCCGGTTGACGGTGCCACTGGGTCAGCTCCAGCAATTACAGCGGGTGTAATGTGGGAATCGAAATGGTCTATCAGCATTTGTTTGGCGGCAGGTGAGCGTAGCATCCCTTCAACTAATGGTTTTACTGCGTCAACATCTCCATAACCATAAGCGAAATAGTTGAATAAATGTTGTAATCCAATAGGGACATTGGCGCCATAATGAGGGGAATCGAACGAAACCCAAAGTCTGGTTTGATGATTTAAACTATTTTGTTCCATAAATCGCAAAGCATATCTTGTTATCAATCCGCCCATGCTTGGACCTATAACTACATTTTGTTCGGTTCCGGTTTTTTGGGCATTAATTAATTCGATAACTGTGACTAGAGAAAGTGCATTTCGCTCTATAAAATCGGCTCCACCATCAATCGTGTTGTTGGCAGCGTTGGTGTAGGTTGGAAAATTGACAATGACCACATCAAAACCCTCTTCATTTCTAATTCGGTCACCTAGATTTTGGACAATACCACCAGCATCAGTATAAGTTAGCAGATTGTAAACGGCTGAAACATTGCGAGAATCAGAAGGGTCAAAGCCATCTGCTACAAAAATAGGTTTGTCGAGAATGCCGTCTGGGCTTAGAAAAACTTCGTATTCGCATTTTCCTGGGGACATATCAGTAGCGCCATAAATGGTCAAATCGGGGTTTCTTGTTGAAGTTACTAAATTGGTAACTCTTTGAAACAATCGCGCGTTGTCTTCGTTGGAATAATTTACTGATAAATTGGATTTCCGTATTTTTTTATCTCCATTTTCGAATGAAATTTCAAACACCAATTCTTTTTTTCCTTCTGTAGGATAGGTTACTAAAATGTTTGTATCAAAAAAAACTTCCACCAAGCCTTTTCCGTCATTGAAATCAGCTTTTATGGAAGTTATTTTGTTTGAAGTAGTATTGGTGAACATTTTGCTGTCTAATGCAAAAACGGTTTGAACTCCTTTCTTTCGTAATGTCATTGGAGCAATGATTGTATTCGAATACTTTTCAAAAATATACTGGTTTGAATTGCGAGTGACTTGATTGTTGGTTATCTTGACTAATCCTTTATCGTATGCTTTTTTGCTAATGGTTTCAAAATCTGAATGAATCAATCCAATTTTTACAATCTCATTAGTGGTTTCAATTCGCATTTGGGATTTGATTAAATCGCTATTTGAAAATCTTTTTTGCTTATCAGACAATCCTAATTCTTTATATGCTTGATGAAAACCATACATGCCGTAAGTATCGTTTTCTTGACCTAAAACAGAAAATGGTTTTGCGTCTGTTAGAAGTAAGGAAGTTTTCATTCCACTTCGGTCTAATTTAGAATAATCAATCTTTTTTTTGTTTTGCGCTTGGGTAAGCCCAAAACACAACAATGCAATCAATACGTAATTTAATTTCATAAGTTAACTTGTTTGGAAATGAATTAAAAAATACACTAAAATATTATGCACGCATAGTACTTTTCTTACACAATATATAAATTATTTAATTATCCGCAAGTTTTTATGAAAATATTTAAATTATAATAAATAAAAAAGCCCGAATACATCGGGCTTTAGAGAATAGTATTTGTTTAATAAGAATTATCCTAAAAAAGGATAGCTATAGTGTTTTGTCGTTTTGGTAATTGTCAAAACTCCATTTTGCAAACTCTTCCAATTTTATTGTTTGATTATTTTTTTAGTAAATGTTCCTTTATCAGTGTGAATATTTACAAAGTAAACCCCATTTTGTAGATCATTTACATCGACAGAATTTCTATCTCTTGAAAGGCTTAATTCTTTGCCTGTAACATCAAATATTTTTAAGTAATTGATTTTTATATTTTCAGAATGAGAAATGTTAAGTTTTTCGTTTACAGGATTTGGACTAATAAAGATGTTGTGACTTAAAAAGTCATAATCAGAATTACTCAAAAGAATTGTTTCAAAAGTTTCTATTGATGTTGTTGTTTGATTAATAGAAAGCAAAGGAACATTTATAGTTATGGTTGAATACCTAAATACTAGATAACCAGTACTGTTTGAATAGTAATTATAGGTGGTTTGTGAAACGGTTCCTACGTTTGGTATTGCTCCGTAATTTAAATTCAAATTTTGAACCATTTTTAATCTAGAAGCACTTCCGTTAAATGGGCCAAATCCTACATCATTTGTGTTCAGGGTGCCATAAGCATCAAAGGTTGAAGTCATGGTGCCTGAAAATGTGCCTGAATATGTTGTGTAAACATAATTTCCTACAACTGGATCAGAATTTGAATAACCGTAATTTATTGGGAAGGTTGCTACTAATGCATTATTAGAAGCATAATTTAATTCGAATTCAGGATTTTTTACCGCTGTAAATGAAATTTGATTAGAGTTGTTTTTTGTGTAAAGTTTCGATACCGAAGTGTTCGGACTTACAGTACTCGTTATGGTTAAAACGGAAGTTGTGCCCGGATAAGTTGTTAGTTCACCAGCTGTTGGATTGTCGTAAGTATCTACCGAATTCCCAGTTTTTGAAAGTGAATTGAAGTTCCAAGTTAAATTAGTACCTGTAGTACTTTGATCGATAGATGTGCTACTATTAACTATAGCAAAACTTGACATAGGAGTACTGTAAAAACTAGTGATAGTTTGTGCAACACTCTGTAATGAAATTAAAATTATAATCGATGTAATAATTTTTTTCATTTTATCTATGTGAGTTTTGTGACATATAAAGTTACAAACTTTTTATTTTTTATCCTAAAAAAGGATATTCATAATGTTCTGGAGTTACAAACGTTTCTTTAATGGTCCTTGTAGAAACCCAAAGCCATAAGTTTTGTGTTGAATAACGAACGAGACGCTCGCGTTAGCGGGGACTATAAAATATTCTCTTTAATAAGTTCAAAATCTTCCTCATTAATATATTTAATAGTAATATTATATTCTGAAAAAAGAACACTATTTCTTGTAGAAAAAACTAATTTCATAACTCCATTTTTTAACCTTTCAATTTTTTTTATATAATATTTTGCCCAAAAATCTGAATTAGAGCTATTATCATTACATATAATAAAAGGTCCATTTGTATAAGATATAGAAATGTTAGAACTAAAATATATGTATAGGTAATCTTTTTCTATACAAATTCTCATGAGCGTTTGTAAACTATTTTCTCTATCAATAAAAAAACTATGATTTATTATGCTGGAAATTTGCAAATCTGAAATCATCTTACAACTTGCAAAAGTTAATCTATTATTAACTTTTTTTTCGTCTTTTTTTATTTTAAAAAAAACAAAGATTAACAGCATTAAGATTAATACGATTAAAAAAATTTTAATAAAGTACATTAAATCATTCATTTTATTTAATTTTAAGAGGGACTTTTGCCCTCGCTAGCACGAGCGTCTCGAAATTGACTATATCTAAAACTACTCATTTCGTAGATTTGCAATCCGTGCTTTAAAGTATAACCAAACCCATCTATTTATAAAAAAAGCCCGAACATATCGGGCTTTTTTTTATATAAATGAATTAACCTAAAAAAGGATATCCATAATGTTCTGGAGTTACAAACGTTTCTTTGATAGTTCTTGGAGAAACCCAGCGTAATAAATTTTGTGCTGAACCTGCTTTGTCATTTGTTCCAGAAGCTCTTGCTCCTCCAAATGGTTGCATTCCTACAACAGCACCTGTTGGTTTGTCATTGATGTAGAAGTTACCAGCAGCGTTTTGTAAAGCTACAGTTGCTTCTTCAATTGCATAACGATCTGTACTTAAAACTGCACCAGTTAATGCGTATTCAGAAGTTTGATCTACCAATGTTAAAGTTTCTGCCCATTTCGCATCTTCATATACATAAATTGTAATTACTGGTCCGAAAAGTTCTGTTTCCATTGTTGCATATTTCGGGTTTGTAGTTACAATAACTGTTGGTTCAATAAAGTAACCTTTAGATTTATCGTAATTTCCACCAACGATGATTTCTGCATCAGTATCTTTTTTAGCTTGATCAATAAAACTAGCTAATTTATTAAATGAACCTTCGTGAATAACAGCGGTAACAAAGTTTCTGAAATCTTCTGGAGAACCCATTTTCATAGAATTCACATCTGTAATTAATTGTTCTTTAACCGCTGGCCATAAACTTTGAGGAATATAAGCTCTTGAAGCAGCTGAACATTTTTGACCTTGGAATTCGAAAGCACCACGAGTTATTGCTGTAGTAACTTGTTTTACGTTTGCCGATGGATGTGCGATAATGAAATCTTTTCCACCTGTTTCACCTACGATTCTTGGATACGTTTTGTAATTGTGAATGTTAGTTCCAATTTTTTTCCAAATTTCTTTGAAGATAAATGTCGAACCTGTATAGTGAATTCCAGCAAAATCTGGAGATGCTAAAACGGTATCCGTAATCATAACTGGATCACCAAAAACAACGTTAATTACACCGTCTGGAACTCCAGCTTCTTTGAAAACATCAATAATGATTTTTGCAGAAAACACTTGGCTATCACTTGGTTTCCAAACTACCACATTACCCATCAATGCCGCACTTGCAGGTAAATTTGCTGCAATTGCTGTAAAGTTGAAAGGTGTAACAGCGTAAACAAAACCTTCTAAAGGTCTGTATTCGACTCTGTTCCACATGTCTGAGTTTGATGCTGGTTGATCCGCATAAATTTGTGTCATAAACTCTACGTTAAAACGTAAGAAGTCGATTAATTCACAAGAGGCATCAATTTCTGCTTGGTGAATTGTTTTAGATTGCGCAATCATGGTTGCGGCATTTATTTTTGCCCTGTACGGACCAGCGATTAATTCAGCTGCTTTTAAAAAGATAGCTGCACGTTGTTCCCAAGCCATGTTTGCCCATTTTGTTCTGCTTTCTAAAGCATTAGCAATGGCTTTTTCAATATGTGATTTTTCAGCTAAATGATATGTTCCAACAATGTGTTGGTGATCATGTGGTGCCGACATATTTCTTGTGTTTCCTGTGAAAATTTCTTCTGAACCAATGTATAAAGGCACATCAATTTTGGTATTCCACATTGCTGTGTAAGCGGCTTGAACGGCTGCTTTTTCTGGAGAATTTGGTGCGTATGCTTTTACGGGTTCGTTAACCGCTTTTGGTATATTAAAAAATCCTTTTAACATGTTGTTGAGATTGTTAGGTGTTAGACTAATTCGGTTTTTTATAAAATCGAATACAAAAGTACAAAGGAAATATCAAACTTTAAGTAACAAATAACACAAAACTATCTTAATAAAGCAGATAATTATCGGTTATAAATCTCTTGATTACTTGAGGCGACTTATTAATTTAACGCAAAAGGAGCGCTTAATTTGAAAGAAGGAACAATTACTTTAAACGATCTTGATGTGGTAAAGTTAATCATGTTGAAATGCCCACTCATGCTACCGTGAGGCGAACAAAGTAAACAGCCTGAACTATACGTATGGGTTTCTCCAGGTTTCAATACAGGTTTTTTACCAATTACACCTTCGCCATCAACTTGTTCCATTTGGTTTAAGGCATCAAAAATCTCCCAATGACGAGTTACGAGTTGTACAGAATCTTTGCTGTGGTTTTCTATGGTAATATGATAACTGAAAGCAAAGTGCATTTTATGGTTTTTGAAGTAAGTGCCTTCAAAAGTAGTTAATACTGAGATTTTTATCCCTCTTGTGATTTGAGTAACCATAATGCTAAATTGTACTTTACAAATTTAGAAAATTTATAAATCAAATGCTTTATAATCTTCTAAAATTTTAATTCGTAATATTTACTGAATTTGTTTCTCCTTTACCAATCACTCTATCGAAGCGTTCACCGTTTGCTCTATAATACACAACAGCGGTGTATTGATTTTCAGTTTGGTAGTAATTTCCGTCGATGGCATTTTTTTCATCAATTGTTTTTTGAGGTGTTACTACTGTATAGTTGTAATTATTGAAGCCTTGTTTGATTAAAATGGCTTTTTCAAAAACACCTTTTTCAACATTATAATCCATTTTATTTTCTGATGTAAATAAATTGTTGTTGAACAATCCAGTAATGTAAATGTTACTGTTTGCTGCATATTCTGGAGCAAAAAGAGAAAAATAAACCCACGAATAGTCGGCTTCAACTTGGTGGTTTTGTGCGGTTAAATTTCGGGTTTGATAATTGCCATTAATATCAGGGTAATAGGTGTAGCCTTTATTTTTTCGGGCTGTATCTGTATATAAATAGGCGCTGTATAAACCACTACTAGCGTCGATTTTTGCAATTGAATTGGTAGCTGCACGTATTTCCTTATTGTCAAAATACAGGTATTCGTTTCCGGCAAAAAACTGGGTTTCGTTATTGTATCTAAAAATCAAATCGTTACCAATAGTGTATTGCGGCTTGATGTTGACCAGAGCGTTATTCCATTTTCCGTTTTGGAATAAGATAACTTTTATGTTTTGAACTGGATTTTGGAATAAGATATTTTGTGATTTTATGGCAAATTCTACGTTGTGTTTTTCTTGGATGTCGGCTACATTTCTAGAGCGTTTTATTTGCATTGGTACTTCTGCAAAGTCTTCATAAATAATTATTTTTTTTGAAAAGACAAGTTCTCTATTGCTGTTGAAAACCGATAGTAAGTAGTTGCCACTCTTTGTGATTTGGCAAAAATTATTGGGAAAACTTAAACGATAATGAGAATAAATTTGCAGCGTATTAAATGAATTTTCATAATCTTGAATGCGCTGATTGTCGGTTCCATTGATGTACTCGCCTTTAGATAAATCTGATGGAGTCCAATTGTAATTATGGTGTGTTAGGGTAAAATAGTAATCTTCTTCTGTGCCAAACAAATCATCAAAACTGAATTGAAAATAATCACCTAGTCTAAAAATGGGAAAAACATTGTTATTCGCCTGAGTGAAGGTGATGGTTTTAATGTTGAATGGCGGTTCAGTTTCGGAAACAGATTGTGCGATTGAATTACTTCCAATAAATAGTATAAATAGTAAGCTGAATATTCTAGAAATCATGTTGTTGATTTATAATGAAGTAAAGATATTATTTTACAACGAATATTATGCCAGTTTATTTTTTATAACAGACTGGAATGATTTCTCCTTTGGCCAAACAATACTTTTCTACCAATTCGGCTGAAAGTTTTTGAGTATAATTTTCCTCGATAACTGTAAATCCGATGCCTCTCAATTTATCAAAATAATCTAAGCCGTATACACGAACGTGATCGTATTGCCCGAAGATTTTAGCACGTTCTTTAGGATCAGTAATTGAATCATCTGAAAAAGTTGTAGCTCTAGATAAATCTTGAGGGATTTGAAAGATTCCCATACCTCCAGGTTTTAAAACACGATACAATTCCTGCATGGCTTTAGTATCGTCAGGAATATGTTCTAAAACGTGATTGCAAAAAATAATATCGTACGAATTGTCTTCAAAAGGCAAATTGCAAATATCTGCTTTGACATCAGCCAGTGGAGAAAATAAATCGGTTGTCGTGTAATCGATATTGGATTGTTTTTTAAAACGCTTGTAAAATTCCTGCTCGGGAGCAAAATGCAATACTTTTTTCTTTTCTGTTGAAGTGAAAAAGTCAGTTTCGTTTTGTAAGTATAACCAAAGCAAGCGATGTCTTTCTAGCGAAAGTGTGCTTGGTGACAAAACATTATTTCTTTGGTTTCCGTAACCATATGGTAAAAACATACTGAAGCTTTTTCCATCAATAGGATCTGTAAACTTATTTCCTTTTAGTAAAAAAGCTAATATAGGGCGAACCACAATGCTTAATCGAATAAGAATTGGACGTGGTATGGTGTTTAGTATAAATTTAAAAAGTTTTTTCATTAGATAACAAATGGGACTTTTCTAAATTCATTTTCCTCATTAGTTACAATGCCTAAAGCTTTATTTACATAAGCAAAAGTAGAAAGCAATTCTGGCTTTCCGTCGATGATGGCAACGTCGTGTTCGAAATGTGCCGAAGGTTTTCCGTCGGCAGTGGTAATGGTCCAGCCGTCTTTATGCTGCTTGATGTTTTTGGTTCCTTGATTGATCATGGGTTCGATTGCTACAACCATACCTTCAAGTAATAACTTTCCTCGACCACGTTTGCCATAGTTAGGCATTTCGGGTGCTTCGTGCATGGTACGACCTAAACCGTGACCCACTAATTCGCGAACCACACCATAACCGTTGTTTTCGCAATGCTTTTGAATGGCACTTCCAACGTCTTCAGTTCGGTTTCCAGCTTTGAGTTCTCTAATACCTACATAAAGAGATTCTTTGGTTACTTTTAGTAGTTTTTTAGTAGCTTCATTAACTTCTCCTACTTCAAAAGTATAGGCATGATCGCCATAAAATCCGTTTTTTAATGCACCGCAATCTACCGAAATAATATCACCATCTTCTAATGCTTTGTCTGTTGGAATTCCGTGTACGACTTGAGCGTTTGGACTCATGCAAAGCGAATTTGGAAAACCATACATGCCCAAAAATGCTGGCGTAGCACCATGGTCACGAATAAAGGTTTCGGCTAATTTGTCTAGGTATAAAGTGCTGACTCCAGGTTTGATTTCCGAAGCAATCATACCTAAAGTTTTAGAAACTATTAAAGCGCTTTCACGCATTAATTCAATTTCTTCACGGGTTTTTATAATAATCATATTATTCAATTTCGGTTGGCAAAAATACAATATTCCTTTGATAAATTTTTCATTTCAACAATATCAGATGCATTTTATCCTGTTTTTATCCACGATGGAATCAATTTTTGTTTTGATATAATCAATTGTGTTTAAACAAAAAAGCTCCTTTTATGGAGCTCTTTTATAATAATGAATGATAAAATTATCTTTTTAAAGTGAAATGACCTTTAAATTCATTCTTCACATTGTCTTTCTCGTAAATTATTTTGAACCAATAATCAGTTGCTGGCAAGGCAATACCATTGAAAGTTCCATTCCAACCCGTGTTATACGGATCCATTTGTTTGATGAATTTACCATGACGGTCATAAATTTGGATAACAACTGAATCTAATGCTTTTATACCCCCAATATTCCAAGTGTCATGAAAACCGTCGCCATTTGGAGTAAAATACTTAGGGTAGTCTACAACAATAATTTGTGTGCTAATTTCTCCACAACCGTATTTATTTGTAACGGTCAGTGTGTATTCGCCTTCTAAAATATTTGTAAACACATTACTTGTTTGTAAGCCAGTGTTATTTAGAGAATACAAATAATCTGATGAAGGTGGCGAAACAACAGCGGTAATAGTATTTTCGGTTTCAAAAGCAATTAATTCTGAAGGCTCACCTTTTATAGAAAAAGGGATGTATGAATTTAATGTTCTAAAATCAACTGTGGTAGAACATAAATCTAAACCTGTAAAAACAGAAATACTTGTAATTTTAACTGAATACTCTCCTTCTAAAAGAGCTTCGTAAAATGGTTGTGTTTCTCCAGGAATTTCATTGCCATCAATAGCACCAAAACCTGTATACCATTTAAATCGGTAATCTGAACTGCTTAATTTAGTATCAATATAAGCTGGATTGGCTGGAACTTTGTCTTTATCGATACAAATTATATAGGGTTCATTCAATAAATTATTAACAGGATATGATCGTACGTAAATATCTAATTCTAAAATAGTGTGACATGCAATATTTGTTTCACTATTAAAGTTTGATTTACTGTTTAAACGAACATAAATTTTCTGAAAATTAATAATTGTATTTGTAAATGCACCTGGTGTTGTAATATTGTTATTGTTGTTAACCAAAGCGTCGCCTAAATTCACGTAATAACTAAACTCTATATCAGTTAAAGCTGTTGGTCCTGCCATTTCAGATTCTCTACTTGTTAAATCAAATTGAGCAAAACCAGAATCATTACATACTTCTAGAGGTGTTGGATTAATTGTAGCACCAGGAATACTTAAAACAACTAAATCAAGTGTTGTTAATTTATCGCAACCATTATTTGTTGGATCTACTACTTTAACAATTAATGTTCTAGTTCCGGAAGTGTAATTTAACGGTGTAGCAATAAAATTGTTGGCTAATAAATCGGCATTGGTTTCATAAAAACTAACTTGGTAATTTAAATTTCCTCCTGTAATAGCCGTGATTCTAGAATTTAAATTGAATGTAGCAGTATTAACGCCACATAATCTTATCGGTAATGGATTGAATATTGTAGGATCTGGAAAAACACGAAGACTAAAGTTAACAATTGAAAAACATTGTGTTGTTGTGTCGTATAATTTTATGTAAATATTGCTTGTTCCTACCGTTAAAGGAAGGGCAATGTTTTTATCGATTTGGTTTAGGTTGTTTTTAGCATCATTGAAAGAGTGAAAATAACTTGTCTGAACACTTGGGTTTTGACCTAATAAAGCTTCTGCATCTTTTGTATTTAAAATAAAAGTGTCGCTCTCACAAGTTATGACTCCGGTCATTGCATTTTGTAGGGGAGCGGCTGATACTTCTACTTGAAATTCTCCTATTCCATCACAATTGTTATTGGTTTCAATACGAGTGTAAATAGTATGGATTCCAACGGGAATGTTTGAGCTATTTGTTAATGCATTAGCTTCAACAGATGCATCATTAGTATTGATGTAAAACTGAATATCTACAGGAGAAGTAGGGAAAAAAGTATTTTTTATTATAATTCTCTGGGCATTAAAGTCTATCCTTCCGTAATTCTGATTTACTTCTGGGCAAACTGCAGCCATATTTGGATATGCAGAGACACTAGTAGGATTAATGATTAAATTAATTGTCGCGGTATTGATAGAAGGACAATTAGGTGTTACATTCTCATTTATTGCCTTAACATATACATTTTGAAGAAATGGAGTAACGTTTGTATAGTTTGCTGGATTTAAAATCGGAATAGTTAATCCTGCATCTTGATAATAATAAAGTGTTAAACCAGCAATATTATTAGTAATTGCGTTGTAAGCTTGTGTTAAATTTATCACTGCAATTCCATCAATACTTGGTGCGATATAATCGCATTGTTCTAATACAATTGGGGTTGTATTTACAACAGGTAATGCATTAACGGTAATAGATACTGAATTAGATAAAATGGAACACAATCCTTGTTCAGTTACTTGCAATGTATAAACAGAAGTCGTATTTAATGATTGATTACCAGCTGAAACGGTATAAGTTGGATTTGTAGCGCCTGCAATAGGGTTGGCGTCTTTAAGCCATTGAAATGTAACAGTAGTTAATAGTGCGCTATTAGTAATATTAGATGTAATAGTGTAGATGCTTCCTTCGCAAATAGTTTGATTTGAATTTATTACTACTGAAGGATTCGCTACAATGTGAATCACATTTGAATCGACTGTAATGCATGGATTATTAAAAATTCTCACAAAATAATCACCTGGTTGTGTAGGGGTATAATTTGCGGATACTGCCCCTGGAATAATGGCGCCATTCAAAAACCATTGGTAAGTTAAAACATCAACAGCTGTATTTAACGTAGTTATATTTGTAATTGTAGATTGTAAAACCGGATTGTTATTCAAACACCGTGTATTTGTATTTGCAATTGAAACAGTAGGGGTAGTATGGAATTTTAAATTAATATCGTCTTCACTTACCGTTAAGTTGGCTATTACTACTGTTGGGTCTGTGCTGTCGTAAGCGGTTGTCTCAACTTTATAAACTCCTGAATCGGTAACAGTAAGTGTGTTTGTATTTGATGTTGAATCGGTAATGGAATTAATTAAAACGTTATCTTTATACCATTTATAATTAAATCTAAGATTTGCAGGCAATCCTGGAAAATCAGAGATGTCAATTTTGGCAACTAAGTCTTTAGTAGAAGGTTTACAATAATCAAGTTGAGTAATTTCATTAAGTGAAGTATCGACAATCTTTACTGAGGATAGAAAATCACAGTTTGAACTTCCGGTTCCTCCAGTTTGTGTAATTGAAATGTTTCCTGGTTGATTAGAATAGTTGTCAACCAATAAGACATAAAGTTGTCCTGCAATTCCATTAGGTAAGTTTACAGCTTCTATACTACTCATTGAGTAACTGCAATCTACTTCTTTTGTAATATTTAATTTGCTACAAATATTATTTAGATCATTGAATGGTCCCCAAAGCACAAAATCAACATCTGTCCCACCTCCAAAATTGTCAACCTGGCTGATTTGAAGCTGAATATTTCCAGAGTTTTGAATTTCAATATAAAACCAGGTTGGTCCACGAAATGCACCTCCAATACAAGTTGTGTTGAAATTTTCTGAATTTCCCCCTGTCGAATTTTGAAAAGGAACATTCGTTGCACACGATTGGTATTGTTGAAAATTAGCTTGAAGTTCAGCACATGTAGGAGCACCTTCTTGTGAATAGGAAATAGAAATATTTAGAAATAATAAAGCAACTAAAAATTTGGTTAAAAAGTTCATTTATAATGGAGTAAATTAATTTTTTTTTTTCGCAAAAGTATTAATTAATTCTTATAAATGTGCATATATGGCTGACCTGTAATAATTTTTAGCATATCGTTTTCTAAACTAACAACCGGGGTTTCAACTATTCTATGGATTTCTTTACCTTTTTTATAGAAAATAAATGTTGGTACATGGGTGATATTAAGGTCTTTTTCCAAATTATCGGGTGTATTTTTCTTTCTATCAACAGCAATTAAGGTTGTTTTTCTTAAGTCGAAATTGATTTGCTTTAAAATTTTATAGAAACGTGGTATTTGCTCTTTACTGTCACCACACCATGTTCCCATAAAAATTTTGATTTTGTAATCTTGTCCGTAGCTTTTTAAGGCAGTAAGGTCTTCGTTTTTTGGAATGTAATTTTTTTCCCCAACATTGAACCATTCCGAATACGGAACTTTTTGTAACTCGGATTTGGTTATTTGGCCAATTAGCATAATTTCTTCCGATTTTGTAGTTGTAGCAACCGATTTGTTTACTTCTTCATTTGACGCATTAGTACCTACTGATTCCTGTACTTGTTTTGTTTTACAGCCCAGAATCCCCAAAACCAAACTTAATGCGATTAATTTTCTCATGGCATATTACAATAAAGAATGTTGCGTCATTGCTTCTGGCTTTTCGATTCCCATTAAATCTAAGATAGTAGGTGCAATATCTCCTAATACACCGTCATGGATGTTTTTCAAATCTTTGTCCACTAAAATAATTGGTACTGGATTGGTGGTGTGTGCAGTGTTTGGGCTTCCGTCTGGATTAATCATGGTTTCGCAATTTCCATGATCGGCAATAACGATAGTGGTGTAATTGTTTTCTAAAGCAGTTTCGATGACTTCTTTTACGCAAATATCAACGGCTTCGCAGGCTTTAATGGCAGCTTCCATAACTCCTGTGTGTCCAACCATGTCGCCATTAGCAAAATTCAAACAAACGAAATCGACTACGCCTTTTTTTAATTCAGGAACTAAAGCATCTTTTAAATCAAAGGCACTCATTTCTGGTTGTAAATCGTATGTAGCCACTTTAGGTGATGGGCAAAGCAAACGACCTTCACCAATAAAAGGTTCTTCGCGGCCGCCAGAAAAGAAAAACGTTACGTGTGGATATTTTTCTGTCTCAGCAATTCGGATTTGTTTTTTATTGTGTTTTTCTAAAACTTCACCCAAGGTTTCGGTGATATTGTCTTTGTTGTAAATGACGTGCACATTTTCATAAGTATCGTCATAATTGGTCATCGTGACATAATACAAATCGAGTTTGTGCATGTTTTGTTCGTGGAAATCTTTTTGAGAAAGTGCCTCGGTAAGTTGTCTTCCTCTATCGGTTCTAAAGTTGAAGAAAATCACCACATCATCATTTTGAATTGTCGCGATTGGCTTGTTGTTTTCATCGACCATTACGATTGGATCGATAAATTCATCTGTTATGTTATTATGGTAACTCGCCAGAATACTCATCACAGCATTGGTAGAATGTGTTCCAAAGCCGTTGACAACTAAATCATACGCTTTTTTTATTCTTTCCCAGCGAGTATCTCTGTCCATTGCATAATATCGACCAACAATAGAAGCTAATTTTGCTGAAGAATGCTTCAGATAATTTTCTAAATCTTCAATATATTTTGCGCCAGATTTTGGATCCACATCACGACCGTCAGTAAAAGCATGGACGAAAACATTTGATAATCCAAAATCGTTTGCCGCATCCAATAATCCTTTCAAATGAGAGGTGTGCGAATGAACACCACCATCAGAAACCAAACCTAAAAAGTGAACTTTTTTGTTGTTTTGTTTTGCATATTGAAATGCTTCATTCAATACTTTTTCCTTATTGAAGGTTTTGTGCTGCACGTCCAAATTGATTTTGGCCAAATCCTGATAGACAATTCTTCCAGCGCCCAAATTCATATGACCTACTTCAGAATTTCCCATTTGTCCTTCGGGTAAACCTACGTTTAAACCATCGGTTCTTAGCGAAGCATGAGGGTATTTTGTGTATAAACTATCTATGAATGGAGTGTGGGCGTTGTCTATTGCGGACACTTTTGGGTCGGGGGATTTACCCCAACCGTCGAGTATCATGAGTATTACTTTTTTGTTCATTTTGAATCGATTTTTAGCCCTGATGGTAACGGTATCCTTTTCCTTGTTTCTTTAACAAGGAAAAGATATAGTGTACAGCAGGAAATAGCTTCAAAAATAAGAAATTAAATCCAGTTTTTGATTCTGTTGTAATCTAAAAAGTAGCGTAAACTCACCGAAAAGGAGTGGTTTGATTTGTCTCCGAATAAGGAATCGAAATTATTTTTTAAATTCTTGTCTACACTTTGAAGGCCGTACTGATTGTTGAGCGAATTGTTGCGATACAATACATTAAGCTGACTTCCCGGAGCAATCCACCATGAATAAGAGCAATCTGCGTTCCAGGCACTGAAGCTTCGGTTGAGTGGTTCGCTGTAAGCATAATCCGTGAGTGTTCCGTCTTGTTCCAGTTTTTGGAATTTTAAATTTTCTACATACCTCCAGTAGTAACGGGCGGTAAAATTAATAGTCATTTTGTTGTTTATGGCATATTTTCCGCGTAGTGAAACCGTTGATCCGTTAACGTTTCTTTGAGCAAAAATAATATCGTCTCCAACAAAATCCACGCAGCCTTTATCTTTGTTTTCTTTAGAATAGTTATAACCTCCAATAACCAGAAGTTTATTGCTGAATCGGTATCTTGGACTGAAATTGAAGCCATAATCATTTCTTCCTTTTTCGCTTGTAGAGCCGTAGTATGGCTCAAAATCGATGGCAAATTTTCGGTTGTAATTGGAAGATATATAGGTCCAGCCATTGTAGTAATGCGGTTGTTTTACAAATCTTCCCGGTGTCATGGCTTGGTAGAAATCGTAAGTGTCTATGGCTCTTACGTTAAACCCCATACCCATTCCATCATTGCTTTTTAAGGTTGTATGAGCGTTAACGTTGAGGTTGTGTGCTTGAACCATACCCGTTGTATTTTCAAATTCGTGTGTGAAATTGAAATTGGCATTAAATGAATTGATGGATTTTGTAGATTTTAAGGTTCTGTAATTTGCGTTACCGTAAAAAGCAGTATAATTGGTTTGGAAATTGATGCCTAAATCGTTGCTGTCGAAATCTTTAGAAACATGTTGTTCTGTTATACTAAAGCGGACTTTACCACTGGTTTCGGCAAAACTTAAAGATTGACTGATTCCGGTTTTGTATTTCGCGATTCCAGGTTCGTTAACGATACTGTATTTGCTGTCGCCTGAAAGGTTAAAAGTGTTTTTCTTTGTGTTTAAATCCCACACCAATGCAGTTACGTTCGCATCTCTAAAGTGACCGTCGCGAATAACATTCGTATTTACAATTGATACAGAAGAGTTTTTTCGAAAACGTTGGTCGAACGTGATAACATTGTAGTTTGCTAATGGTTCTACAACTTCATTTCTTCGTGTAATTTCAATAATATCCGGTAAGCTTGGATCTGGATTTTCAGTGATGGTGGTTTTCTCAATAGTCACCTCTGTTTCTTTAGTTATGGCGTTAAGGACTCCAATACCAAGACCTCCTTTTGTTCGTCCAGATACTTTAAGTGCGTTTAACAGATTTACAGTATTAGGAAAAGGTTCAGTAAGTGTTTCGTTGTCTTCTAATTCAGGGTAAGTTGAAGGAGGGCCTCCAATTCTTCGAGAGTAAAATAAACCTCCTTTGTTGAATAAGTCAGTTCCTTCAGTAAAAAAAGGTCTATTTTCGTTAAATTGTTGTTCGAAAGGGCCTAAGTTTAAGATTTGATTATCGAAGGCTGTTTGTCCGAAATCCGGAATTAAAATAGCATCTAAAGTGAAGGCATCATTAATCCCATATTTAATGTCAAGTCCGCCTTTTAATTCTGCTTTGGTTCCTGATTCTTTGTTACTGAAAACATAAGTTGAGGCGTACGGGAAGAAGAATAATCGGGTAGGGGTCTTTATATTTTCTATTCCTTCTAAAATTCCAGACTGTTGTTCTAGAGCTCCCTTATTATTGTCTACAAAATTCCAAGTATACATTTGTCTGTCTCTACAAACTTGTCTGAAAAACTGAATGCCCCACGTTTGAGTATTTTGGTTTGAAAAACGTAACGCCGAGTATGGTATTTTAATTTCAACGGTCCAGCCTTTATCTGTCATGCTTACTTCGCTATCCCAAATAGCATCCCAAGAAAAATCTTCCCCTGTTTGCGAATTAGCATTGGCATCTAATTGTACTCCGGCTGCAGTTACAAAAAAGCGAAATTCTTGTTGACCGTCATTATAGCCATTTACACTTACACCAAAAAAATCAGATGAACCTGTATTGTCACGTTGTGTGATTTCCTTCATGATTTTTGATGGGTCTTCATCATTTAAAGTTGCACCTATATATATTGCTTCATTATCATATAAAATTTTTACCTCTGTTTTTTTACTTTCAGCTATTGATTTTCCGTTGTCAGGACGAAGCATAATGAAATCTGACGCAATATCTGCTGTACTCCATTCGTTTTCAGATAGTTGTCCATTTATGGAAATAGGACTTTGAATGAGCTTTGTTTTGAGTTTTTTCTTCTCTAATGAAGGTGTTTTGGGTTCTTCTGTTTGTCCAATTGATGAGATTGAACAAAAAAACATTGCAATAAGGGCAATTTTTTTTACCATGATGTTCGTTTTTTTTTGATGCTTCAAATTTAGTCAAAACCCTTATAGTTGTTAGCGTTTTAAGAATTGTTTAACTATTACGGAATTTAAAAACATCGACGAAATGCAAAAAAAATCGACAAAATGCAAAAAAAATTTGGTTGGTATTATTTTTTTGCTAATATTTGCCCTGTACGAACAACAACACAAATAAAAGATTATCAATGACTTACAGACTTCTACCTCTACTATTGTTATTTTTTATGTCTTTCGCTCCAAAGGCTACCAATAACACTGACCCTAAATTAGTGGCAAGCACAAACACTGTGAATTTGTCAGCTAAGATTGAAGTTATTTATAATTCATTAAATGCAAATAACTTTGCTTTACCTCAAATGAATTGTTTTAAAAGAGCGATGGAAGGTTTTTATACTTTAAAACAAAAAGGATTAATTGAAAAAGACATCATAACTGTTATCGATTTTAGTTTGTCTTCTACTAAGAAAAGACTTTGGGTTATCGATTTAGCTACAAATACTATTTTATACAATACTGTTGTTTCTCACGGAATGAAATCAGGTGGTGAATTTGCTACTAGTTTTTCAAACGAGCAAAGCTCTAATAAAAGTAGTTTAGGATTTTATACTACTGGCGAAACATACATAGGAAAACACGGAATTTCTTTAAAATTAGATGGTCAGGAAAGAGGCATCAATCATAATGCAAGAGCGAGAGCGGTTGTTATGCACGGTGCTGGATATGCTAATCCATCCATTTTAAAATCACAAGGATATTTAGGAAGAAGTCAAGGTTGTCCTGCAATTCCTGAAGCCGTAAAGAATGAAATTATAAAAACAATAAAAGGAAAATCTTGTTTATTTATCTATCACCCGAGTAGAAGTTACGAGATTGCTAGTAAATTGGTTGCTTAAACGTAAATACAATTCAGAGTCATATTCGTAGACATCATGTCTAAACTGTAATTGCTCTTTATCATACCAAGCTGTAAAGTATAGGAAATGAACCCCAAAATTCTGACCTACTTTTACAGCTTTTGTTTTTTTATCCTTTAAGAGAGTATCGATTTCTTTTAATGAATAAATAGGAACTTCTTTCAATTTCTTATTTTTTTGTCTTTCTTTTTTTGTCTTGTCTTTTAATAAGTATTCGGCTAGAGGCAAGGGTTTCTCAATCCTAACGCAACCGGAACTCAAAGCACGATAGTTTTTTACAAATAGTTCTCTATGGTTGGTATCATGCATATAAACCAAATGATCGTTTTGGAAGTTTATTTTCACAACTCCTAAAGAATTATCATAACCAGGATCCTGAACATATCTGTATTTGTCGGCGTCTTTTGGTTTCCAGCTTGAAGCCGATATCTCATTATTTTTGTTATCGAAAATCTTGATGCGGTTTTTAGAGAAGTAACTTCTGCTCTTAGTTGCATCCGGAATCAAATCCTCTTTAATAATAGTAGGTGGGACTGTCCATGTGGGGTTAAAAACGATGTTGTCTACTTTTGAAGACAATATAGGTGTTTTTCTAGTTGCTTTGCCTACAACAACTCTATAGGTTTTAATAGTGTCATTATTTTCAACGACTTGTAAATTATAATCGGGAAGGTTAACTCCTAGGAAGTTTTTGCCTAAATCTGAAGGAAACCATCTCCAACGTTCTAAATTGGTAATAATTTGTTGACGGCGATTTTCTTTGCTGAAGTTTAAAGCGTTTAATGTTCCTGGTCCCACTTTTCCGTCCGATTCTAGGCCGTGGCGCAATTGAAAATGAACAACTCCTTTTTTCATAGCTTCATCATAATGAGTGTCGTCGAGTGTGTCTGATTTGTTTAAGTCACCCCAGTAACGAAGTCTTTCTTTTATTTTTGCAACCGATGGATTTTTTACACCAAAATAAATTTTATCTTTAGTAATAATGGAGTCAAAATTGTCATTCGGCATATTGTTTAAAACGAATAGTGCCTTTTTTAAGTTTTTGTAAACAGTATGCTTTGGAATGCAGCTTTCAATAGTGCTGTCGATTCTTTTTTTGTATAATGCGACGGCTAAAATAGTGTCAGGTTGTATTTCTTTTCGGTCAACTTCCCAGTCGGTGTATATTTCTTTGGGGTTAATTTTCCCGTTTTTTAAATCGGAAACATATTTTATAAAAGCAGTGGTTAGAAGTTCATAATAAGACTCTTTACTATAAGGTATTGAAGTAAATTTATCTTCCAGCTCAACTAATTTAGTGTATTGATAATCTTCGGGAAATAAACCTTCTTTATCTGCATTTTTTATGGCTTCAATAAGACTTAATCGATTCTCTTTGATGTCCCAGCCTTCTTGAATTCCTTTGTTTTCAATGGCATTAATGATGTATTCATCAGTAGTAATAGTATTAGAGTTAGAATTGTTACCGCTTCCAACGTATATTATAGCACTAATTCCTATTGTAAATAAATACTTCATCAGCTTTAAATTCTTTTAAACATTAAATAATGAATGCCAATATTATCAATTAAGAATGGGTTGCCTATTACATAATATTCCAGATTTTTATAAAAATTCACATATGCTTCCCTTGCATTAAACCAAATAAGCGCTGCGTTTTTAGCTTTAGCAAACTGTTCTACTCTTAGCATTAGCATTTTTCCAAATCCTTTTCCTTGAAAAGCATCTAAAACAGCCATTCCTCTTACTTGAAGTTGAATATTTTCTGTAAAATTATCATTTTTATTTTCGAAGACCGATACAACTCCTGTTAATTCATTGTCAAAAAATAAGCCAAAGTGTATTGTTGAGGTTAAATCATCGCCGTCAAAATGACAAGTTTCGATAGATTTACCAGGTCTTAATACTGGTTGTCTAACTATGTAGGTTAATTCTTTCGGGATTATTTTAATTTCTACCATTGTAAACAAATTTAAAATTAATTCTAATATATTAAGTATAAACCCCTTACCGTTGTTCGAGTTTTTGTAACAGTTTATCGGTGAAAAAAAAATAAATTTTTTTTCAAAAAAACTTGCAACTAAGAAAAGTTATTATTTATATTTGCACTCACAAAAGCGGAAGTAGCTCAGTTGGTAGAGCTCCAGCCTTCCAAGCTGGTTGTCGCGAGTTCGAGCCTCGTCTTCCGCTCT
>JASLID010000073.1 GCA_030153045.1 Flavobacterium sp.
CTCAGCTGGCTAGAGCAGCTGATTTGTAATCAGCAGGTCGTGGGTTCGAGTCCCTCTATCGGCTCAATTGGAAACCATCACTTTTTAAGTGGTGGTTTTTTTCTTTTATAGAATTTACAAAATGCATTTTCTACTAGATTTAAAAATAAAAAAGCCGTTACAAATTAATGTAACGGCTTTTTATATTGTGAGTAGAAAATTATTCTGCTTTTTCTTCTTTTCTTCTTTCTTCTAAAAAGGTCTTGAATTTTTTACCATACTTAGAACTCGCCACTTTTGGTGACATTGATTTTTGAATGGTATCCAAATATTTAATATTCATATCATAAATGTCGGTCAATGCGATGTAAGGAGCAACTTCGTGATCAGCATTTGTTAAAGCAAAGTTAGCTGCGTACAAATACCTGCGTTTTAACAACGCATCTTGTTTTTTAGTACTTTCTTCTTCAGAGATGGTTTTTTTTGCTTTTAAAGCCATTAATTCGCCTTTAACCATTTCTAATTGTTGTTCGTTAAACTTCGAAACAATATCCTTGTACTGGTCATATAATTCTTGGTTTTTTGATCCTGTAATTTTAGCTTTCGCCAAAAAGAATTCTAAATCGGTATCAATGTTAATGTTTCCAGGCTCAGCAAAGAAAAGCAAATTATTGTCAGGTGAATTAGATACACCTCTGTCTAAATATAAATACAACATCTCAGGTGATTCGATATTTAAATCACTTTCAAATGTAGAATTACCATTTAATACAATAGTATCTAAAACCACCAAGGTTGTATCTTCTACTTTTTGAATATATAGTTTTCCTTTTTTAAGACCTTTTATGTTTCCGGTAATGTGTAAATTTCCTTCTGATTTTTTTTCACTACAAGAAGCGAAAACAGCTAACGATAAAGCTGCAATTATAACTTTGTACATACTTTTTTAATTTGGCGCAAAATAATAAAAAAATCCTCAATTTGCATTACAAATTGAGGATTTAATATGGATTGTTTAACGGTTTGTTATCCTTTTAACCAAGCATCTTTAAGTGCTTTTTTAGTATCATCGGTTGCTTTGTAGCCTTCTACTTCTTCATAAGGAAGTTTTACTGTTCCTTTTAAATCGATAACGGCTCCGTCTCTTTTAATTTTTACTGTGATGGCATCATTTTCTTTCCAGTTTTGACTTTCCATGATTAAGTCATAAATATTGTCAAGATTGTAATTTTTCGAATTGATAGTCGTAATAATATCTCCTGGTTTAATACCAATTTTTGCATAAAACTCTGGTAATTCAAGAGGTAAAACAACGATTTCTTTTGTTTCAGGATTTATAGTAATGTATGGTGATTGACCTTTTAAAAATACATTTCCAGCTTTTTGTGTTTTTGCTTGCGTTACACCAACTTTACTAAAAAATTGTGCGTAAGGAATAGGTGTAGGGCCACTTACATACGTTTCTAAAAAGGTTCTAACTTCTGGATAAGTCAATGAAACTATTTTGTCGAATAACTCTTCGTCGTTAAATGGTTTTTTAATTCCGTATTCGTTGTTTAGTTTTTGCATTAAATCTAAAATACCTCTTTGTCCATTACTTTTTTCTCTAATGGTAATGTCTAAACACATACCAATTAAAGCTCCTTTTTGATAAACGTTTAAGTATTGGTCTTTATATGGTTTTTCTAAAACATTAGCACTCATTTTTGTAAACGGCATAGTGTCGTCCATGGCTGATGCTTGTTGTATTTTATCAGACATACGGCTGTAAAAATCTTCTTCTGATATTAATCCTTGGTTTACTTGGAATAAATTAGCAAAATATTCAGTTACTCCTTCGTACATCCATAAGTGTTTTGACATTTTTGGCGCATTGAAATCGAAATAATGAATTTCATTAGCATGGATTCCAAGCGGTGTTACAATGTGGAAAAATTCGTGTGAAACGATATCTTTTAATTGTTCGTCCATTTGTTCAGCTGGCATCATTTCTGGCATCACCACTGTTGTTGAAGTAGTGTGTTCTAAAGCTCCAAAACCTTTTGCGTCAGCTTTAGACATATCAGAAAGGTAAATTAAGACTGCATATTTTTTAGTATTGTTAATTGGTCCTAAAAATTTCTTTTGAGCCAACATCATTTTTTCCATAGCCGGCGTAATATCAGCTGCCTTGAATTTTCCGTTTGGCGAATACACACTGATGATAATGTCCATATCCTCCACTTTAAAAGTAGTATAATCTGGCTTGGTGTACATAATTGGATGATCTACTAAATCTGCGTAACGAGGTGATTTAAATACGTCGACTGATTTACTTTGATCGCCATCAACCATTGAAGTTGCGCCGTATAATGTTTCCGGGTGAGAAATAGTCACTGTATAAGGTACTTCTTTTTTATCTGAGAAATAACCAATAAACCCGTGAGTATTTAACATAAAACAGTCAGGAGAGATGTTTGTTCCAGCTGGCGAAAATACATCTTTACCACCTAAACCACCTTCTACTTCAATATCGTAAGTATCGTTTACCCAATAGGTTACTTTTTGTAATTTTTTTGCTCCTGAAATTTCCCAGGTATTGTCATCTCTTTTAGCGATAACCAATTGATTTCCTTTGGCATCGTATGCTTTTACATTTTCAATATATTTCCCGTAATTATCTGTCGAATAAGTGCCCGGAACAGTTTTAGGAATATTAAAAGTAACAACATCAAGACTAGGGGTAGTTGGTAATAAAGTTACCATTACTTTGTCATCCTTTACGTTGTTTAGGTCTATGTTTACCTGAACTTCAGGATTGGTATTTGTACTTGCTGTTTGAGCTGGTTTACAGCTTAAAACAAGTAAAGCAATGGCTACTGCTATTATCGATTTTTTCATGATTTTGGTTTAATATTTGAGTATAAGTATCTGTTTTTAAATTATTGTTACATATTTATATAAAAAAACTCCCGCGTAGCAGGAGTAGTCGTTAATCGAATTTATTTTTTAAATAATATTTTCCGTCTAGATCATCGTCAAATTCGTCGATGTTGATTTGCTTCGGTTTTGGTTTAGCTGCCGTCACTTTCTTTTTCCAAAGTTCAAATTTGTCTTTGGGTAATTTTTTGCGCATTAATTCGGTTACTTCGTTTTCAGTAATGCCAAATTCTTCCTTGATTGCTTCAAAAGGTTTTCTTTCCTCTTGAGCCATGCTCACTAGCCTTTCTAAGGTTTCTCTGTCTAGTTCAGCTATTTTACTTTTTCTCATTCCTTAATGATTAAATCTATAGTTGTTGTTGAATTGGTATCCCAATATTAATAAAAAAGTTAATGATTTGAAAAATATTTTTCAATTTTTTGTTTCTGAAATCGGTGCTCGCGAACCTTCAAACGGAATCTTTAATAAATTGGACAAATTGTTGTTTTCTTCAGTTCTCATATGTGTGTCTACTCCGTAAATAATTTTCTCCATTGGCAATACCAAAAATGTGCCAAACAATCTATCCCAAAGCGAAAAAATATTTCCATAATTACTATCTGTATAAGGCAGAACATAATGATGGTGCACTTTATGCATATTGGGTGAAACGATAAAATAACTAATTATAGTATCTAATTTGTTTGGTAAAGTGATATTGGCATGATTAAACTGCGATAAAAAAACCGATAACGATTGGTATAAAAAGAACAACCAAATAGGTGCACCCACTATAATTATGGCTATTATAGTAAAGATAAATCGAATTACGCTTTCGCCGGGATGATGCCTATTTGCTGATGTGGTATCTATCCAAGTATCGGTATGATGAATTAAGTGATATCGCCACAACACTTTCGTTTTATGTTGAACATAATGTGCTGCATAAGCACCAATTAAATCCATTAATAATAATCCAATAAACGCTTGTAGCCAAAGTGATTGAATGGAAAACCAATGCAATATTCCAAATTCGTTTTCAGTAACCCATACCGAGCTTTTGTACAAAACAAACGCTAATGAGAAGTTGATTAAAATAGTGGTAATCGTAAAAAAGAAATTAATTCCGGCATGGTGCCATTTTTTATATTCGAATTTAAATAAAGGGAAACCATTTTCAATAAGCCAAAAAAGTGTAATACCTCCAATTAAAATGAGGCTTCTGTGTGAAGAAGGAATGGTTTGAAAATAAGAAACAACTTCATTCATTGGATGATATTTTTATCAAATTTAGCGAAAAAAATTATTTGATAATTCTAAAAGTGAGATTTATTCTACCAGAAATAGATTTAGTAGTTTTAGGAATTTGGTGTTTCCAGAAATGTTGTGTGGTACCTTTCATTAGTAAAAGGCTTCCGTGTTGTAAAATGATATTTTGTTTGGCCTCAGGAATGGTATTGTGTTTTAATTGAAAAACCCTTTCTACACCAAAACTTACTGAAGCGATTATTGGATTTCGTCCTAATTCTTTTTCGTTATCTGCATGCCAGCCATTACTGTCTTTACCATCTCGATAATAATTAAGTAAAACCGTTGTGAAGCTTTCCTGGCAAATTTTTTCAACTTCTTCTTTTATATAAATAATAAGAGGTGTCCATTGATGAGGTTGCATGACAATGTTTGAATAGCCATATGGTTTTCCTTCGTTACCAAAAAGACAAGTGAGTCTTGGTTGCAAATGATCTTTCCCATAAACAGTTATAGTGTCTTGTTGCCATGGGATTTCGATTTTAAGTTTTTCGAAAAGTTCGTTGGCTTCTGTTGAAGAAAATAAAGAAGGGTAATACTCGATTTCGGCATCGGGTAAATTAAAAATAATTTTTTCTTCGGGGAATAAGGAATTCATAATTCAAAAATAAAAAAAAAGCGATGAAAATTTCACCGCTCTTACTGTATTTAATCAACAATTTAAGCTTCTTTGGTTTCTAAAAGACCTTTGTAAATAAATCCGCCAACAATAGCTCCAGCAATAGGTGCTAGCCAAAACAACCATACTTGTTGCAATGGTTCTCCTCCAGCAAAAATAGCTTGTGATAATGAACGTGCCGGATTTACAGAGGTGTTTGTAATAGGAATACTAATTAAGTGAATTAAAGTTAGTCCTAAACCAATGGCTAAACCTGCAAATTTTCCGTTAGCAAATTTATCGGTAGCACCTAGAATAATAATTAAGAAAAATAGAGTCAGGATAAATTCTGCTAGAAAAGCGGACATCATGCTATATCCATCCGGTGAAAATGCTCCAAATCCATTGGAAGCAAAAGCACCAGCTTTAGTATTGTCGATACCAAAACCTGGTTTTCCACACAAAATCATATACAAAGTTCCAGCGGCTAAAATAGCTCCGGCACATTGTGCTGCTATGTATGACAGTAATTCTTTGGCCGAAAATCGTCCACCAGCCCATAATCCTATGGAAACAGCAGGGTTAAAATGTCCTCCAGAAATATGTCCTACCGCATAAGCCATAGTAAGTACTGTTAAACCAAAGGCTAATGATACGCCTGCAAATCCAATTCCCAATTCAGGATAACCAGCAGCAAATAATGCGCTACCACATCCGCCAAAGACAAGCCAATACGTTCCAAAAAATTCTGCAAATAGTTTTTTCATAATAATTTAGTTTAGTTAATTGTTTATTAGGTATAAATGTATGCCCAAAGCATCAATACAATTTGTAATGGTAATCGAACTAAACGTATCCATTTAGATAAACCCAAACTTGCGTTGTCATTTTGGTACATGAATAAATTAGCAGGAAAAATAAAAATCAGTAAGATAATAATTCCCCAAGCAGCATACTGTGATACAAATGGAATGCACAGTCCAATTCCCAAAATGATTTCGGCTAAACCGCTTAAAGTGTTAAGCATTTTAGGGTTTGAAAAATAAGGAGGAATGATTTTTAGGTATAATCTTGGATTTCGAAAATGGTTAAGACCTGCAATAATATACAGTAATGCCATTACATACAAATGCCAAGGTAAAATCATAAGGAAAGTTATTTCTTACGAATTTACTTAAAAAAATAATTAAAACTGCGTAATAAGTTTATTTTTTAGAAAACTGAATATTCATGATGGCGATGGCAAAAAGGATTAATGCAATTCCAATCCATTGCGAAAGCACAACGGTTTCATTTAGAATGAAAAATGCCATTGTTACCGAAACAGGCAATTCTAATGAGGCAACAATACTTCCTAAACTAATTCCTGTATGAGGAAATCCAGCGTTCATTAACATAGGCGGAATTACTGTCCCAAAAAGTGCTAATATAATTCCCCATTTGAAGAAAATATCATAATTAAACGGTGTGACCTGAGTGAATAAAGCGAAAATGATTACAATCACAAATCCTCCTAAAAGCATATACAAACTTCGTTGCGCTGAAGAAACATCAGTAGCTACTTTATTTGCACTATACATGGTTGTAGTAAAAGAAGCCGCGGCTAAAAGGCCTAATACAATGCCCCTCCAATCTAATGCTACTTGATTTTGAAGTAAATTAGTAGCTAAAACAGTACCAAATAAAACGATACCTACGGCAACAATTTTTATGGTTGAAGGTCTTCTTTTTTCTAAAATAACTTCTAATAAAAGCCCCATCCATACGGTTTGCATAAGCAATACAATACCAATAGAAACCGGGATGTATTTTACAGCCAAATAATAAAATATACTGGTTAATCCGGTAGAAGTTCCCGTTAACATCAATTGGGTGATGTTTCTTTTGGTGGCTTTTACAACATCGGTTCCTTTTTTTGCTTTTTGAAATGCATTAATCAATAGAACGACTAAAATTCCCAAAATAAATTGTGCGCTAATTACTTCAGCGGGAGTAAAAGGCAATCCGGTTATACCTTTATCATCATACGCTAGTTTTACAAAAGTGGCCAACATACCATAGCTTGCAGCACCTAATCCAACTAATAAAACTCCTTTGAATACACTATTATTTGTCATCGTTTCAATTTTAAAAAGCCGGCAAAGGTAATGTTTTGTTTATGATTTTGGATTTAAAATAGGAGATATATTCAATTAAAATGTCATTTTTTTTTAATTTTTTCTCGAATCACTACCTCAAGCTAATTTGTTATATTTGATAAAAAAGAAAATTATGTGTGTGCATAGTCAGTTCATGAATGAAGCCATTGAACAGTCCAGATATGGAATGAAAAACAATGAAGGAGGTCCTTTTGGAGCGGTAATAATCAAAGAAGGAAAAGTAATTGGTCGAGGAAATAATAGGGTAACTTCAAGTAATGATCCTACAGCTCATGCTGAAGTAGTTGCCATTAGAGATGCCTGTAAAAATTTAAACTCTTTTCAGTTAGATGGCTGTGTACTATATACTTCTTGCGAACCATGTCCCATGTGTCTAGGTGCTATTTATTGGGCTAGGCCTGACAAAGTTTTTTATGCTAATACACGTGAAGATGCTGCTAATATTGGTTTTGATGACAATCTTATATACAATGAAATTAATATTCCTTTATCAGAGAGAAAAATTGAATTCGAACAAATTAATCGCGAGGAAGCCTTAAAAGTATTTCAAGAGTGGAGTGAAAAATTGGATAAAAAAGAATATTAATTGAGAATTATTCGGATTCAGTAAATTCTTTTAAATCTCCTAAATGCACCCGTAAAGCATTAACCGAAATGCTAATTTCCCAAAAAGAAATCCCTAAAGAAACCAATAAGCTCAACATACTCAATCCGAAAAAATAAATAGCAATATCCTGTAAGTTAATAAATAGCAGTAACATGGCAAAAACGGATAAAAACAAGCATAAAA
>JASLID010000144.1 GCA_030153045.1 Flavobacterium sp.
AAATGAAAATATTGTTAAAGAACTAAATTCTGATCCAATGAAAAAAATCGCAATAGTTTATGGAGCAAACCATTTTGATGGTGTTTTAAAATTATTACAAAAAAATGATTCTTCATGGGTTGAAGTAAAATAGTGCTTTTAAATAATTAAAATAATTTTAGTAAAACACAAAATCAGTTTATTCAAACAAAAGATCCAAACGAAAAAATCACAATTTTTTATAAGCCATTCAACATCGAAATGGATCTTTTTTTGATTAAAAAAACACTATTGAAATCAGGTTATGTTTAAATTAGTTTAGTATCAAAAGCGGTAAAATAAAATTTGCCGCTTTTTTAAGAATGAAAATAACTTTAGTAAAACTTAAAAAAAATGAAAATAACAATCGCAACTATACTCACTTTATTTTGCGTAATCTTAAATGCACAAAATGACGGAAACACTTTAGAAGTTGACATAAGAGGAAGAGACTGTAAAGGTGGAATTGGCATTTGTACCACGGAAATTAGTAACGATGAAAACCAAAACTCGGAGAAATTTTCTTTACTAAAAATTTCTGAAACTGAATTGCAGTTTACCATTAAAACAAAAGAGTTAACAATTGAAGATCAAAAATTTATTTTCGGAAAAGAAGTACAATATATTTCTGAAACTGATAAGATTTATTTCAATCAAGATTATGATTTCGAACTAAATTATGACTGTATTAAACTTTTAGGATTAAACTCTAAAAGTTCAACTATAAAAAATGGTGCATATCCAATAAAATTAATTAATGACAGAGCAATAATTATCTTAAAATTATTTAATAAAATTTAAACTTGAAAATTATGAAAAAACGCTTTTCAACATACTTTTTACTTCTATTTTGTGGTTTTGCGTTTTCAAATAATTTTGAAAAAGATCCTAATGTTATTATTAAAGAATTATTTGTTGAAGTAAGTTTAATTAATCTAAAATACGAAGTTCTAATCAACAGTAAAATTGAAAAAATTGAAGTCATTAACAATTCTCTTCTTACTACTTATAAAACAAAAAAGAAAGTAGATTTATTAATTGAAAAAGATCAAATTAATGCTGAAATTAAGAAATTAATAAAAGACAATTCAAGTGATATTTCTAAAGTTAGATATATCAAAGGATTGCAAATAATTAAAATTTTATATGAAAAAGTCCTGAGTTTAGATCATCACTTTGCTTCTATTCGGACTTTTAACGAAATCAATAAAATCTCCAATCCAAATCAATATCCAGAATTCGAAAAATTAAAGGCCTTAGTTTCTTCAAAAAAAGATAAAAAAACTGGTTTAGATTTAACATCAATTTTGGGAACAAATACTATAGTTTCAATAGTTCAAACCTTTACAAACATGTTAAATTCTTCTCTAACTAAAGATGAAAAAGAAAAAGAGATAAGCAATATTGAATGCATTTTAGATTTTACGTTGCGTATGCAAAATGATTTGAACACTATTTATTTTGAAACGGCATTTTTACAAAAAAGCAATGAAAAAATGAAAAGTGAAATTGAAGTTTTATTTAAAGATTATACCAAGCCTATAAACTATTTTACAACTTTGGAGCAATGTAGAACTAATGACGATTGGGAAAATGTAACCGTAAAAATGGATGAATATTTATCTAAAATGAAGACTACAACTGGCTCACAACAATATAAAATGCAAGTGAATTTAGAATTTCCAATTGATAGATTGCTACAGTTTATTACAATGTATAATAACTTTATTGATCAAGGCGGTAAATTCTATGAAAAGTTTAAAGTTATTTTAAATAGCTATGAAAATGAAAAGCAATGCGAAACTAAACTTCCTTTAGAATATAAAAAACTAAAAACAGATATTGATGTGGCTATTGATAAATTCAATATTGCTTACAAACCAGTAGAAATCAACGGCACCAAAATGAAAGAAATTTTATATGGGTTGAATGAGTTTGATTGAAATAAAAATATAAGTACGGATTGCACCCGAGGCTTTAGCCGAACTGAGGAAGTAAATCCGCGATATCTGGATTTACTTTCATTTTCAGGATGTTTTAAAAAACAACAGGTAACAACGCGTCAGTAGCAGCAAGTTACAGAAAAATGTAATAAAAAATTCTAAAGTTCAGAGTGTTCCCCAAGAAAGACAAACTAGCAGTTGCACCAAATAGCTGTTAGCTGAAATAGTTTTTCCTTAAATATGCAGTAAATCTATTATACCATTTCTGATTATCTATTACTTTTTGCCAACTCCATAATTCTTCTTTTTCCCAGCCTTCTGGAAATCCCATTGCCTTTACATCGACCATAGGATATTTTTGTAATAACTGATATAATTTTTCCTTGAAAGAATGATTGGGATTTATGACATTTAGCAAGTAAATCACCATTGATAAAATGTAATATGTTCGGTTGTTTAAGTCAATTGGTTGTTGAGTTAAATCAGGGTTTGGAAGAGTAGTAATAATAATAAACGGGTGTATTGGAGAAGTTGGAATCCCTGGCGCAATACTCATATTCCTATTCCACAGTCTTCCATGATGAGCGCAAACATTACGAATGTATACCATACTGTGAAGCCAAGATTGAAATATTGATTCATTCACGCCAAAATAATTTGCAATATATCTTTTATCTCTACTAGCTTTAAGATTTTTATATACAATGGAAAGACTTCCAAATGAGGTAATTTCTAACATCATCCAGCTTGGAGGCAAATTATCCGAATAAATTAATTTGAAATTTTTAATAAACTCTTCATCGCTATCATCAAAATCTTTTGTAAAACGAGCATTTGTATTGTTAAAAGTTCTAGCATTTTGAAATAATGTTGAATCATTAAACCAAAAAGGACCATTAGTGTGAGAAAGAGTATATATCATTCTTGCTCTAACGGCAACTTCAATTTTCTCAATTTCTCCTAGTATCAGCTTTCTAAGTTCTCTATCAAAGCAGTAAAGATTAAAGACATTTTTAAAACATGAGCCGTCTTTAAAACTATGATTAGTCTTAGGAATTTGT
>JASLID010000098.1 GCA_030153045.1 Flavobacterium sp.
TTATTGCGTTAAGGTTCTTCTTTTTAAACAACAATGCTATTTTGAGATACAGTATAAAATGTATTACTAATATCGATGTTATTCGGGGGCGAAACTACAATAAAAAACCAATACGAAACAATCACTATATTTAGTCAGAAAAAAAGTCGATAATTCTTACAAAATTGGACTATTGGAGAAGTTTATTCAAAACAGTGCTCTTTGTGAATAGTACGATAAAATGCTCTCTAATTCAGGCTGGAGAAAATTGTTGTTAAGGTAAGTGTGACTTCCAATGTTTTACTCTTGGAGATTATCTTTCATTTTAATTATCCAAAGGTAAACAGCCCAGATTATGGTAATACCAAAAACGATAAGAACAGGAATATAGTAATCAAGAAAAAAGGTATGGAAGTAAGCGCCAATTAAAATATAGGCTGTGGCAATGCAGAGTTTTAACGGAATAAATTCAGCGTTTGACCAGCTTGTTTTGATGTTAAAAAAATTCATATCGCTTTATTTTTAGTTTATAAAAGTTAATTTATAAAGTCAGTTTAAAGTTTCAATGCAACCAGATATAGCACATAACTCATTACTATTCACAACTAATGTATAACATTTTTTTGAGAAGTCTTTCAATGTTGAGCGTTTGAGGTTCGTTTCAGAATGTCGAAACGGTTATGCTCTAAGAGATTTGGTAACAGCAGCTACCCGATTTGTTTCTTTTTTGCATCAAGACAAAAAAGAAAAGCACCCGTTGAGGTGCATTTTCATTTATTCTTTGTGCTTTTTACAATACGTAATTCTGGAAATTCATTTCTGAGTCACTTGAATTAGTTTATGTTGTGCTTTGTAAATGACGTGTTTCGTATAAAGATTATTCCATCAAAGTAATTGCTTAACAAATCTTCCTGTGTATAATCATTTGGACCTTCTTCTCCATATCCTAGTGGTCTCCATTTTAATTTTGTGGTAAAACTATTTTCGTTAAATGATAAGAAAAAAGTAGCATTTTTATTTTCAGAAAACAAATGCTCCCAAGAATTCACTATCGGGCTAGATAAAGTATAGGCTTCAAATTGATTATCTCTAGTTATAATTCCATCTTTTGTTGCGCTATAAGTACCATTTGCTGTTAATGTTCCTAGTGCATAATAATCGTTACCGTATTTTGCTCTTAAAAATTCGCCCATACCACCACCATTATCATCTTGGTAAATGGCTTTTAATGCTGAATGTGCATTATGTACCCAAACAATGATTTTAGCATTTTTATTTTGGGAAGCAGCAAATGCTACCATATCAGACATTAATTTATCTCGTGATGCTCCTTCTTTTTTTAACGATCCATAATACATTAAATCATAGCCTTGCTTACAGCTAAGCAATGATTTTGTTACATCAGCCGAAACTTTTATTTTTTTTACTTGTATTATACTGTCAATACTTTCAACTATTTTGTAGCCTCTGAATCCATTTTTCATAATAAGTTTAAAATCGATTTTTGCTGTAGGGTCATTTTGTTTTTCCCATTGGGAATCTTGAAATGATGCTAAATTAAATAGTTCTTCTGTTTGTGCTTTTAATTCAGGGTTTTGATTCAACTCTTCCTGAACAATTTTTGCAGCATTTGAAATAAAATTGAAGTCATTGCCCATAAATACAACTTTGTTTTTATTTGTTTTGTTATAGGATCTTAACCACAATAATAAACCTTCAATTTCATCTGTTTGCCAAAGGGAGAGTGCATATTTTTTTAGACCAGCTTTAATACTTTCATCGGAATTTATTATTTTATTCAAATAATAGCTATCTCCGTATGCATTTTCAAAGCAAATCGTATTAAATCCTTTTTTTTGGACCAACTCTTTTATAATTTCAATTCTAATGTCATTGAATTCTTTTGTTCCGTGTGTTCCTTCTCCTAATCCAACAATCTTTTTTGCCCCTAATTTTTTAATGATGGGTTTTAGTTGCTCTTGTAGTTCCTTTGAGTTTTCTAAATTTAGAGCTGTTACATTTAAGTTCGTCTGTGCATTTAATTGGACAAATAGTGCCAGGTTAAATAGTAAGATTGTCAATTTCTTTTTCATTAAATTTAATATGAGTTGGTTTAGTATAAATTTTGGTATTCCTTTTTCTTCACTAGAAACAGAAATACAAAGTCATTAGATTGTAAATAATAATTATGTAAGGTTTTTTCTATAAAAAAACAAATATATAATTTAATTACAATTTGCCTTTCACTTTTGAATTAAGTTATTGTACAAACTTTCAATTTCGTCTGTAATGGGTTCTTTTTTCATTAATGCACTTCGCTCTCCTTGAGACTTCATCCATCTGTACATCCAAGAAATGCCCCATTTTTTGTAGTAGTTGTCCTTTTGTTTGTACACATCATCTTGAAGTGCATCGTCAAGGCTTATGAAAGTATAATTTTTCTTTTGCAACTGTTTGACTAGCTCAGGTAAATAAACCACGTTTAATGAATTGTCATGGCAAAGATAAATGTGTTTGATGGGTCTGTTGTATTTTTGCAAAGCTATGGCTTCGAAATAATCAAAATATTCGATTGTTTTTGAAACATACTTTTGGCCTATTTCTTCGGCACTTGCTTTGTCGTTTTTCTCCAGATAATATTCATAAACAGCATTGTACATCCAATCGATGCTTTCAATAGTAAAGGGTGTTATAGAATATCCCTTTTGGAGTAAATAGTTCTCTATTTTAGCATGTTGGAGACTGTCTTTACCTAAATCATTAAATGGAAATCTGAAATGCTTTAACGGCTTGTGGTATTTTTTGGATAACTTTTTAGTGATGACTTCTCCTTTTTCAATATCATTGGTAAAGGATTCAAAACCAACTTCTGAGTATCTGAAATGACTAAATGTATGATTTCCAACAGTAATGTAGTTTCTTTTTATCCAATTTTTGAGCAGTTGTGTGTTTTTGGAACCATAATCCGTTTTGTTTAGCTTGTCTTCATTAATGAAAATGGTTATGGGAATATTTATGGAATCTAATTTATGAAGTAACAACGGCTGAAAATTATCGTGCTGAAATTTTTTAGTATTAGGCACATCATCAATGGTAATAGCAACCTGTGATTGTCCATTAATACGGTTGGTTGTGGTTATCAAAAAAGTAATTAGCAACAGGCATTTTAGAACTGGTTTCATCATTCAGGGTTTTGTAAATTTTAAGATTACGTATCAAACATAATCCATTTTTTTAAATCAGGGTTTCAATAATTGATTTTGAAAGGGGTAAATATGGATCTTTATTTCGAATCATTAACTCGTTTTGTAGTTGACTTAAAATGCGAGAACTTTTCATGGTATCGTTATCTCTTTCATTATAAACATACAAAGTATCTGATATGTATTTTGAATGGGTGCCGCTCAATTCTAAAATAGGGAGGAAGAGCGCAAAGTCTGTCGCCGATTTGAACGGATTTCCATCAGTATCGAGAATGCAACTTTTGTCTAAATACGGAAACAAACCATACTTGAAAGATCGTAAAGCTGTCGCTATCCAAGGAAACAATCGATACTCATTAATTTCTTTTACTTCTATTGGATAATCAGATGACCAATCACATATTTTGCCAGAATCAGTAATATAATTACCATGGGTGACAACAACTTCATGCTCATTGTAAAAAGCTACCAGTTTTTGAAGCGAATTTGAGTCGTATAACCAATCATCACCATCTAAAAAAATGACAATATCTTTTTGGTTTGCATAATTTAAACCTTGAAGAATATCCCATCTGGCCAAAGCTGCATATTTGCGTTGGTTACCGTTAATGATTCGAAAACGCAAATCATTTTCTACAAATGATTTTGCCTTTTCAAATGTATTATCAGTGCATTGATCAATATATAAAACGACTTCAAATGAAGTAAACGTTTGATTTTGTATTGATTCTAAGCATTTTAGTATCGATGTTTCCGCATTTCTGCAGCAACAAATAATTCTAATGGTTGTATTGGAATTCATTCAATGAGTAATGTCTTAAAAATATTAGGAATCTTTTATTAGTGTTCCGTCAAATAAAGCAAGCTGGTAATTAATCAGGCATTTTTGAAAATTAAAATTTTCATTTTCCGATTTGTTACTTGCTTCTGGATCCAAGTGTCGGGTATCATTATCGTGTGATAAATGCAATACGGAACCCATTTCAATTCTCTTCTTTCCTGAAAATTGTAATCGGGCAATCAGATCAATATCTTCCCAGCCCCATCCTTCTAATTCCGAATTGTATCCTTTAATTTGAACCATATCTTCGGTGCTCACAATTATAATGCCTGGAGCGGATCGTTTGTTGTTGATGAGATCATTTTTATTCAATGCAATTTCTATTTTCTCACCGTCGTTTTTTTCTAATTCTATTTTGTATGTAAATGAGGTGACTCCATTAACTTCAAAGCCCAATTGAGCAATTGGGGAAATGACTTGGTCTAGCTCGTTTACCTCTTTTATGGTAACAAAATGGCCTTTTTTAATTTCAGCAAAAACCGCTATAAAATCGACAGATTGCAAAATTACATCAGCATCCAAACACATGAAATGAATAGATTTACAGGTATTTATTCCTTTATTTAAAGCTAAGGATTTATTGAATCTTTCGTTATCAACATGAATACTGCTCACTTGTGTTGCATCGTACTCGGATAAAATTGTTGAAAGGGTAGGAGTATCTCCACCGCAATTGACAACAACAATTTCATAAGAGAAATTGGAAAGTTTAAGATATTCGGTATTAGCTCTTAATGTTTTTTCGAGCTCAGGCCTATTAGACCATGGAATTACTATTGTAATGTCTTTTTTCATCGCCATTCGCTTTTTGAAATAACTAATACACCTTCATCCACTAATTGTTGTATTGTACTGATATTGAATTCTTGTGTTGCACAGGATTCAAAGTGTAAAACCTCTTTTTTACAATAATCAAAAATGGCTAATTCTTCCGAAGTCAAGTCATAAGAGGCAGGCCAAGCTGGGTCATCTCTGGTAATTTGTGTTTCATTTACAAAATAGTCACAATCCACATAAACATAATCGTTTGTCTTAAAAACGGGAGGTGTGTGGCTTACATATTTTTCAACTACAGGTTTGTAGTCATTCCAATTAATTCCATTGGAAGTTTTGGGTAAATTATCTTCGATACCATTGAGGTTTGTAGTATCAATGGTTTCAATTTTTACTTTATTGTTTGGATTGTATTCGGTAATTAATTGATTTACATATGCATTTAAATCTTTTTTAAATACATTATACGAAAAGAGATTTTCTACTCGTTCCAAGCAATTCTCTCTTAATTCTTCATGATTTTCTTGTTGAAGTAAATCAGTGATTTTTAAAAATACACCATGGATGTCCATTCGAATCCCGTTTTTCGTAGTGTATGTTGGAATTCCAATTCCAACAGTATCATTTACGGTATCTTTTAAACCACCATAATGCGAACCTACAACTGGAGTGGCACATGCCATAGCTTCAACAGGTACATACCCAAAATTCTCATCTAAAGAATTTGTGGGATGAATCAGTAAGTCCATTGCGTTGTACAAACAGTTAAGTTCCGGATCAGATAAATTGCCCGGCAAGAACAATATATCGTCTTCTAAATCAAGCTCGTGAATCAAATTTTTTAAATAGTTTGGATAATCTTCCGATACATAGTCTAAAACCGGATAATCCAACCAATAATCACCAATAATAAATGCCTTGATGTTTTTGTTTGTTTCCTTTTTCAATTTCTTAAGAATCTGAACAAAAATGTGCGGGTTTTTTTGTGGTAATAAACGGCAAACGAGTCCAACGTGAATTGCATTTACATCCATCTCTAAAATAGTTTTAGCTGTTTCGGTTGGAATGGAGAAAAATACTTCTTGGTTTACTGGTAGGGGCAGTAAGTATATTCTGGGTAATTTGTCCTTACAGAAAGATTTAATAATTTCAATGTCTGATGTACAGGTAACGACCAAAGCATCCTGATCAGTAATGTTTTTTAAATTTTGAATTAGAAAGTCCTGGTTTAAAATGGTCCCACCATGAATGCAAAGTAATTTGGGACATTGATAGGAAGTGTCTGTCCAGCCTTCAATACCATAAAAATTAATCAATAAATCAATTTCGGTATTTTTCTCGTTATTGTCTATAAAAACAAAGTCAAAGTCATTTTGAAGTGCTTCAAGATAAAATCGTCTTGTGCGATCCACGCTTACCCATGCATGACTTATTCCGCCTATTATTCCTATAGTTTTTTTCTTCTTTTGGTTCATTTGAATTTGTTGGGATTTCCTATTTTATATTTTGAATCAAGAATCCAGTGTACAATTTTTTCAGTGCTTAATTGTTCGCATTTTCTCAATATGTTGAGATTGGTTTCGTAGGCAACTTCGTCTGGTTCAGTAGCAGGATGCCATAAATGAAAAGCATTGTAGGGTAACGATGTTGAAGTGAGCCATGCGTCAATTTTCCAAGTCATGAAATCATCCTCGCCACCCCATCCTTCAAATTCTTCACACCATCCACAGATCAATTCGAAATCAGTTCTGTTGATCATGATAACACCGCCAGAGAGATTAATGTCAGATCGAATGTTATTAGAGGAATCTGGTAGAGTTTTATTTTTACTGTAGCGAACAGTTTCATCATAGGTTAAATCGAATATTTCCTGATATGGTGAAACGACGCTGATACTTTCCAATTTTAGTAATGCTTCACAAAGACTGTCGTATGATAAAATAATGTCTGCATCTCCAAAAACAAGTTTGTCATAAGTTGCATAACGACTACCAACATTAAACGCCCATGATCTGTTAAATAAACGATTACTATAAGTGAAAATATGTTTGACTTTCGGGTCTGTAATTTTCAATTTTTTTTCAGCATCTTGCTCGACAAGAATAACTTCGCAATCCAGTTTTTTAAGCCAGTCTAAGACTAAGAATAAATTACTTTGTCTGTCTGGAGAATCACGATAGGCGATAATGTATGTAAAGTTAGAACACATTCTATGAGCTTTTTTTACTATAAAAGACAGTAAATTAACATACTGCTTTGGTATATTTTATTTCTAAAGCGAGATCTATTTTGGCTTTGGCTAATTCAATTAAGCGAATAAATGATTTTGTAATATATTCTGACTCGTCATCATAAGAGAAAAGCATGAAAAGACGCCCGCTACCATTATACCATTTTTCATCAATTTTAAACTGGTGACCATCAAATTCTTGCTCTAAGAACGTTTTTAATTCAAGGAAATGATCCATAATGTATTTGACATCTTCTCCTTCCAAATGAATTTCAATACCTACTTTTTTGATGTTTTCTCCATAGTCTAATAATTCGAAATGCACCGATTTTGGCCAACCTAACGGACACACTCTTCTAAAGTGGGCAAATTTTCCGCGTAAAGGATATTCTGCGATGTTACCAATTAGATTATAGTGAGTGATTATTTCTTTTAGTACAGGATTGATTTTTTCTTGCGGATCAGTTACTTTGAAAACATGGGTTTCAAGGATTTTTGACGCTAGTTTTATATCTTCTTCACCAAATTTTGGAGCTTCTATTTTATTAAAATCAACCTCATAATTGTTGAGAAGTGTCCAATCTTGTTTGTCTTCACTTCTGTCAATGGCACTATACAACGTTATGGCACGTCTGTAGTGACCAAATCCTAAAAAGCAATCTACAAAAGACATTTGTGGTGCAAAAACAGGAATTATTTTATTCAAGCTGTTCATTACGAATTTAATGGCGTTATGTTGTGCTTCTGAAATTTCATAACCCATTAATTGTGCTAATGAAGCTAATTCAATAATATGACCAGCGTAATAAATATGATTTTCTAAATAATCCAGGATGACTAACTGCTCCCTTAATTCATGAATAAGGCTTTTAGGATCAAGACCTTTATTATTTTCAATTGCTTGGATTGATTCTTCAAGAACTACTGCTATAAGGATGATTAAATCAACTTGCCCCTCTAGAAATTTTTGTGCAACTAATTTATACTCACTAAAATTGGGATTAAGAGATGCCATGGCGCAAATACCTTCTGTGAGATGGAATTTACGGCAAACGCGGAAGCTTCCTGTAAAATGGTTTTCGATTGCCCAATTCAGTAATTCGTCAGAATTAAATTCACCGTTGTTAAACTGGAATTTAAAATCTTCATCTTTTGTGCCTTTAAAATAATAGGCTAATGCAAAAAGGAGATGTCCTAATTCTTCACCTTCATCGTGATTGATTTTGATACTTCCTTCCATTAAATCGCTCAGCGTATATCCAGAACTACCAATTAGGGTATTTCCTTGAATACCTGCCATCGCGCTATAAGCAAAACTTTGCCAAGGATGAAAATCTCCCTCGGTGGTGCATTGCTCAATAAAGGGTTGCTTTCCGTCTTTCAAAAAAATAAAAGCATTCAATTCATCGACTAAGAAACCATTTTCATACTTACTGTTTCCCCATCCATTAAGCACATGGCAAAGATTAGGAATACTGTCACGATCGAGAATGTCCTGAAGATTGGCTTTCATCATTTTCTCGATCAAATGATTTGCCTTTTCTAAATCATTACTGTTTATTGAAATGGGTGACTCATTGAAGAAGACTTTCTTTTCTATAAAAGCTTTTTTTGCATCATCGGAAAGTTCTATTGGCCACCAAAAATCTGGAATCATATTTTCTTGTTTAATTTTAAAAGAAAAGAGGAAGATTTTCATCTCCCCCTTGTCCGTGTAATAATTGATTAGGTTCTAACCGATACCTATTTCAGTCGATTGCTCGCAACAACCTTGAGTACAACAACCTCTGATTAATGAGTTTGACAAGCCTCCTTTTAATTTTGACATGTTCATTTTTGTAACCAAATTTTCTTTTAGCTTTTCGATTTCAGCTAATTTTTGCTTTTCAGACATAATTTAAATTCTTTAAGATTAAAAACCAAATGTAGTATTTTTTTTATGGTTCTTTAAAGGGGTTTTGCTAAAATTTGTAAGTTTTTATCTGTTATTTTATAAATAGTTAATCTAGAAACAATTAGATGTTTGGTATTCTTTAAAGCTGTTTAAACAAGCCTCTAAACTGGTATAACAAACGCTCAATTAGTCGTAAATCGTCTGTGATAATATCTGCGCTTCCTGACATTTCTTGTTGAAAAGTGATTTGTTTTTTATACGAGGTTTGTAGTCCATTAGGAAGTGAAACATCGAGCAATAAATTACCGTCTTTATCAGGAGTAAGCGAAATTGCTTTAACGACTCCGTGTAAAACACCAAATTCTCTGTCTGAAAAATTAGATAAACGAATATTAACTGTTTGCCCTACTTTTATTTTTCCTGAATTTTGAGCAGGAGCTTTAGCTTTACCGATATAGTTTTTTTCATTACTTGGAATAATTGCAAAAACGTTATCGCCAGCATTTACAGTTTGGTTTTCTGCCCAAAGTTGTAAAAAACTAATTTGTCCTGCAATTGAAGAACGTAAGACATAATTTAACTCCCAATCTTTTATGGTCTTTTTGAGTTGATAAAAAGCCTGAATTACATTTCGCTCTAAATTTATATTTTCTTTACTTTCATTAATTTGGGTAGCTTTAGCACTTCGATTTAATTCATTTAAAGATGATTTTAAGGAAGAAATACTACTCAATAAGTTTTTATAATTTTTTTGTGATTGTAAATAAATTAATTTTTGTTTTTCAAATTCTTGATTTGCAATTACCCCTTTTTTATATAGTGTCTCATAGCGGTCTAAATCACTTTTTTGAAGCGCCAATTCATTTTGATTAATACTCTTTTGAGATTCTAATAAACTTAATCGTTCTTTTAATTGAATAACTTCGTAGCCTTGTGCAGCTCCCTCTACTTTAAAAGGTTGAAGAGTTGCGTTTAATTCATCGGCAATATATTCTTTTTTAAATAAAGCAAAAGCACTTTCTATTTCTCCAAGTTGTACTGAATTTAATTTTTCAAAAGGGAATTCACTTTTTTCAATATCAATTGTATCAACAATACTTTTCAGCAAAAAAACATCCCTGTAGTTTGCCGAATTCTCGATAACGGCAAGTGGTGTGTTTTTTGTCACGGTTGCTCTATCATTAACAAGAATAGTTTCTATTTTACCCGATGTTTTGGCCACTAATTTTTCAGGCGGAATATGAGTTGTAATAGTTATTTGTGTAGTGATTGTATCAGGATATTTTATTAACCAAGAAATAAAAAATAACGATAACAAAATCATTAAAACAACTAAAGATCCCCAACGAATCATCCAATGAGGAACTCGTGTGAGAATTTCTTGTACTTCTTCACTTCTTAATTCTATTTCTTCTTCTGGCATTTTTTTATTTTTTAAATCTGAAATTAAAAATGGTTAATTCTTATACTTTAGTTTTAATTACCTAATTGTAACTGATTTTTTACTAGTTCAAAATAATTACCTCTTTGCTCAACTAAAGCAGAGTGACTACCTATCTCTACAATTTTACCTTTTTCTAGTACAACAATTTGATCGGCATTCATCACTGTGCTTAACCTATGAGCAATTACAATAACTGTTTTATTCTTGAAGAAAATATTTAACTTTTGCATAATTTCCTTTTCATTATTAGCATCAAGTGCAGAAGTAGCTTCATCAAAAAACAGCATTTCAGGGTTTTTGTATACCGCTCTAGCAATCAATAATCGCTGTTTTTGTCCAGTACTCATTCCAACACCTTCCATTCCAATTTTAGTATTATAACCTAAAGGGTATTCTTGAATGAAATTTTTAATATTTGCAACATCAGAAGCATAAACCAAACGTTCTTTATTGATGTTATCTACTCCAATTGCGATATTATTAGCAATGGTATCGTTAAATATATACCCCTCTTGCATAACTGTTCCAACATGATTTCTCCAACATTTTTGAGCAATAGATTTTAATGGGGTTTTGCCTACTACCACTTCGCCTGCATTTGGCTCATAAAACTTTAATAACAATTTCATTAAAGTAGTTTTACCGCTACCACTTGTTCCTACAATGGCGGTTATTTTGTTGGCAGGAATAGTCAAGTTTAAATTTTCTAAAACATTAGTGTCTGAACCGATATATCGAAAATTTAAATCCTTAATAATTATATCTCCATTTTCAGGTAAATCCTGAATTTGATTTTCTTCTTGCTGTATTTCATCTTCTTTTTCGTGAATTTCTGACAGTCTTGCCAAAGATATTTTAGCATCTTGAGCTTCGCGAATAAAATTAATAAGTTGTATTATTGGGGCGTTTAAACTACCTACAATACTACTTATAGCCATCATCATCCCTAAAGTTATTTGTCCATCGATTACTAATTTTGCAGATAAAAAAACGATAATAATGTTTTTCAATTCATTAATAAAGTTTGAACCTATATTTTGGGTTTGTTCTAAAACTAAACCTTTCATAGAAACTTTAAAAAGTCTTGCTTGTATATATTCCCAACCCCAACGTTTTTGTTTTTCGGCATTGTGGAGTTTTATTTCCTGCATACCATTTATAAGTTCCATCACTTTACTTTGTTCTTGGCTTACTTCAGAAAAACGTTTGTAATCAATTGCTTCTCGCTGTTTTAAAAAAAGTAATACCCATAAGAAATATAACAAACTTCCTATAAAAAATACGGCAAATATTTTTAGATTGTAATAGGCTAAAACACCTCCCAATATAAACATATTGATCACTGAAAATAAGGTGCTCAGCGACGACGTGGTTAAAATACGTTCAATACGACGATGATCATTAATACGCTGCATAATATCTCCAGTCATTCTAACATCAAAGAATGAAATAGGAAGATTCATTAATTTAATAAAGAAATCAGAAATTAATGAGATGTTAATACGAGTAGAAAGATGTAACAATATCCAGCCTCGTATTAACTCTAAAACGGTTCTACCAATAAATAAAAATAATTGAGCAAATAATATTAAGTAGATGAAATTGATATTCTGATTTTGAATACCAACATCAACAATGCTTTGTGTTAGAAAAGGAAAAATAAGCTGTAATAAACTTCCAGCGAATAAGCCGATTATTAATTGAATAACAAATGGTTTGTACGGAAATAGATATTTGAATAATAATGAAAAACCTAAACCTTTTTGTTCTTCTTTCTGAAAATCATTTTCATGGAATTTAGGAGTTGGCTCTAGGAGTAATGCAATCCCTTCTTCAGTATCTTCATCAGCATTGTTTCCAATCCAAAATTTCAGGAAATCAGTTTGATTATATTCTAATAGACCATGTGCTGAATCGGATATATAATACTTTCCATTTTTGATTTTGTATAAAACAACATAATGATTATTATTCCAATGTAAAATACAAGGGAAGGGTACTTCCTCTAATTTTTTTGAGCTAAGTTTTGCTCCAAGCGTTCTGAAGCCTATTTTTTCGGCAGCATCACTTAATGATAATAAATTACTCCCTTCTCTAGTTGTTTCAGAAAAAATTCTTAATGTTTGAATATCAAAAGTTTTTCCGTAGTACTTGGCAATTATTTTTAAAGATGTTGGTCCGCAATCTTTTGCATCGGCTTGTTTGTAATGAGGAAATTTATTAACCATCTTATGTAACTTGTATTTTTGTGTTTATACTTCTTGCTTTGCAAGATTTATAATATCTATATAGAAAATCATATATTACCATTTCATGCATTCTGTTTTTTGATTTAAACAATCTAACCATAGACATATGAATATAGCTACTCATCAAATTATTTAGATCTAATTGGAGTGAATTCGAATGTTTATGATTTAAAATAGTATTGACTATAGGGCTAACATTGTTATTAAAAACCTCTAGAATGTCAATTATTTTAGAATACTCTGAAGTATCATGGTCTTGGTAAGTAATAATTTCGTCTATTTTATATCTAAAATTTCGATATTTGAAATCTATTTGTTTGTTCAAATCTTTATTCATACCAAACTCAGCTCCCATGCCAGTTTTAAGATGTTCTAATAGGAACAGCTTGTCATCTATAGTATATGTAAAATTATTTAAAAGATTGTCAATATTACGTAAAGCAAACAACCATCTTAATTCGTCATCTTCACTTCCAATTATTTCAAGAGCATTTATGATCAATAAGCTATCATAGAAAAATAAATTTTCGGAAATTTCCATAGTATTTTCACCGTACCGCTCTAATTCTCTTTGGTAGGTGTCAGTTTGTATTTTCCAAATTAAATGTTGATTCGTTAAATCGCTAAAATAGGGAAGTAACTTGCTTATAACAATCCCTATTTTACTTGCATCTTTACAATGAAAACGAATCCTTAAATGGTATTTAGGATCTGTATACCTGATAAAAAACCATTGATCAATTATATTTTCTTCAATTAAAGAAGCTGCTATTGGTTGAATAACTTCCAAAAGAATAGCATCGGCTGTTTTGGTTCCGGTATAAATTTTATAATACAACCAGTTGTCTCCAAGAATAAAACTTCTTTGCACTTTGTTAATCATTCTTTAATTTTTGACTATTATAAAAGGATAAAATAATTTGATTTGCATAATATTCTTTTTCATCATGACTTTTTGCTATTCCGGGCTCATCAAATAAAAATTCTTTTATTTTAAAATAAGCTCTGTTTTTAATAGTATTCAAAAACATTTTTGTGGAAATTAAATTTTCTAAGTTGACTAATAATTCATTATCTCCATCAACTAGCATAATGTTTTTAGGGATTTTTTTATTTTCTCTAAATAATTTGACTGCATTGATTAATTCTGAATCATTATTCTCAAGCAAAAGTAATGGTTGAACATCTGATTTTTTTAAATTCCACATTGCTTCCGATAAAATTAAATCATGATATTCAATTCTTGGAATAAAATCATATTCATTAGCAAATGGACCCAATTCGAATCCTATATACTTTCGCTTTTCTTGTGTTTGCATATCGCACAAAAAATGATAAATAGGCAACGAATTGTTAGAATAATTATGGGAATTTGTAAGTCGTGGTATAACCTCTTTATTGTGTTTGCCTGATCTTAAATGTATTTTGGTATTGTTTTTTACAGAAACATAGAGATCTTCTATATTTAATTGTTTATCATTTTCTAGAACTGATTTCGCCAGATAAGGGATTTCATATTCTCTTAAAATGGGACGCATTAATATATTTCCAATTCTGGACTCGGGTAAGTGATTTATTTCGGCAAGAATTTTGGAGTCATCCATATCTCTTTCTAAGTCTGCTATATTTTGAGTATATCTTTTCAGATTTTCATCCCCATGACAAAATCGTCCAAGTAAATTGGCCGCACTAGAAGCCCCTGCTTGATTAATTAAAATTTTCTCTTTTCCGTTTATTACTACAATTTCTATCATTGTAGACATTGTATTGGGTAAATCAGCCCAATTTTTTTCAAATCCTTCAAAATCTTTATCTGAAAGCGTCACACAATAGTCATTTTTAAGATAGGCTTCTGCTATCCTTTTTTGATAAACAGAATATACTTTAGACCATTTAATTTCCTGTATAGCGTTTGACTTTCCTTTACTTGGAAGTAAAATATCGTCAATTAAAGGATTAATATCAAAAGCATCCTGATTTTGTTTGTATCCAACTCCAATTTCCACATCTAAGGCTTTTGATAAAGACACTTCACTTTCTTCAAATCTTTCGTAAAAAGCATCTTTAAAACTACTTAATAAAGATTCTTTTGGAGGTAAAGTAATTTGATTGAATAATGATATTCCTTTTTTTACAGAATTAATAACCGAGTCACTTAGTAAGTTTGATTTGGGTTTTAAGATTACATCTGTTTGAAAAAGATATTTAGGATCGAAGTGAGTTCCTAACTCTTGAAGGCGATGACTAATATCGATATACTCATTAGACTCGTTTCCAATATGTTTATCAATTTCAGTTAATTTATTCTCAACGTAATTTATAATATCTAGTTGTTCTTGTGTATTTTTTAGTTTTGACAATACTCCTTTAATATGATCTAAAAATTCAGGTCCAGAAACTGAAGGCTCTAATTCACTAATTAAGACTTGACTCGCTATTAAGTCTTCAACAAAATCAGTTACTTCTTCTAGAGCATTTTCTTCATCAACTAATAAATGAACAATCTGGGACATTAACAAACCTTCTGATGAGGCTTTTATAACTTTTTCTAGATATATAGAATCTTCGACTGCTACTATATGGTGTTGTCTAACACCGTTAACATATTCGTATTCAACATACCGCAATTGATTTCCTGACTTATATAGACTCGTATTTGGAAAAAAAAGGATTTGGTTTTTTATATTTTCAATTTTTGCAAGATCTTGAGATAATGCTACAAGATAATTCATGTCTAATCTTGTATGTCTGCTGTTATGGGGTGTTTTATCGAGTATTATTTTTGTTTCTGTATCAAATTGACCAATTGCACATCCGGCGAAAAGACCAAAAGGAGTACATCTTGAAGACATACGCGATATATATTTTAATAAAGAAAACTTTATTTTTTCAATTTTTTTTAAATCAACTAATTCGCCATTTATCCATTTTTGTAATTCATTAAATAAAACTGGAGTAGCAAGAAATATAGCTTCTTTAATTTCTGAATCTTTAAATAAATCTTTAAAGGTTTCATCTGATATTGTGCTGTCGGAAGTTAAATTTTTGTAAAAACTAAAAGGGTAGAGGGGAGTTCTTAAAACAAATTCAGGAAAAGATTTATAAGGGTTGTTTTTATTCATTTCAATGTATAAGGTATTTAATACGCAAAGATAATCTTCCAGTTCAATTAATTAGTTTAATAGGAAAAAACTATCCCATCCGTAATCTTCTTCTAATAAATAATCAATTAGAGTGATGCCAATTCCTATTGACCCGTCGAGTAGACCAATAGCGTCTTCGTATTTGTTTTTACCCAAAATTTTTTGATAGCCTGCAATTCCTATATTTTGATCCCCAAAATGAACAATATCCAAAATCATTTTTTGATACAAATCATTAAATTCTTTTTCTTTTGAAATCGTGAACCATTTTTTATGGATGTACGCAATGCTTGATAAACCATGACAAAATCCAGCGTCATATAATGGCAATGGAAACATTTTTTCAATAGTGTTTCGCTTTAAATTTTTATGGGCAAGTTCGAGCGATTTTTCTCTTAATATGTCATCATTCAAAATTTGAGATGCTTTATATAGGCCAATTGAAATAGCCTGATCTCCATAGCACCATCCAAGAGGGATGCTATATTCAGCTGTTAATTTGTTTGTAGCAATACTAGGAAACTGTGATAGATTATTTGTATCATCATTTTCAAAACTTAATAAGCATTCAATAGATTCATTCAGAGCTTTATGAATTAGTTTGTTATCTGGGAAATTCTCTAAAAATTGAGAAAAAATAATGATATAGGAAATGTGACCATGTGCTAATCCGCAATTGGTTCTGTGGGTATTGTCATCACATACGATTACTTCACAGACACTTTTACTTTCTTCAATTTCTTTAATAACGATAGTTGCTAATTTTTCAAATAAAAGAATTACTGCATTTTTAAATGCAACATCAGTATTGTTTTTTAATCTTTCATTTAAGTAAAAAGCGGCGCCAAATGAACCATGTAAGAAATCTACATTACTGATATCGTTGGTATTCGATAAATAAAAATTGACAATACAATCATCAATAAAATCTAAAGAATCTGTTATTTCGGTATCGAATTCCTCATTAAAAACTGCTTTGTTTTTTAAAAAATTAAACATGTACCCAATGCCAACTAATCCGCTACAATAAGAAACATCATATTCAGAAGTATTCATGATTTCAACAATTTCTTCTACAGTTTCATGTAATTTATCAATGTAGACCTTATCTTTTGTTAATTGGTACATTAAAAAATAAAAAATAGGTAATCCACCTATTCCCGTGTATAAAGAAATGTTATTTATATCCTTTTTTCTTATAGTTATCTCTTTTTCAATTAATATGATTTTGTCATATATCAAATCTTTCATAATAAATAAAATATTTAATCAGAAAAGAGAGGATAAACATTCGTTTATCCTCTCTTTTCAATTAATTAAGAAGCTTCTTATAATTGCATTGTCTCTCCACTGTCAGCAACAATACCACCACCTGTACACCATCTACAAGTAAATCTGTGTTCAGTACTAGGAGTAACTACTTCACCTTCAATTCCACCTTTAATAGATTTTGCTTGATCATTTGTCAAACGCGCAATTTTAATTTTGTTTAATTTCATCGTTCTAATTTTTTAGATGATTAATAAATAATTTTGAAATTCTTACACATATTTTAAAGTATTCCTTGTGCACTAGGATTTAAAAAAAAAGTAAGAATTTCCGTCAAAATTATAATAATAAACCTCAGAAAGCAATACATTTTTATACAATTTCCTATAAAATTATTACTTTCAATAAAAAAAAATAAACCAAAAAAGTAAGGTTGTACAAATGAACAAGTTAAAGAAAATTTTTCTCAATAAGAATTTAAGATAATTAGGAATTACACAATCATAATATAGTTTTCGAGAAAAAAGAGTGATTAAAATTATCGAATTATTGAATATCCCATACCAGTTTGTCATCAGCAAAACTGATATTTACTTCGTTTCCTTCGACCACCTCGTTTGAAATGATTTTTTTCGCCAAAGGACGTCTTAACTCAGAGCGGATGATGCCTTTCAATGGTCGTGCTCCATACGTTGCATTAAAACCGTTATCCACTAAAAAGGATTTGGCTTCGTCGGTAAGGGTAACTTTAATGTCTAACGATTTCGCTAAATCGAATAATTCCTTCTTCAAATGAATTTCAAAAATACCCATAGCATTTTCTTTAGAAATAGGGCCAAAAGGAATAATCTCAGTCAAACGGCCTAGAAATTCAGGCCGGAAATTCTTGGTCATGATCTCCATCAACTGGTTGGAAGAGGGATACCCTTTTCCAGAGGTTATAGATTCGACAATAAATTGCGACCCAATATTCGAAGTAAATAAAATCAGGGCATTCGAAAAATCACCTTCTTTACCCAATCGATCATGTAATTTCCCTTCGTCCATGATCTGTAAGAACACATCAAACACTGATGGGTGTGCCTTTTCAATTTCATCAAATAAAACGATAGAGTAGGGCTTTTGTCTTATTTTATTGACCAGCAAACCACCATCTTCGTAACCCACATAGCCCGGAGGCGCTCCATAAAGTAAGGCTGCCGAATGTTCTTCTTTAAATTCAGACATGTCAAAACGAATGATGGCACTTTCATCCTGAAAAAGAAAATCGGCTAAGGACTTGGCCAACTCCGTTTTACCGGTTCCTGTGGGTCCTAGGAAAAAGAAAGAACCCATCGGCTGACCCGCTTTGCTCAAACCAGAACGGGATTCTAAAACGGCTTCCGACACAATTTGAATGGCTAAATCCTGACCCACCACACGTTTCTTTAAAATTTCATCCATGTTTTGCAAACGGTCTTTCTCTTCCGATTGCAATTTACCCAAAGGAATGCCTGTTTTTTGCGCTACAATAGCTCCTAAATCGATGGCTTCGATATGTTCTTTTTTATTTTGGGCAATGATGGATAGTTTTTCTAAAAGTGCCTGTAGTTTTTCAACCAAAGCTTCTGAAGAAATATCTTCAGCAGACTCTTCTTGTTGCTCTTGCGTCAATAAATAATGCGCTTTGCGTTTAATGTCATCATACAACCATCGGGCTTCCTGATGTTGTAAGTCAGGAGGTAAAGTTTCAATATGTTCTAACTTTCGATTCAAAACCCCTTTTTCCTTAAGAAAGGATTCTCCTGCCGTTTTAATAACCGACATGGTTCTGTCCAACAAGTTTAAGGCCGATTCTGGTAAGCTTTTCTCTTTTAAATAGCGTTTAGATAATCGGATAGATTCTCTAATAGTTTCATCATCAGTTTTAATATTATGATGCTCATGATATGATTTTAAGGCGGTTTTTATAATTCTAAAAGCGTTTTCATTGTCGGGTTCCTCAATTTTCAACACTTCAAACAAACCTGACAGGCTTTCGTCTTTTTCAATTTTTTTGGTAAACTCGTCTACTGTGGTGGTGGCAATCAGGGTTAATCCTTTAGACATCTCGCTTTTAAGGATGCTAGAAATTCCGGCATTGTCGCTGTTTTTGTCTAATAAAACATGAATGCCATCAATAACCAAAATGGCTTTCGGATAGGATTTTAGCTCTTGGATTAACTTTTTCAGTCGGTCTTCAATTTCTCCTTTATACGAGGCTCCGGCAATAAGCGTTCCTAAATCCAATTCAAAAACTTCGGTATCCATCAATTTTTCAGGCACTTGCTGGCTCACGATTAAATTAGCGAAACCAGTAATCACTGCCGATTTACCCACACCAGGATATCCTTGCAACAATACATTGGGTTTAGAAAAGCGACATAAAATTTCTACAATTTCTTTGAGCTCTTTATCTCGGCCTACGATTTCCAATTTTGTTTTTTTGGCTTTGGCCGTCTTATTGGAACAGTATTTATGAATGTATTTTGAAACCGATCTTTCTGAAGGAAGATTTAATAAATCAGCGTTCATTTTTCCATCTTCGCGCTCCGTTAGAAGCTCGGATCTGGTTACCGGAAAGCTTTTCATTTGGTCGAAATTAAAACCGACTCCGGGAGTGGCGAGTGCGACCATAACGGCAAACAAATCCACTTCTTCACGACCTAAAATATCACGAACGGCATCGGCTTCTGCAATCACTTCGTCTATGCTTTCATGCGCATCGGCTTCGGTTGGTTTTAACGATTTTGGAAATTCATCCACACGAACTTCGGCCCATTCTTCAATAAAAAAGACGTCTTTTCCCATCAATTCCAACTCTTTTAAAAGCGAAAAATTGCGATGTAAAATAGCCTTTAATAAATGGGCTGCGGTGTATTCTTGATGCTTGGCTTCTTGAGCTGTTTTTTTGGCAATTTCCAGAGCCGTTTGCAACTCCTCGTGAAAGATTATATTTTCGGTAATCATAATTTTTTAGTTTTAAAAGTCGGTAAACTGGTTAATCTTCGGTCCAGCCAATGATGCCTTTGATTTTGTAAGTAATCGTAAATCCGTCAATACAATTCAAATTATCTCTGGTTAATCGGAACGATTCAATTTTAATTTCCTGTCCTTTAATTCGTTTACAGAATTCTTCAAAAGAAATTACTTGATCTCCATTTTTAATGACAGGAATTTGATAATTATCACAGATGTATTTGCCAAAATCTTCTTTTTCTTTGGTTTCATTAGCCACTTGATGAATTAACAATTCAAATTGATTTTCAGAAATATCCGGAGCCAATTCTGTTTTGTTTTGTCTCTTAGAGTGGGTTGGAATATTGTTCAACCACTTGTCTGAAATATCCGGTTTTGGGTTTCCTTTTGGCTTATAAAAGGACTCCACAGGTTTTTCATAAGTATAACCTTCTTCCAGCATCATTTCGTTGTCTTTTTTGAACTCAGGACGCGGTTTGATGTAAATAATTTTCGAAGTTTTAAATTTGTATTCTCCGTTTACAATCAAGGTAACGGTTTTTGGACCGGGTGTCCTAAAGCTATAACTGGCATACTCATCGGTATTATCCACCTGAGCCGTTTCTCCAAAACTCCATTCCCACGAAAAAGTCTCATTAGTGTAGTATTTATACCTAAAATTCACTTTTTGTCCCACTTCAGCAATCTTAGGAGCAATGATGGTTGGAAGTTTAGAACGATCCAGAATTTCACCATGATCTTTAATTTGGATTTGTTTCTCTTTTAGGCAAAATCCATTGATAATCAGTTTGACATTATAAATACCCGCTTCAGTATATTTGTGTAAGGCGTGTTTTTTAGTGTCTTGGGGACTTCCGTCTCCAAAATCCCATTTCCACTCAATGGCATTGGGTGTTTCGTTATGAAATTCAATCGCCTCATTGACCGAATAATTTTCGGCAACGATATAAAAATCGGAAGTATCGCAGTCAACGTGTTTCTGATATTTAAAACTAAAAACGATAACACTTATAATTAAAATAATTAGAAAAAGTGTAAAAATCCTTGTTTCAAAATTGGAAAATACCAGTTGAAAGCCCTTTGAATTTTTCTTCATAGTGGAATGTTATTTAATAAAAATGAAATGTTTTAAAACAGTTCATTCTGTTTTTATAATGTTATTTAAATGGTCTGTTAATCAGTCATCCAGACCATGTGTTTTTTGATTTTATAACTAATTTCAAGATTGATCACACAGTTGTTTTTATTGGTAGACAATCGGATGTTAGATATTTTTAACTTTTGACCAACTATTTTTTTGCAAAACTCATCAAACGGTAAAATTTTAGAATCGTTTATTAAAACCGGGATCTTAAAATCGTTGCACAAAAACTCAGCAAAATCATCTTTGGTCTTACTTTGCTTGGCCACTTGATGCAACAAAAGTTCAAATTGCTCCTCTGAAATGGAAGGCGCATTATTTTTGCCTTTATCCGTTAATTTTGATTTTTTTCTTGATGAAGGAGGTACAACGGGCAAAGTCATCGCATATTCTTCGGCAGGATCTATTTGCGCTGGACCACGTCTCAATCGTAAGGGTTTAATTTCGATGTCTTCCGTCAGTGCCTCAGCAATTTCTGGATCTTTTGGCTTTACTAATATGGTTTTTGAGGTAATACGGTTGACATTGCCATTGACAATTAAGGTCACTTTTTTCTCGCCTGGTGTTCTATACACATGAACCGGATTGCTTTCAGTGTCATCTAATCTTGAAGACTCTCCAAAACTCCATTCCCATGAAAAAATCTCGCTCTCGCTGTAGTAATAATCAAAAACAACTTCTTCGCCCACTTTTACCACTCTAGGCACAATGATTTCAGGCATTTTGGTGCGTTTGGATAATTCTCCGACTGATTTGATGACCAAATCTTCGTAGACCGTGCAACCGTCATTGATGGTTAATGCAATTCTGTATTTTCCTGGGGTCTTGTAACGGTGCGTGGCATTTTTATAATATTCTTTTTTAGAATCATCACCAAAATCCCATTCCCATTGATTTGCATTTGGGGTTTCGTTAAAAAACTCGATATTTTCTCCTGGAATTCGGTTCTTAGAAACGATATAAAAAGTGGAGTTTTCACAGTCAACGTGATTTGAAATTTTTGAAAAAAAGAAAAGAATTCCTGCACACAATACTATAACGAAAACCAGTAAAATTCTATGATCGAAACGGAACAATTGATTTTGAAGATTTCTTAACCCTCTAGACATAATTTTTTTTGATGACGAACTTAATAAAAAAAAGTTAGCATCTCTAAAATTATTGAATAATTTTCTTACAAATTGATATTTTTAGATATATTTGCTTTGTAAGAATAGTTTTACTTTGATATTTAACGCCAGTTTTTAAAAAATAGTAGAGACAAAGCAATTTCTTAACATCAAAATTTTGAAAATAAAATTTGTCAATTCAAAATAAAATATATTTTTGTAGGAAATTACATTTATTTTTTTATTAGCTCTAATTTAAAATTACATTGAAAAATATAGCATTACTAATTTTCACACTGCTTTTATTTATTACCTGTGGCACTCCAAAGTATGTTGATGAAGTGCCATTGAAATTGAAGTATGATGAGAAAAAAATTAAAAACGTATTGGGGATTAAAGATGGAAAACCTAACCAAACTTTAGCGGATCAATATGAAGAAGGATTGACAGATGAGCAAATTCGCGTAAAAGAGAAATATGCCGTTTTGTTAAGTGTACGACCGGATGATATTAAAAGCTATGATTTTTATGAATACATAGACAAATGGATAGGTACGCCTTACGGAAATCGATCTTTTTCTAAAGACAGCTTAGGGATGGTGCCATTTGCACAAGCATTATACAGCAAAACGTATAAAAAAAGTTTGCCTAAAACAGCCATTGGGATTTTCCAATCAAAAGATATCGAATTGTTCTTGTCACGTATGGATTTGGAGGAAGGCGATTTTATTTTTCTTCGATACAGCAAAGATGTCCCAGTTTCTGATGTGGCCATTTACCTGAAGAACGACAGGGTTTTAGCCACTACAAAATCATCGGGGTTAAGAATATTCAATTTCAATGACAATTACTTTCAAACCAGATATTTTGCTTCGGGAAGGATAAAAGAGGATGAGAAAAATAAAGAGTAGTAAATAATGTTTGATATTCAAGAAGTTAAAAATAAAATAAATGCAATTCCTTTTGATTTAAAAGCAGAAGTGATGTTGGCTACGCTATTGGAAGATTTCAAATCCGATGGTTCTGATTTTATTGTCAACTTCGAAGGACAATTTAGAAGACCCTATAGTTCCGATGTTTTAGGATGTCAAATTGTCGATTACGATTATGACGCCACACAATACCTAAAAATCAATTTATCCAGAGATGGCATTTATGATGCCTTGCCAGAAGGGATCTTCCATTATCCTAAATCAGAAAGACTCAATCAATCGGTAGATGATATGACGAAAGAATATCGTTTGCAGCAAAAAGAAGAGGAGCAGGCGCGTCAGTTTTTTTTGCCATTTGAAAACGAGTTTTTTTTGAGTGGATTAATGAGAGAAAAGGCAGAAAAAGAATACTTGCTCAAGCTCAACAGAGGGAAAACATTAGATTTTTTCTATGAGTTTTGGGATTTAGATAAAAATTTACCGGAAGTGTTGGTCTCTAAATTTATCAGACTACTTCCATTTGTCTATAAAATTGTGGGAAAACTAGATAAAACGGCCTATTGCCTGAATTATTTATTAGACGAAACAGTTGAAATCGAAGAGTTAGGGTCTCAGGACCAATCCAACAGCGGACAAACAATAACATTGAACGATTGCAGGCTGGGTTTAGACATGATTTCTGGCAATTCGTATATGGACTATTCTTTAAATCTCGAGTTTAAGATAGGTCCATTAAAAAATAGCTCTTTTCAAGATTACATACACGACGGGGGAATTAAAAAATTTATCACCCTTTTTTACGAATATTTTTTACCCATGGAAATAGATGTTAAAACAACCATACTATTACCAGAGGAATTAGAATTATTTGACTTTGCAAAGCAAGAACCAGTATTAGGAATTACAACCAGAATATAAATATGAGACCAGTTTTTAGACCTAATTTTAAAGAACTTATTGATCCAACCTTATTAATAGTCCTAGTTGTATTGTTATTAATAGGAGCCATTTTAACGATGTTTTTTACGGATAAAGTGGCAAAATTCAAGCAAGAGTATAAAACAAAATATTACATCTATTTATTCTCTTCGATATTGGTATTTACTTTGGTTTCCTTTTTGGGACAATCAAAAGTGATCAATACATTGTTTGGTGAGTTTGTGTTTTACCAAGTGCTCTTTTTTGTTTTGGGCACACTTCATATCCTCATCTATAGAACCTATTTAACGAAGTATGAATTAAAAAGCCTTTGGATTGAAGGCGTGTATAATTTATTAATCGCCGTATTTGGTGCGATTCCTTTCCTCATTCTGTACACCTATATGAATGGTATTACATTTTCATTTATCATAGCGTCTTGTATTGTCATGTTTTTGGCGCCTACATGGATATATGCCACATTTAAAACAGCCATTTCCATTCCAGCAAAAATATACAAAACATGGGCCTTTCCAGAAATGGGAACTTTTTCTGAGCCTAAGGATGATGAGTTTAGAGACATGGTCGTCATCACCTTTGTGTTCTTTAAAAATCCTCACTCGAGTATAAGAACTGAGTTTAGAGCCAAATCGCCAATCCGTATGGATTTTGGAAGGTTGTTTTACCACTTTGTCAATGACTATAATACCCGAAATTCAGATAGTCCAATTGATTTATTTGGCGAAGACGGAAATCCACAAAATTGGGTGTTTTACTTAAAACCAAACTGGTATGGCGCTTCAAAATACATTGACCCTGAACTGACGATGTACATGAACGGTATTCAGGAAGACAGTACAGTGATTTGTTTAAGAACCAATCCGCAAAGTGTAGAGAACTTTCAAAAAGCACAATTAGTATAAATGAATGAATTCGCAATAAAATTAAAATTATAAGCAAGCTATATGTTAGAAAAACTAAATCATTTCCCTGTTAACTGGGTAGATGGAATGAAGATCAACAAATCTCATTTTATCGCAATGCAAGATCATTTGAGTGATGTGGTTAGGGATGCAATGGGGACACAATTACATGCTTTAAATTACGGTTTAGTACCCTTTGGTAATGCGGGAGAATCTGTAAAAATTTCCTTAGTCATAGACAACCATAAATTGTTAAGGGTTAAGGTAGAGGAATGTCATGCCGTCACACCTAATGGATGCCGAATTGACATCAGCTCGAATAATGCCCACATGTTAAACATGGAAATGCCTTATCCGGAAGCAGTGTATGAATTACAGTATGATGAAGATGTGGTACTGTTGGCTAATATTTCGGTGAATCCGTTTGATAAAAAGCCTTTTGGAGATCCAGATCCTGAAGAAAATCCACCAAGATACCCAAATGTCATTCCTACGTTCAATCTTAATTTGGTTCCGGAAAAAGGAATCGATAGCGGATACGGAGGGTATTACCTAACGCTGGGAAAAATTGTGATTAACAAAAACGAAAGTTATTTGGTATCCGATTATATTCCGCCCTGTACTTCGGTACAAAGCCACCAGCGATTGATCGATATTCACACTAAAATTGATCGTTTCTTCGGGCAATTGGAACTTTTATCGGTGCAAATTTCTCAAAAAATAAACCGTAAAAATCAAAGCAATGATTTAGCTGTAATCATTCTTGCGTTATCAGAAAAAATCACCACGTATTTAGGTGATAACATAAATTCTTTCAGATGGTTTGCCCCAAATCAACCTCCTGCTTATATGTTCGACAAAGTGATTTCATTGGCTAGAATCATGAAAAACTTTGTCGACTCTAAGTCGGGAGCTGGAAAGGAAGAACTCCTAAATTATATATCAGAATGGTGCGGGTTCAGTCAAGGGGAATTCGAAATGATGTTTACTGATCTGGTGAATGTAGGTTACAACCACACACAAATTGACAGAACTGTTGAAAAGGTGATTTATTTTATGAGAACCATTGATGAGTTGTTCTCTACCCTGAACCATTTGGATTATATCGGTAAACGAAAAGACAATGGAATTTTTGTTAAAGAGCGATTGGAATTAGAAAACGCTGCTATAGATACATCAAAAAGAAATAAATCATTTTTAGAAGATTAAAAGAATTATGGAAGTATTAAATAAAAAAGAACGCGCTGTTTCATTTTTAGTTTTTTTAGGCGTATTCGGAATAACCTTATTTGTCATTATTGGAGCTGTTTTTTTTGACTATTATTTGCCTTGGAAAGAAAACAGTGAGTTAAAAAAGGAAAATGAAGTAATGAGTAGAGAGTTTCTCTTTCAGGAAGATTTTGCTAAAAACATGGAGGATTTAAAATCATCAATCGATTCATTGAATGCTCCCGGACAAGATTTTTATTACAATCAGCAAAAAGCAATTTCAACAATAATAAGCATGCAGCAATCTATACCTACTAAGGATAGTTTGTTAAGAGATAATATGTACGACAATATTATCATCACCAACAGGCAATTAATTGATGCTAAAAAAAGCATTCAAATGATGGGGGAGAGCAAGGAAGAAATGGATAAACTTTTGCAACAAATAGAAACGTACAAAAGCGAATTAGAAATAGTAAAAAGGGACTTAGAGGTTTGCCGACAAATTAACAAAGCAAGCTAAAAGGGATTATTAAACATCAAATTACAAAAATTATGTTATCAAATTACGGAATCGGAGGAAACGAGGTAAAATTAGATGCTAACGAAGCCATCTTAGAAATCCCTCAAAACAGAACATTAATTGCTCAAAAATTAACTGGAGATACTCCGGTAAGACCAGAGCTAGTGGAAGGTTTAACAAATGTAGAGCAAGTGTTTTCACATTTCAAACCAACAGCCAAAGTGAGCTTTGAAGATGCTGAAGGCGCTACTAAAAATGAAGAACTGAAGTTTAACAATTTAGGTGATTTTGGTATCAAAGGAATCACTGGGCAAAGTAAGTTTTTGACCAACTTGGAAACGGAGAAAGATCAGTACCAAAAAATCATCAAGCAATTAAAAACGAATAAAATTCTGAAAAGTGCTTTAGATAATCCTGATGCTAAAAAAGCATTGTTGGATACTATTGAAGAGCTTATTTCTGAATTAAATACAAACAAATAGATCATAAACTGTAAAAAAATACAATCATGTCAAAAGAACAATTACAGGCTCAAACTAATGATACAGCTGTATTAGAGCCAAAAAGAAAAGAAGGAGGAGTAAGGGTAAATGCTGAGAAATTGGCTAAATATGGTGGATTCGATTTATTAGAGACATCTATTGAAGGAGCTCAAAACATGAATCCTGATAGAAAAGCACGTCGTCAAATCTTTATGGGTGAAGCCAACAAAGAAAACGAAAGAGAAACGTTAATGAAGACTTTGCAAATGTGGGCGGCCGTTTTAAAAGGAAACGAAACACTTACAGATATGGTGGCTTTGTGCGAAGACAAAAGTAAAGTGGCTGAAGAAACATTGCTTAAAAACTTAGCCGTTGCTATTCATGAAACTAAAGAATTAGAGCAATCGTACAGAACAATTGGTTTATTCTACAAAAACACAGAAACAGAAAAAATTAAAAACGTTACGATTATCAATGCGGAGTTAGATCAGTTGCAAGACTTAGATAACACACGTTTTATCGATTCAATTCACAATGAATTAGTGGATAATTACGATCGTTTAGATTTAAAAAACAACTACGGATTATTAGTGATTCCTGGGTATTTAGGAAGCAATAAAGTGGTTGAAAAATGGGCTAAAATTGCGCACGAAAACAAAGTAATGTTGGTGACCGATTTCGCTCATCTAGATGAACCGGATGATGTAATGGAAATGTTTGATGCGGCTTATTTAACAGGAGGCGATATTTACCGTTCGAATGTATTAATGACGTGCAACTGGTTAGTGGGTAGAGGTAAATTTGACTCGATAGGAGAGTCGGAAGATTTATTTATACCACCATCGGCTGCATTAGCAGGAAAAATTTACAAAACATTAATGTCACAAGTTACTGCTGGTAAGAAATTTGGTGGAATCAATGAGGTAGATGGCGTTCGTTTCGATTTAAAGAAAAGCGAAATTGCTAACTTGGAAAACATGGGATTAATCCCAATGGTGAACGAGTATGGCAAAGTAATGGCATTCTCAGGAAAAACATTATTCTCAGGAGATAATTTAGGATTACAAACGTATTCTGTAGTTCGTGTGTTTGATTATGTGACTAAAGTTTTAATGGATTTCTTAAACAGAAGAGCCTTTGAAAACTTTACGGCAAAAACACGTAAAGAAATCATGGGTCAAATCGTTCAATTCCTGGACGGAATTACTGGACCTGACAAATTGATTGAAAACTTTGAAATCAGAAGATTTGAACAAGATCCTATTCAAAAAGACAGAATCTATTTAGACATTCACATGAAGCCTTATTTCCCGGCTAAAAATTTCATGATCAAAATGGAAGGACAAAAAGGAGATGATGGTACCGATTGGGATACGGAATACGAACAAAAATAATAGTTGAACTTCTTTAAATAAAAAGGGATGTAACAATCCCTTTTTATTTTTTAATTGTTAGAAATAATCATGCTCAAAAAAATAATACTATCATTACTACTCGTTGTATTCTGTTTTATGAATGCTTCTGCTCAATTATCGGCTAAAGATTCCTTAAGAATCAAGTTTAAGAATACGGTGAAAATAACGCGCAGTAAAGAGAATTTCTTAGACAAGAAAGCCTATGCGTATACCGAACCGTATTATTTTAAAGTGTATAATACTGATGAAGATTATATCTCTTTTCAATTGGGTAGGAGGAAAGGATCTAAAATCTTTTTATACATCAAGCTTTTCTCATTTAACGCCTGTATTAAAAAGGATGATGTGATAGAGCTTTCATTTGTTAATGATGATAAATACGAGCTAATTAATAGGTACCAGGTAAACTGTGAGGGTTATATCGTGGCCGAATTAAAAAGTAGTGATATCAAGTATATTTTTAAGAGTTTTATCAAAGGATTCATCATTCATACCTACCAAAAAGATTATGAATTTAGAGTCGATAAGAAAACAGCCACTCAAATCAATGAAGACATTCGATGTTTGAGGAAGTATTAGATAAAATTGGATTGTAAGTAAAGTGGGTAAATTAGTTTGTCCACTTTTTTGTTTTTAAGGGTTAAAAGCGATTTAAACAATCAAGTTATATCAGAGAAACCATTGTCTAGTTGGAAGTTTCATAGAGGTATTAAAAATGAATTTAGTTGCGAATAAAACAAATCTAATATTTTTTTTAATAAAAAAACCTAACGACCAGATTAATATCCAGTTGTTAGGTTTTATTTTGATTCAATATTTATATCGTGTTTATTTATTTTTATTTTCAAGATATACTCTGTATATGTAATATAACCCGAATGAATAAATTGTAATCAAATTGCCTATTTTTATTTTATCATTAGAAAATAAATAAAATATTGGTAACAAAGTCATACAGATCAAAACTATAATAGCTGAATAATATGCAGTCTTAGATTCATAAAAGGTTGGTTTTTTCTGTATTAATAAATTCTCACTATTCTCATTAAACTCATTTATTTTTTGTTCGAATCTTGAGTAAAAATTAAGAAATTTTTGCTCATTTTCTAAATCGCTATTAAACATATATAATTTAATTGATTTATTATTTTTTTGATAAATTTTAAAAACATTGAAATACTGGTCTTTTTGAAATAAATATTTATCTATTTTATTAAGTTTTATCTCACACTCATTAACTTTTTTATTTTTAAATTCAAATACAACTTTTTCCTTACTCAATCTAATAATACATAACTTAGTACACCACTTTTTTGTAAAAAAGAAAATAAACAATGAAAGTAATGGAATAATGATTATTACAAAAAAATTATCCATAAAATGGCTCCCTTTAAGAAAAAAAAGTAATGAATAAAAAAAAGCAACAATTATTAAATATAAAATATAAATAAGAATCATTTGTATTAAAGAAACGGTTTTAATTTCAATCATTTTTTTTAATTTTTAAAATCTGAATAAACAGCTACATTATTTAGTCCTAAACCATCTTTAGCTGTATCAAAAGCACCTGCAGCATCTAATACTCCGTAAACACTTAACGCAACTAAACCGATTGGGTTTGAAACAGCAAAACCTGCCAATAACATTTAGCAACTAGTAGGTTTTATGTTTCTTGTTTTTCTTTAAAATTCCTAAGAACACAAAACGTGTTCCTTAACCAGGAACACGTTTTGTTAAGAGTATTTTAAACGCCGTGCTGTCTTACCCCATCTTGTTTAAATACATAATTTTTACATTAACCTTGTTTCGATAAAATTATTATCGAGAAACAGTGTTCAAATTTTCAATTTCATTTTTTTTAATTTCATTCCTTATTTTTTCACGATTTTTATTTGCAAATAGAATTAGTATCACAAATACGACAATTAAATAAATAAAAATTAAAAAACCACCAAGTTTATCTTCTTTAAAACCATAATTCAAGAAATTTTTACTTTTAACGAAAAGATAATAATTGAGTATTGAAAAAAATAATAAAATTATTATGAATATACTTTTATTTACACCAACTTCATTAAGATTTATATCTATAAATGGATTTATGATATGCCAGATAAGGTAAAGGGTTAGGTACAAAAACAAAGTTGAAATAATAGTCGTTAAAAAAATAACTCCTTTCGCATCATAAACACTATTTTTAGATAAAATAGTATGCAATCTGAATAATAAATAATTATAAAATTTCATGATATTAATTTTTAGGTTTGTCAAATAGTGTTTCATTAAAGCCATACTCATAAACAGCTTTTCCTCCAAAATAAACTAAAGAGGCTGTACCTGCAACTAAAGCAGCAGTACCCCATGCTGGAGCAGTGACTAAAGCTGCCGCAATACCAAGTGCCGCAAAACCTGTGTCAATTGAAAATTCAAGACCAGAAATTTGATTATTATTATATTGATAATAGCCATAAGCAAGTCCTACAACTCCTGTAGCTGCACCTCCATATCTAAATGCATTTGCTGCAACAGGTGCTCTGCCATTTCTCACAAAATGTCCTAGTGAAGAACTTCTTACCATATCATAAACAGATGCAGAGTTACTTCCTACTTCTAAGTATTTCATAAATGAAGGCTCTACAACTGATTTCCTAGCAGCATATTCATCTTCATATTCATATTCACCTTCATTTACTTCCTCAGAAGTAGCAATTCCATGTTCATCAAAATCATCATATCCATCTTCATTTATCTCATCGTGTTCTCTGTTAACTGTAACTGTTCTTTCAATTAAAACATCATCCATGTCACTCTTGTTTTCAGATTTACCATCAAATGATGGAGTTACAGTTGTGTTTTTTGCATCAACAGTGCTATCATCATTTAAATCATCCTCTGGCTCTAATCCTTCAAGCTCTCTTGAGTGTACTACTTGATTCCCTCCAAAAACATATGGTGACCAATGGTGATACTTTTCTGTCAAAGGGTCAATAGACATAAAACGTCCTATCGCTGCGTCATAGTTTCTATACTTGAAACTGTCCCAGTTAAGCCCTAATTCATCTTGACGCTCCTGTTCTTGGAATTTATATTTATAGGTTGTAGATGTTGAATAATTATACCCTTCGTGTTTTGCTCCAAATGGATAATAATTATTTTCATCTACAAGATTTGGATATCCCCCAGCATCTTCATAACTCATACGAACATTTCCTAGATGGTCCTTGTAATTAAATACATACACAAAACTCTCGGTAGGATTAGGATAAGCTGCAGGTATATATTTTATATAACCTTCTGCATGTGGAAAAAATTGTAAAAAATTATTTAAATACTGAAAACCGCCACTTAAATAGTCGGTTACATCTGTAGCCGGTGCATCTGTAAAACACATACTTACTACTCCTGCTGTAGTCTTAGACGATTCACCACCACCGTTACAATTTATTGGAACTCTTTTTATACAATTTACCGTTTTCGAAATTTTGATTCCTAATGCATTATAAATATATTCAATTTTTGTAAGTTCACTATTATTAAATACAATTTTTACGGGTAAGTTTAAATGGTTATATGTAATATCTGATTTTATACCCTTGTTTAGGTCTTTTGTCATATTACCATTTTCATCATACTCATAATCATCACCAGAGGTATTACCGTCTTTAAATCCTTGTGGAGACAGACTATTATCTACAACCTTGATTAATTGATTTTTATTGGTTGTATGATAAGTATACGCTAATTTATCTATTGGGTATTCATATACATCGTCTTCTGTACCACCAAATCTTGCTAAATCTAAAATATTACCATTTTTATCATATGATAATTGCTCTGCATATGAATTAACATAATTAGCAGCCTCTGGTTTAGAAAATTTAGCATCTAACAAACGGTTTAAATGATCATAAGTATAATCGTATTTACGCAAAATATCGTCATTATATCCTCTCCAATGGGTTTCCGAAATATTTCCATTGTATAATGGTGTAGCTGTGGTAGGGTAATTATAACTAATTTTAAAAGCGAACATATCAGGCATGTGAAATCCATCCCCTGGATCTAGTTTATCTGTATTATTTATAGATTTTAACCAACCACGAATATTGTAGTTGTAATCCACTTTTTGTAAAGCATAATCACCAGACAAATCATCTCCACCAACATTCTTTGTAATTAGTTGCCCCAATTCATCGTAGGTGTTTTTTGCAATTAACTTTTCAGGGTCATTATTTATTCGATGTTTATGCGTAAGTAAGCGGTCTTGAAGTGTGTATTCAAAAGAATTTTTGGCTACAATTTCGGTATCGTTAATTTCTTTTTTATGTTTGGTAACGGTGTATAGCGTTTTACCCATAAAATCGAGGTTAACATCCACTTGTGTATAACCTCCCAAATGGTTTTGGGTATAAGTATGCACTGGTCGGTACTTATCGTCATAAAATATATATGAAAATTCATAAAAGTTTGGGTTTCCAGCATCTAAAACTTTTATCCACGAACCTGTAGGTAGTCCTTTTACGTTTTGGGCAATAGGATATGTACTGTCTGGTAGCGTTGCTGGCAATGTTGGTGCGTCGGGAAAATTATAATTATCGTAATAATTTTTAATAAGTATGTCATTTGTATTTAATACAAACGGATTGACTCCATTAGCTATATCTGAATGCCAGCCACTGCGTGAATTTTCAGTCATTGACAAAGATTTCCAACCAGTTTGTGAAATTCTACCATAAACATCATACTCTGTAACTAATACTACAGATGTCCCATCACCCGATGGTGAATAGGCAGGACCCGAAGCTACAACTCTATCCATTTTATCATATACAAAAAAATCCCATTGCTTTCCAGGTAATTTTTTAGCTACTAAACGATTGCGGTTGTCATACTTGTATTGATAAGATAGTCCGTCCAATGTTATTTGGTCAAATGCGCCTTCAGCCAATGGAGGGATAACATACGTTAAATTGCCAAACTGGTCATAGACATAATAAGTCTCGTGTGCGTCACCTTGATTAAAGGTGCGTTTTAATATTAAACGCCCCTCTTTATCTTTAAATTCTTGGGTTGTATTATTATCGCCACTTGTCCAATTTTCATTCTTAATAATGTTTTTATATAGTTCATTAACTAAATAAAAACCGTTTTGTGAAATTGAAATTTCAAATAGATTTTTACTGGAATTCCATGTTGCGGTTGCATTAAGGTATTTAACCTCATTGGCTAAATTAGTTTGATAATCATATTTGACTTCATGTCCAGAACCCATTGCCCAATCATTTCCTTGTGCAGCTTTCTTTAAAATCAGACCAGAAGGTGTTTCTACCAATGCTTCTGTGTATGGATTATTTGTAGCTTCGGCATCTGGGTTTCCATTGGTTGAAAAATCAGGACTAGAATAGTATGTCATTAATTCCGAAAAAGAATTATTTACATAATCTAATGATGAATTCCCAGATTTGTATGGCAAAAATTCTTTTAATCTTCTGCCTAAAGCATCGTATTCTACATAAGTTACGATGTTTTTCCCTGAATTACTCAAGTTGTTGTTTATTTTTTGAATAGGGCGACCAAATCCGTCAAGATAAACAATGCTTTCTTGTGGTAATGTAGCTCCTTCTCCTTTATAGATCGTTGACTTTATATAATTTTGATCAATACTTTGTGCAAAAGCAAGAACAGGAACTAGTATTAAAAATAGTGACTTTTTCATCTTGCTTTAGTTTTTATAGTGGTATTCATTTTCTGAAAGTATATTTCCTTGATGGTCTTTTACCTGTTTTAATCGGTTAAAGGCATCGTACAAATAAGTAGTTTGATTGCCGTTCTGGTCTGTTGCCGTACTTATACCGACAAATGGTTTGTAGGTTGTAGTAGTAACGATTGCATTAGGTAGAGAAGCTCTTAAAGCATTTAAAGCAGTTATTAAAGCATTTTCGTTTGTGCCATTTGATAAAGCCTGTAAATTACTCACATAAGATTGTACAGCCGAATAAGGAGCGTTTTCAATTTTAGCAATTGGTTGTGTATTATTATAACCCCATATTATAGAAGTATAACTTCCGTTTTCGTTTTGAATTTCTAACGGATTTCCTGTTGTACTATCAACTAATGTAAATTTAAGTTTATTTTCAAAAGGTAAGTTTCCTTTTGCAACCTTTATAAACTCTGGAGCTAATGATCCATTACCCCAATCTTTATAGATAACTTTTTCAGTTGAAAGTAGATTGTTAACCCCTCCAATAGTTTTATTTGTTTCTGTAATTAAAGGTATGCCAACAATGTTTTTTAAAATCAAATCGGTTGAAGCTATATCAGTTGAATAAGAGAACTTTTTTTCAAATAGAATATTATTAGAATTATAGTTTTTTACTTTTCTAATTCTTTTATCTAAATTATTTACGTATTCTAATTCTTCTTTTTCAAGAAGTTCATTGCCGCCAATTTTGGTTTTTACAATTTTCTCTTTTAATACATTTCTCATTACAGGAAAAATATAAGACCCTAAGCTTTGAATGGTTCTCAAAAAAGTGTCTACATAACTCTGCCCATATTCATTAATTTCAATAGAAGAACCAGATCTAAATTGTTTAGAATATTTATAATACGGAATTACTTCAATTGTTCTTTGATCATAATTGTATTCAATTGATTTAACTAACTCATTATTATTGTTGTAAAAACTTTCTTCTTTTAAAATAGGTTGTTTAAATATCCCTTCTGGATTAGTTTCGTATATCCTACTTGTTATTTCTAAAAGTGACATGTCATCAAAATTATAGGTAGATTCTGAAATATATTTAAAATAATTACCCGTACTGAATCCATTATGAAGATCCTGATGAAATTCATCTAGAGTAGGTTTGTCATCCATGAATTTGACTATGTTTTGATAGTTTGTTGCATAATGATGCCCTAAACTGTTAAAATCGATCACCATACCCATCAATTGAATGTAATCATACTTGATATATTTTGTCTTACCTATGATTGGAGTTGTTTTTTTTGAAGCTATAAGTAATCCTCCTCCGTAAACAATTCCGCTTGAATAATTTTCGCTATTTAAAATATAATCAAATTCTATTTGCCCACTATACCTATTTGTTATTTTAGATAAACTATGGCGTTTAATAGCTTCAAAATTCGGGGTTACATCTGCAGCAGCATAATTTGTCCTGTCTCCTTGAAGATTATAAGGAGATGTAGAGCAATAAAAAGGAATTAAGGTTCTATTGTAAATTGCGTCATTATAATAACCAAAACAATCTTTTGCATATATAAAAGTTTCAGATGTAATTTGTCTTCCTTCATTGTATTCAAATTCATACAGAGATTGTGTATTTGTTTTATTCTTATCAAATTTTTCTATTTTCCATAGTAAAACTTCATCTTGGTTGTTGTAATGAAACTTATAACCTTCAACATATATATTGTTTTTATCAAAAACATTAATTTCATCTAATAATCCATCAAGTCCACCAGCATTTTGAAAGTACATAAAGTTGACTGTCAAATTATTTGACCTAATTTGAGAAATAATATTTTCTGACTCATCAACAAAAAAATAATCCTCTTTAAGATGTTTTACTTCGTTATTTTCAAAAAGTGTGTTTTGTAATACTTGCTGTTGATTAATAGGATTTAAATAGCGAGTATTAAAACCTAAATTGTACCTGTCTTCTTTAATAAACTCCTTTTTTATATAGTCAATATTAACAATTTCATTCGGACTATTTGAATTATAAATCCTTTTTAAATAAAAATTATTTCTAACATTAGTTATAGACGATCTATGAGTGTCACTCAATCTTGGGCCATTAATAAAATCAAAATTATTCCCTCTAGAATCTATAATATTGAAGACTGTGTTGTTGTTTGTTATTCCCTCAGGATTGTTTATAAACTCGTTATTACTTATAAATTCATTAAAAGAAGTGTTTATCTTATAATTGAAATTATTTGAAAGTAATACTGGAATGGGAGTTCCTATAACATTTTGTGTAATATTTTTTTTATATAAAAAATCAAAACTAGGATTATCGGGTATATTAACTGAAAAAAAATCAGGTGCCAGGTCTTGGCCGTTAAAACCGGTAGGAACATTTCGGCATTCTGATCCGCAATTCTCATAATAAGAATAACCTTGTAGATCATTTATTATAGAATTAAACCAACCTGTTGTCGGATTGTTGTCTAATTCATCTTGAACTACTCTGTTAATAAATCCGATGTTATTTAATTGCCATCCGTGTCCTAAAATCCCTAATTTTTCTGCGGGTTTTATTCCATTGTGATTATATGTTAGGCTAATGGGTATTTTTAAATCTTTTAATTCAATATTAAATAGGTTAATATTTGTTTTATTATTACTTGTTGCTATTGCTTCTTGAGAATCAATAGTTGAAAACGTTTCGGGAACTTGTGAAAAAAACTTTTGAGATAAAATCAAAAGTAAAAATAAAAATATCTGCTTCATTATTTCTTTATTACTTTCACGGCATTAGTGCCGTTATTGGTTTTTACATTAATTAAATACATGCCTTGGGGTAAATTACCAAGGTTAAAAGGAATTACTTTTTCTCCTTTTAAATCAATAGCTTGTAATTGTCTCCCGTTAAGGTCATATAGTGTAGCCGTACCATAATCATAGTCGTAACTTACTGCTACAGTAGTGGCGTTTACTGTTGGGTTTGGAAATACTCCTAATACAGCTTCTATTTCCTCTTTATTAGTATTTTTAAGTTTTACTACCCAATAATCATTACCGCCTATTTTTTTTCCTTTTTTGTCTCTTGATTTGTCTCCATTAGAAGTGCCTGCTAATAAATAGCCCCCATCTTCAGTAGGAATTAATTTTTTAAGCACCTCGTCTCCACGACTTCCTACGGCTTGTGACCATAATTCTTTTCCTTTAGAGTCTATTTTCAGAGCGATATAATCGTTTATGCCTTCTTTGTCTGTTTGTATTGCTCCTTTACTTAATTTTCCTAGGGTGCTAGTTTTAGCTTCACTTTGAGCATAACCTCCAATTAAAATATCTCCATCTTTATCTTCAGTAATTGAAGTTAAAGCATCATTATCTCCAAAATTGTAGGTTTCTTGCCAGTCAGTCGTTCCTTGTTGGTCAAGTTTTATAACCCAAAAATCAGTTCCTTTAGAATTGCTTTTACTTTTATTTGACCTATTACTGACTTTTCCTGTAGCTGTGTTTGATTCGGCTCCTGAGTTACCTCCAATAATGAATCCGCCATCTTGTGTAGCAATTAAGCTAACCAAAACATCATCAGTATTACCTCCTAAAGTTTGTTGCCAGATGATTTCTCCTGTATTGTTGATTTTAACAATCCAATAATCACCTACACCAATATTATCATTGGTTTTATCTCCAGATTCAGGGGAATTTGAGTAACCGCCTAATAAATATTCATTATTTGGCAATGGCTGAATAACTTTTAGTTCATCTCTAAATCGTCCGCCAAGAGTTTTCTGCCATTCAACCCCTCCGTTAGTTTTAAGTTTGACAATCCAGTAATCTAAACCACCTCGGGAAGCTTCTTTTTTTAGATTTGGAGCTGTCTCGCCATTTTCACCAGCTATGCTTTTTTTTGAGCTTGAAGAACCTGCAATGATGTAGCCACCATCAGATGTTTGCGTAATTTGGTTTAGTTTTTCAAGACCTGACCCTCCAATGGTTGTTTGCCATTGTTCACCACCATTTGAGTCAATCTTTATAATCCAATAATCGGTAG